>CAZEFM010000064.1:0-21599 GCA_964511575.1 uncultured Phycisphaeraceae bacterium | reverse complement strand
TTTCACCGTAAAGCGCGCCTCAGCACGGAGTTACGGCTTAAGTTAATGGCATTCGTGTCGGACATCTGTTGACATCCCCCTACCGTCGTGTCTGACGAGGGGTTTCGTTCGGAGATCGTATGGGGCGGACGAACGGATGATGGGTCTGGCGGGCTACGTGCGGTTGTGCAGTGGGCATGCATCCTGTTTTGCCATTTTGCCGCATGCGAGGTGGTGTTTTCGGCCCGGGGGATGGCTATCCCCTGGCTTTGGGCTGGCCGGGGCGGGAAACCGGGCAATCGCATTTGCAACGGCGCCCCCATCCCGGCTATACTGCTCCGCTCGACTTTTTGCGAGAAGCCTGTCGGCGGGCCGAATGCCCGCTGATGACTGGATTTTCCCGAGGACCGTTATGCCCACGATTAACCAGCTCGTCGCCAACCCCCGCCGAACGCCCAAGGCCAAGAGTAAGGTCAAGGATCTGGAGTCCTGCCCGCAGAAGCGTGGTGTGTGTCTTCAGGTGAAGACCGTCACCCCCAAGAAGCCCAACTCGGCGCTCCGCAAGGTGGCCCGTGTTCGGCTGAGCAACGGCAAGGAAGTGACGGCCTACATCGGTGGTGAGGGCCACAACCTTCAGGAACACTCGATCGTGCTGGTGCGCGGCGGGCGTGTCCGCGACCTTCCCGGTGTGCGTTACCACGTCGTCCGCGGCGCGCTGGACTGCCTCGGCGTCGACGGTCGCCGCAAGGGCCGCAGTAAGTATGGCGTCAAACGCGCCAAGTAAATTATCTTCGACTGACAAGGCCCATTCACCCGGTGGATGGGTCCCCCCTATTAGCCCCGGCGGCAAGTAACCCGTCGCACCGTGCGACACGGGTGAACAGGATCCCGAACGGTTCGGGATGGATGAGCCGCCGCGAAAAGGAATGTGACTCATGGCCGGACGTATGACCAAAGCCGAGGACCAGCTCGTCGGCGATCCCCGTTACAACAGCAAGGTGCTCTCCCGCTTCATCAACTGCCTGATGTATGGCGGGAAGAAGTCGGTGGCGCAGCGCGTCGTCTACAAGGCGTTCGACGAAATCGAGAAGCGCACCAAGGGCGACCCCTCGGCGCTGGAGATCTTCGAGCGTGCGGTCCACAACGTGAAGCCGAACGTCGAAGTGCGTTCCAAGCGTGTCGGCGGTGCCAACTATCAGGTGCCGATGCACGTCAAGCCCCGCCGTCAGCAGAGCTTGGCGTTCCGCTGGATCATCCAGGCCGCCCGCAGCGATCGCGGCAAGCCGATGCACATGCGACTCGGCCGCGAACTCATGGACGCCGCCAACAACGAAGGCAAGGCCGTCCAGACCCGCGAGCAGACCCACCGCATGGCCGAAGCCAACAAGGCCTTCGCCCACTTCGCGTGGTGAGGTAAGCAGCGGCCAAGGGCCAAGGGAAAATGCAACAAACCCGCTCGCAAGAGCGGGTTTTATTATGGACCTGTTTCGACCGGGGTCGCGCTGGAATGGTGCACGACAGTATGGCCAGCGTTGCGACGGTCAGCCGGGTACGATGGTGTTTGCCTCGGCTGGTTCCGTTTTCGGCATGCGTCTAACAGGGAATTACAACGTTTGTCCAGTCCAGCCCGCCTGGTTGCTGAACGTCTCATAGTTCAGCGATGGGACATAGTCGAACGGCTCGCCTGTCCGACGTTCGTAGGCATTCGCCGCAACGTAGAGCAGCGCTTCGAACTCCACATCCTTTGGCATTTTCGACGGATCGGCGACCACCTCGTCGTATAGCGCCCGACCGTTGGCGACCACGCAGCATCGCTGGTAGAGGAACAGGTCCGGCGAGAAGCCGTCCTCATCCCCTTGCCAGGCGAACTCGCCCGTCTGTCGGGCATGGGCCTCGGTGTCGAGGGCGTGGAGCTTCGCCGCGAGGATGTCCTCAAACTGCTCGATCTCCATGGGATCGTACTTCGTGAGCGCACTCACGGCGGGGGCAATGACAGCCTCATCGTCGCCCGTGCTGTCCCAATCGAATTTCGCGATGATATCCCAGAATGCTGGCTCGTCCATCGTTTCCTCGCATATGAGAAGTGCCATGGGCAGGCAAGGGGGCAGCCGATTGACCGCAAAAGTGGTCTGCGGTATTCTATCAGGTCTGACAATTTCATACGCGCGACTTATCGCGAGTGGCTGAGGGACTGGGCCCGATGACGCCACCGCAACCGCCCGTGCCGGCTTGCCGACGCGGGAAATGGTGCGAACTCCCACCCTGTTCGGCCCTGCGGCCGACGGGGAAAGATAAGAAGCGGCTCCAACCCCCCTTGCGGAAGCCACGCCCCTTCTTATCCTGCGATGAGACGGGGTTTTTTTATGACCCCATGAAGCGCCGCGACTTGTCGCGTTTTTCGGCGAGCGCCGCCGTTGGGCGGGGAACTCCGGGGTGAAAGGATCAAGCATGAGCTACGTCAGCAGTCTGCGATGCAAGGAATGTGGGGCGGAGTACGCCATCGAGCCGCGCACCGTGTGTGATCACGACTTCGGTCCGGTGGAGGTGGCATACGACTACGCCGCGATGCAGGGCAAGGTGACCCGCGCCTCGATCGAGGCGGGCCCGCGGTCGATCTGGCGCTACCGCGACCTGCTGCCGATCGAGGGTGAGCCGCGCGTCGGGCTCAACTCGGGCTTCACGCCGCTGATCAAGGCGGACAACCTCGCCGCCGAGCTGGGTGTCAAGGAACTGTACATCAAGGACGACTCGACCAACTACCCCACGTTTTCCTACAAGGACCGCGTGGTGGCGGTGGCGCTGACCAAGGCGATCGAGTTCGGCTTCGACACGGTCGGCTGCGCCTCGACGGGCAACCTTGCCCATTCGGTGGCCGCCCATGCCGCCAAGGCGGGCCTCACCGCGTTCGTGATGATTCCGCACGATCTGGAAGAGGGCAAGATCATCGGCTCGCAGGTGTTCAGCCCGCGCATGATCAAGATCCGCGGCAACTACGACGATGTGAACCGCCTGTGCTCGCAGATCGCCGACAAGTACGGCTGGGCGATCGTCAACGTCAACCTGCGCCCCTTCTACACCGAAGGCGCCAAGACGCACGGCTTCGAAATCGCCGAGCAGATGGGCTGGAAGCTGCCGCAGCACACGGTGGTGCCCGTCGCCGGCGGAACGATCCTGCCCAAGATCTGGAAGGCGTATCAGGAGTTCATCACGCTGGGCATCGTCGACGATAACAAGCCGAAGATGTACGGCGCCCAGGCGGCGGGCTGCAACCCGGTGGTGAAGGCGATCGAGGAGAACGCCGAGCTCTTCCACCCGCAGAAGCCCAACACGCTCGCCAAGTCGATCGCCATCGGCAACCCGGCGGACGGCTACTATGTCATCAAGGTGGTGAAGGAATCGGGCGGCTACGGCGCTTCGGCGACGGACGGTGAGATCGTCGATGCGATCAAGCTCCTGGCGCGCACCGAGGGCATCTTCACCGAGCCCGCCGGCGGCGCGACGCTCGCCAGCGCGATCAAGCTCATTCAGGATGGCCGCATCCCCCGCGACGAGTCCATCTGCGTGTGCATCACGGGCAACGGGCTCAAGACCATCGAGGTGATGCAGGGCCAGTTCGCCGCCGCCCCGGTGATCAACGCCAAGCTGGCGGAGTTCGACGTGATCGTGGATGAAATCAAGGAAAAGGCGGCTGCGCCCGCGACGCAGGTGAACGCATAAAACCGCCCACGCAGTTCGACGCTACAGGAGATTCGACAATGTCCGTGACCATCAGCATTCCCACCGCCCTGCGGCCGCAGGTCGACAACCAGGAAACCGTCACGTTGCAGGGCGGCTCCGTTCGCGAGGTGCTCAACACGCTTACCACGCGGTACCCCGAGCTGGGCAAGCGCCTCTACGCCAACGAAAACGAACTGAACCGCTTCATCAACGTCTACGTGAACGATGAAGACATCCGCTTCATGGACAATCTCGACACCGCGCTGAAGGAAGGCGATGAAGTGTCCATCGTCCCCGCCATCGCGGGAGGTTGAGCGAGGAAAACTCCAAGTGCAAAGTTGAACATGCAACTTTGGATTATTGGGTTTTGAGCTATGAGCTATCAGCTCCCCTGCCTTCAACTTTGAACATCAAACTTCGAAAAATCCATGCCTGAAACAACGCGTAAATGCTGGCTGACGTTTGAAGGTGGGCATCAGAACGAGCCCTGCCTCTGGAAGATGTCAAACAAGTACCCCAACGTTGTCTTCGACATCCGTCAGGCAAGCGTGCAGAAGGACATCGGCATCATGGCGGTGCTCTTCAGCGGCGAGGAAAACGAAGTCGAAGCAGCGTTGAAATACCTCATCGAACTGGGCGTCAAGGTCGACCCGGTCGAAGGCGGGAGCCTCGTCGCGGGGTAGTGTTTAAGCCGCAGATAATCGCGGATGAACACAGATGGATGCATCCGACCCTGTTGCAATTAACAACCACTAACCACGCACCACCAACCTCCTCACGATCCGCGTTTATCCGCGTTCATATGCGGCCAACACCATGACCACCATCAATACGCAGAACGAACTCGACCGCTACCACCGCCAGATGCTGTTGCCGGGCTTCGGCGAGGAGGGGCAGCGCAAGCTGATGAACGCGAAGGTGTTCGTGTGCGGCTGCGGTGCGCTGGGGACGGTCATTGCCAACATGCTCGCGCGCGCCGGGGTAGGCCATCTGGTCATCGCTGACCGCGACTTCATTGAAGTGACCAACCTGCAGCGACAGATTCTCTTTGACGAGGCGGACGTGGAGAACGCGGTGCCCAAGGCCGAGGCCGCGCGTCGCAAGATCGCGCAGATCAACTCGCAGGTGAAGGTCACCACGTTCATCGACGATGTGAACCACACGAACGTGGAGAAGATGGCCGCGGACTGCGACATTATTCTCGACGGCCTGGACAACTTCGAAACGCGCTTCCTGCTCAACGATGTGGCGGTGAAGTACAAGATTCCGTACGTGTACGGCGGCGCGGTGGGCACGACGGGGATGACCTACGCGATTCTGCCGCACAGCCACGAAGGCGATGCCGCCGAGACGCCGTGGGAACTCGCCAACACGGCAACGCCCTGCCTGCGCTGCATCTTCGAACAGGCGCCCCCGCCGGGCATGAACCCGACGTGCGACACGGCGGGCGTGATCGGGCCGGTGGTGTCCATCATCGCCAACTACCAGTGTGTTGAAGCGCTGAAGATCCTTACCGGCAATTACCAGGCGGTGCGCTCGACGCTGCTGAGCATCGACGTGTGGGAGAACACGATCCGCCAGCTCAAGGTCGCCAAGGCCTACGATGTGGGCAACTGCTCGTGCTGCAAGCAACGACAGTTCGAGTTCCTCGAAGGCAAGTTCGCCAGCGGCACGACGACGTTGTGCGGCCGCAACGCCGTGCAACTCACCCAGAAGCTCAGCGAAGGCGAAAAGCTCGATTTTGATGAGATCGCCAAACGCCTTGCGGCGCACGGCCAGGTGAAAGCCAACAAGTTCATGCTCCGTGCGGACATCACCGACAACGGCAACCCCTACGAGCTGACGCTCTTCACGGACGGCCGGGCGATCGTCAAGGGTACCAAGGAGGCCAACACCGCCAAGAGCATCTACGCGAAGTACGTCGGCGCATAAACATCAGCGTTGATCGCGACCAGCGTGCGGAACGCAACGACAACTTCCGGGAGAGTCACGTATGAATGTTGACCTGATTCCCACGCTGATCGATCAGTTTCGCGAGACCTTCGAAGGCAAGGTGGGCGAGTGGGTGTGGATTGTGGATGCCACGCCAAACACCGGGGTGTTCGCCTCGATCGAGTCGGTGAGTGTGGTGGATGCGTATGTGGCCCCCGCTGCGGGCATGAACACGATTGCCGCGCACGTGGCGCATCTGCGTTTCTCGCTCGACCTGACGCATGAGCGTTTGCAAGGCGAGAACCCGCCGGCCGATTGGGCATCGAGCTTCGCCACACCCGAACCGTCGACGCAGGCGTGGGAAACGCAGAAGGCGGAGTTGCGGCGGGCCTACGATGCGGTGCTCGCGCTGCTGCAGGAAAGCCGGGCCAAACCGGTGCAGGAATGGCCCGCCATCAACGTCGTGGGGCTTGCCGCGATGACGGCACACAATGCGTACCACCTCGGCGCGATTCGCCAGTTGGTGCGACTGTTGAATTCGTGTCACAGTTGAGCTGATTCGGGAGCGTTTCAATGAAGTACGTTTTGCGAACGATTGATTTCACGGTGCAGTACGCCAACGGGCTGGTCAAAGATGTGCCCGAGGAACGCATGGCGGAGCAGCCGCATGGCGTCCCCAACCATCCCGCGTGGGTGATCGGTCACCTCGCGGCAACGAACGATTTCTTCCTGAAGGTGGCGCTCGGCCAACCCACCACGCTGCCCGAATCGTGGGGCAAGTTGTTCGGGCCGGGCTCTTCCCCCACCACTGATCGCGCGATCTACCCCGCCAAAGCGGAACTGCTCGATGCACTCGCCAAAACGTGCGAACGGCTGAGCGCCGCGCTTCAGACGGTCAGCGAGGAGGAACTGAACCAGCCCAACCCGGTGGAGAAGATGGCCAGCCGATTCCCCACCAAGGGCGATGTGCTGGCGTTCATCGCCACCTCCCACGCGGCCATGCACCTGGGACAGGTGTCCTCGTGGCGTCGCGCAGCGGGACTGGGATCGGTATTCTGAAACATCCAACACAAGCAAGCGCCCGGAGCAGATTCAACCATGAGCAACGCATTGATCGAAGGTATTCTTTTCACGTGGGACTTCAACAGGGACTACGCCAACAAGCTGGTGGCTGACCTGTCGGACGAGCAGATGGTGGCACAGCCGCAGCCGGGGATGAACCACCCCGCATGGACGCTGAGCCACCTCAACGCGTATCACCCGGTGATCCTCGGGCTGTTGCGGGGCGAGAAGCCGGAGGACCCGCTGAACCATCCATTCGGGCAGAAGTCCAAGCCGGTGGCGGATGTGTCGGCCTACCCGAATAAGGCGGCGCTGATCGCGGCGTTCAACGAAGGGCACGATCAGATTGCGGCATACCTGCGGCAGGAAGGCGAGGCGGTGGTGAGTCGCCCGATGACGATCGAACGCTGGCAGGGCCGCTGGGACGTGGTGGGCAAGTGCCTGGGCTACCTGATGCTCTACCACGAATCGACGCACCTGGGCCAGCTCAGCGCCTGGCGCCGCGTGCAGGGCCTGCCGAGCGTGTGAGACAAGGATGTGGATTGTTAACCGCCATTTGGACTACAGCCGGCGAGCGGGAGCGTTCCTGATCGCCATGGGCGTCAGGAGCGGAATTGGCGGCACAAAGTGAGCCTCGTCACGCCATTGTGCGAAACCCTCACGCCTTAGAGTAAATGAAAGCTCGAGTGCAGTGTCGAAATGCGCTAGCTGACTCGGGGAGAATGTGAACGACCGTCATGATTTACTTCGATAACGCAGCAACGAGTTTTCCCAAGCCGCCGGCGGTTTCGCAGGCGATGGCGAAGTTCCTGGCCGAGGACGCGGCGAACCCCGGGCGGGCCGGGCATCGCATGGCCGTCGCCGCCGAGCGCATGCTCGACGATGTGCGGCTCAAACTCACGCGCCTGTTCGGCGCGGACGATCCGCACCGCCTGATCTTCGCCATGAACTGCACCGATGCCCTGAACATGGCGATCAAGGGCGTGCTGGGCAGCGTCGCTGCGTCCCACGGCGACACGCCACACGTCATCACCACCGTGCTGGAGCACAACTCCGTCAGCCGTCCGCTGCAGGCCATGGCCGACGCCGGCGTGATCGAACTGACGCGCATCACCTGCGACGATGCGGGCTTCATCGATCCGGATGACGTGAGGAAGGCGATCACGCCGCGCACCCGGCTCATCGTCATGACGCACAGTTCCAACGTGCTGGGCACGGTGCAGGACGCCGCCGCCATCGGTGCGATCGCGCGTGAGCACGAGGTGCTTTTCTGCCTCGATGCGGCTCAGACGGCGGGCATCGTGCCGGTGTCCATCCCGGATATGCACATCGACCTGCTGGCGTTCCCGGGGCACAAGTCGCTGCTGGGGCCGACCGGCACGGGTGGGCTCTATGTCGGTGAGCGGTGCGGGCAGGCGGGTTCGATGCGGCCGTGGCGCGAAGGCGGTACGGGCGGCGACTCCTCCACCCCCACCCAGCCGGCGCTTTACCCCTACTACCTTGAAGGCGGCACGCCGAACACCGTCGGCATCGCCGGCCTCGGTGCGGGTGTCGATTACGTCGTCGCCAACGACATGACCGCCACGCGCGAGCATGAGCAGGCGATGGTCCAGCACATCATCGACCGCTTCACCGCGCACGATCGGTTCACCGTCTACGGCACGCCCGATGCCAAACAGCGCGTCGGCACCGTGTCGCTGAACATCGAAGGCTACGAACCGTCGGATGTCGGTTCCATCCTCGACGACAGCTTCAACATCGCGGTCCGTCCCGGCCTGCACTGCGCGCCCTATGCGCATCAGCGGCTGGGCACGTTCCCCACCGGCGCTGTCCGCATCAGCCCGGGCGTCTTCAACACCGACGATGAACTCACCCAGCTCTGCGAAGCGCTCGAGCAGATCGCAGAGTGACAATCGCGGCGTTTGGAACCGCGAATGGACGCGAATTTTTAATGAAGATTCGCGGATGTCGCGTGCCATGACGTTTCGGCCAGCGCCTGGAGTGCAGTTCCATTCAAAGCTTTCACCAATCGGCGTCTGTTCGCGTTCATTCGCGGTTCAACACGGTCGAAAAGAAAAAAAGCCCAACTCACCGGTTGGTGAGTCGGGCTTAGCTTGGCACTCCGCGGGACGTTGCGCGTGGTTGGTTGGAGAATGGAGCGAAGTGCCTGCACTATCGAAAGTCTGTTTGCTCCTCAGTAGCTGATGCCCAGGCTGAGGGTTCCGATCACCTCAAAGTCATCGCCGTTGTTGGCGGTTTCCAGGTTGTCGCCGAGGAACAGGAAGTTCACGCCGGCACTGAGCGTCCACTGACCGACATCCGCGGGCATCGGCAGAGGCAGTGTGCCCACGATCCCCGCACTCACGAAGCCGAACGTGTCCTCGTCCGTGGCGGTTTCGTAGTAATCATCGAGGCTCAGACCGATGACCACCGGCGTGGCGATCTCCAGGTCGGCCAACATGCCTTCGCGGAAGAACAGAAACGTCGGCGAAATGCCCAGTTCCAGGTATGTGCCTTTATCCGGTCCAAACGCTGAACCATGCGTCTCAAACGCGATCGTCACCCCCGGCGCGAAACCGACGAACCACTCGATGTCCTCCCACAAGTGGCTGTCGTCGTACGATGCGAACAACGCAATTTCGTTGACGGTGTCAAACGCGTTGCTGGGGCTGGTGTAAGTGGTGAACACGATGCCGGCGTTGATGTTCTCGAAGACGGTCACCGATGCGCCGATGTACAGATCCGCCTCGTACCACGAACCGACGGTGGAGCCGGTCGGCGCGCCGGTGCGTTCATCATGCACCGATGCCCAGATGCCGCCGAACACATCGAAGCTGCTGATGGCGCTGTCGCCCTGGTAGATATTGAAGCCCAGTTCCGCCGCGGGCTGAACGATGAGGCCCTGATCCTCCTGCAGAATGCCGCGGAAGAAATAGGCGTTGGTCCAATCGACCGAAAGGTCCAGTGAAAGGCGACCCGTGTTGGGGCTCACCGGCTCGTCCTGAGCCTTCGCCTGCAGGGGCATCGCCAGTGCCGACGCACCAAGCGAAAGTCCCAGAATGCCAAGGCGAATGTTCTGACCGATCGTCATGCGAAGCTCCTTTCCGAATGACCTCGCCCAAAAGCTCACAGCCGTGTGCGCTTTGCGAGGAACACCCCCCTTTATCGCAACGGTCGTGCCACACCTGACGGGAAAATCCCGATCACCGCCTGATCCTCCGGAAAAACGCGTGTTTTTGCGGGAAAAATGAATGGAATGGATCTCGGGCCGCGATTCCGGGCACTGCGCGCTGAGGCGGCGTTCGCCTTGAATCAGGCTGTTGGATGCCCAGAAATCGCGCACGTGCTCAATACCTGCCGTGGCCTTCCGCGCACAGCATTGCAAAGCGGGATGCCGCGTCGCACCCGTCCAATCGCGCGATCAAGAAATGTGTACCCGCCCCACCGTTGGGCGCCTCCCGCTGCGAGATGACGCCTCACGCCGGCGCCAATCCGCGATGCAACTCCTGCACCCGCTGCGCCTGCGTGCGGCGGACGTTCTCCAGCGTCAGTCGCGGAATGCGGTACGACGCCTCGTCCGCGGTGACGGTGCGGCAATGCTCCTGCACCACGGCATAGAGAAACTTGAATGCGTCGCGCGGCTGGTGCATCTGATCCAGCGCATCGATCAGCAACTGACGCGTGACATCCTCCTCGAAGAGGTCGGTCAACTGAATCGGCCGATCGGTCGGCGTGCCATCGCCCTGCGGCTCCGCCTTGCGGCAGGCGCGCAACCGGTTCGAACACAAATCGTACAGCGTCGCCCCCGACCACGTCAGTCGATCAATCATGTTCTGCTTGTCCAGGCGCGCCTCCTGGAAGAAGTCGCCCGGCTCCCGCTGCAGCAGATAGCGCAGCTCGATCGGCAACAGCAGCTTCATCGCAATCGACTGCTGCTGGAGAAACTTGTTGTCGAACATCGGCCAGACGATGCTCTTCATGCGTTCAGCCCTGCCGCTGACCAGCGTGGGTTCATCGACCCGGTCGACCAGGACGATCATGCTGCCGTAGTTGAAGTGGCTGAGTACATCGAGCAGCCGCCGCGTGAGGTCGTATCGTGCATCGCTTCCCGCCTGTGCGATGGGCCAGGGCTGGTGCGCCAGATCGTTGGCGCGGAGCATGCCGAGCATCCGGCGCAGCTCGCCGGTGGTGCGGTCAACGGTGGGCGTGTCGCGGTGGATGCGTCGCGCCAGGTTCCACAGCGTCATGGTCCGCCATGCCCACATGCCCACCAGCACCACACCCGCCACCGCCGAGGCGACGAGCGCGTAAACCATCCACGACGGTTCCTCGTTCATCACAGCCCGCGCGATGCCGAGTCCCGCCGCCGCCACAAGCAGCACGATGCCCGCCCACTTGGTGAGGTTGAACGGCAAGCGCCACCCCAGCTTCAGCCGCTGCCGCAACCGCTGCCATCGCGCGGTCACGCTGCCGTCCGCCGGCTGATCGTAGAGCGCCGCGAGGATCGCCATATTCACCCGCAGCCGACGGGGCATGCCCTTGAGGTTGCGCACGTTGGGCAGTTCGATGCGTTCATCGCCGTTGCCCGCACCGCTGGTTTCCTGCAGCAGCGCATCGGTCAGCCGCGTCACCGCCCGCGACAGGATCGCATCCTGATGATCGACCAACCGAAACTGCGCCAGCAACCGCTCGGTGTCGGCATCTGACAGGTCGCGGTCGGTCGCGAAGCGGCGGCGATGCTTCACAAACCGATCCAGCACCGGGTTGAGGTCATCGTAAGCCACCAGCAACGTCTGCCGGGCGTCGCCGGCTTCGCCCGCGGCCACGGCACGGTTGTGCTGCGACACGCGACGACCGATCAACAGGCGAATCGCCGTCTTGCCGCTGCCCTTCTCGCCGAACACGATCGCGGCGGACGGCTGATCGATGCGGCCGAGGATCTTGGCGAAATCCGGGTGACTGGTGTTGTCGTGGATGAGCCGTTCGAAGATCGGGTCATGCCGCGCCTCTTCCGCGCCGAAGGGGTTCTCGGTTACGCCATGATGTGCCAGGAAGTCGGAAACGTTCATAGGTCGTTCAAGCGGCTTGGGTTCAGCGAGTCGTCCGGAGGTTGCGAACGTTTATGTTATCCCCAACGGCGGACAGAGGATAGGGCGCAGCCCCCATTGCACGGCCCGGGATGCATGCATCGGCTGGCCACGAGGCACGGCAACGCCACACATGCCGCCACAATGTCGACCAATTGACATTTCTTTGGCGATTCAAGCGCTGCTTTCAGGCGGCATTGTCGTTACCATGGGCAGGCCGATGGCAGCAGTGGTGTTGCGGACTCTGATTTTCACATAACTGTGGGGATTTCTATCATGACCGACGCAATCCGACCGTTTGTCCGGGCCGTCACGGCCGCCGGTCTCCTGCTCCTTGTCGCCTGCATCAGTGCCGGTTGTGCGTTTACCGGCCATCGGGGTTCCACCATGAAGGAAACGTTCGGCGTCACCGCGGACGGTCAGCCGGTCCACCGCTACACGCTCAAAAACAGCAACGGTGTCACCGCCAGACTCATCACTCTCGGCGCCACGCTCACCGAACTGCACGTGCCCGATCGTGATGGCGTGTTCGCCGACGTCGTGCTCGGCTTCGACAACGTCGAACAGTACGAAACGCAAAGCCCCTACTTCGGCTGCACCACCGGGCGCGTTGCCAACCGCATCGCCGGCGGAACCTTCGAACTCGACGGCAAAACCTACACCCTCGCCACCAACAACGGTCCCAACCATCTGCACGGCGGCGACAAGGGACTTGACAAGCGCATCTGGTCCGCCCGTGAAGTCGACACCCCGCTGGGGCCAGCCGTCCGATTCAGCTACTTCAGCCCCGACGGCGAGGAAGGCTATCCCGGCAACGTCGAAATTACCGTCCAGTACACGCTCACCGATGATAATGAGCTGCGCATCGAATACTGGGCCCAGACCGACGCCCCCACGCCGCTCAACCTCACCAACCACAGCTACTTCAACCTCGCCGGCCACTACGGCAGCAACATCCTCGACCATGTGCTGCGTCTGCACGCCGACCGATACACCCCGACGGACGAGACACTGATCCCCACCGGCCAGATCGTTCCCGTGAAGGGAACGCCCGTCGACTTCACCACCCCCACCGCGATCGGCGAGCGCATCGATCAAATGAAGCCGACCACCGGCAACCCGCCGGGCGGTTACGACCTGAACTATGTGCTCAACACGGACGATGCCCCGCTTCGCCGGGCGGCAACCCTTTACGAGCCCACGTCCGGCCGCATCATGCAGGTACTCACCAACGAGCCGGGCATCCAGTTCTACTCGGGCAACTTCCTCGACGGCACGCTCATCGGCAAGGATGGCGTGGTGTACAACAAGCACGCGGGCCTGTGTCTGGAAACCCAGCACTTCCCCGACTCGGTCAACCAGCCCGACTTCCCCAGCATCATCGTGCAGCCCAACCAGCAGTACTACAGCGTCTGCATCTATAAGTTCGACACGCAATAACCATCGCCACGATCGACCGCCCCCAGCGCAAGCGCGGGGTGACACGGCTGCCCGCCAATCGTGTCAACCGTGCCGTTGCGCTGCGCTGAACGGATGCGTCAACCGTCCCACCGAACGCCGTCGCGTTTGGCATAATGGGGTCCATGACTGAACGAGCGGCGACGATTCTCTTTGCCGGCGGCGGCACGGGCGGACACATCTATCCGAACGTGGCGATCCTCGAACGATTGCGCGAAGCCGCCGTACCGGTCGAGCCGCACTTCCTCGTCTCGCAACGCGCGATCGATGCGCAGATGCTCACCGCGGCGTCGCTCTCGTTCATCGCGCTGGCGGCCGAGCCTTGGCGCAGCGATCCGAAGCATTGGACACGTTTCGCCCGTGGATGGTTCGCCGCCAAACGGCAGGTGCGCGAGCTGATCGCATCACGGCGGGTGGCGGCGCTGGTGGCGACGGGTGGGTTTGTCTCGGGGCCGGCGATCGTCGCGGCGAGTCAGGCGGGGGTGCCGGTCGCGCTGGTCAACCTCGATGCGGTGCCCGGAAAAGCCAACCGTCGCATGGCACGGCACGGCGATGCGCTTTTCAGCGTCTACCCCACCCCGACGCTGCCCGCCGCGGAGGTGATCGGCCTGCCGCTGCGTCGCGTGGCGCTGGGGCCGGAGAACGCCGCTGAGGCACGCCAGCGATTGGGTCTGTCGCCCGACAAACACACGCTGCTGGTCACCGGCGGGAGTCAGGGCGCGCAATCGGTCAACGCGATGGTGCTGGAACTGATGCGGCGTGAATCGGTGCGGGCAGCGCTTGTTGACTGGCAGATCCTGCACGTGTGCGGCCCGAACAATGAGACATCCACGCGCGACGGTTACGCGTCCGCCGGCGTCGATGCGAAGGTGATGCCGTTCTGCGACCGGATGGGCGACGCCTGGCGTGCGGCAACGCTGGCGATCAGCCGTGCCGGTGCGGGCTCCGTCGCCGAGGCATGGGCGAACGCCACCCCCACGCTCTTTTTTCCCTACCCGATGCACAAGGATGAGCATCAGCGACTCAAC
The DNA here is from genome assembly GCA_964511575.1 of uncultured Phycisphaeraceae bacterium. GTDB lineage: Bacteria > Planctomycetota > Phycisphaerae > Phycisphaerales > Phycisphaeraceae > CALKHT01. The sequence goes on along the minus strand of CAZEFM010000064.1, from coordinate 7,336 downwards.
GCCCAGCCGATGGTCGACACCGGCGGCGCGGTGCTGTTCAAGGATGTGGTCGATCCCGTCGCCAATGCGGATCGGGTGATGGAGCAATTGGTATCGCTGCTGCGCGATGCATCGGCTTGCGCAACCATGCGACAGCATTTGCGCGGATCGCAACCCAGCGACGGCGCGAAGCGGCTGGCGGACTGGATCATCCAACGACTCGGTTGACACGGAAAACCATTGGTGCATGCCAACACCGGTACCGCCCCCCTGCTGCGGCACGGGTGTACAATTCCGCCATGGATGAGCGACTGCAGCAGGAAACACAACAACTCATCGCATCGTGGGCGAAGCACGATCCGGCGATGCTGCGCGATTACCTCGTGGAGGATGTGGAAGACCCGCGGCTGAACGTGCAGTCGATCCTCACCCGCCATCACCTCATCGAGGCGCTGTTTCCCGGCCGATTCATTCAACTGATGGAACACGAGCTGCGGTTCAGCAACGTGATGAACTGGGGGCTGACGCTGCGGAAGAAGTCGGTGCGACAGGAGACGATGCAGGCACTGGTCAACGCGCTGGTGATGGACGAGCCGGAGATCGAGGGGTTGAAGGTTCCCGCGTTTGTGCGTGAGGCGTTTGCGTTGCTGCCGGCCGATGTGGATGGCGTAACGGTGCCGGATTACGTGAGTGATCTGCTGCTGAGTCCGCCGCACCCGGATGAGATCGCGCTGCCGGATATTTTGATGCGCACGTTCAGCCAGTTGTGGTCGGCACTGCTGGCGCAACAGGAAGGCATGTCGCACAGCGTGCTGGAGGTGGCGTGCGGTTCGGCGAACGATTACCGCTTCATCGATGCGTTCGGCATTGCGCGGTTCCTAAGTTATGCGGGCATTGATCTGGCGGAAAAGAACATCGCCAACGCGCGGCAGATGTTTCCGCAGGTGCATTTCGCCGTGGGCAACGCGATGCAGATCGAAGCACCGGACAAGTCGTTCGACCACGTGATCGCTCACGACCTTTTCGAACATCTGTCGATCGAGGCGATGGAGGTGGCGGTTGGTGAGGTGTGCCGTGTCGCCCACCAGTCGCTGTGCATCGGTTTCTTCAACCTGCACGAAGGCGATGCCCACGAGGTGAAGCAGGTGGATGCCTACCACTGGAACCGGCTGAGCGTGCCGCGGCTGGTGGACCTGTTCGCGCAACATGGCGGCGAGGCAACCTTCACCCACATCGACACCATGCTCACCCAGCGCTTCGGTTACGACCGCACGCACAACAAAGGCGCGTATACCGCGGTCGTGCGATTCCCCGCAGCGTAGGTGTTGCCGCTAATGGGCGTGCGCTTCGACCTCTTCCTGACAATCCGCCAACGGCATGGCCTTGCGCGGGAAAAGCACCTGCGTCACCATCAACAGCACAATGAAGGCGATCAACCCGCCCACGCCGAACCATTTGGCCTTGTCCCAGAGTGTCCAGACCGAGCCGAACCCCGCGGCGATGAGCGCGACGGTCATCAGGACGTTCCACTGCACACGCCGCAGCCCCGAGGGGGTGTAGCGTCCCAGCAGTTTGCGCTGGTTCATCAACAGTGCGAACGTGAGGTACGCCACGGGCAGCAGCACCATGGCGAAAACGCTGGTGGGCACCGCCAGCCAGAATGCGGCCTTGCCCCAGAAGAACGGGCCGGTGAACCCGACGCCCGCCGCCGCCACTGCGCCGATCCGGTGGATGAACACATCGCCCGGTCGGTTGAGCATCTCACACAACACAAAGCCGTTGACCAGCGAGAGCATGATGATGGTCGACAGCGCCATGCCCAGCACGCCCACGCCGAAGACGATGTGCGAAACCGTCCGGCCGGCGAACGGCTCCAGCGCACCGGCGAGGTCGATGGCGTCGCGTGTCACGAGCATCGCCGCCATCGTCTGCTCGGCGGGCGATATCATCAGCGCCTTGCGTTCGGCATCCATCGCGTCAACCAATGCCGCCCCCGCGAACGGTGCGAGTTCATCATCGCCGAGCTGCGAACCCCGGGCACGCACTTCTTCCTGCGAGAGCGCTTTGAACCGATCGTCCCCCAATCGCTGCCGCAGCGCATATGCCTCGACAATGGTGCGCTCACCCGCGGCAACGTTCGGCCAGCGCTTCTGCTGTTCGTCCGCCAGTCGGGCGTCGATCAGCGTGTTGAACCGGCCCACCAGCCGGGGGTCGGCCTCCACTGCTTCCTTTTGGGCGTCCGCCTGCCGTACCAGCCCCGGCACAGGTTGCGCGTGAAACTGCGAGGCGGATGCCAACACCACGCACGTGGTCGCCAGCATGAACGGAATGAACAACCCCGTCGACAAATCAAAGATCGCCAACCCGCGGAACTCGCGGTTCCAGCCGCGTGCCAGCATCGAATACGGAAGAAAGAACGTCATGTTGATGCCCACCGCGGTGGCGGCGGCGGTGATCATCACATCGCGCTGCTGCGACACGATCAGGTTCGTCCAGTAGGCGCGGCGCTCCGCATCGATCGCTTCCAGATAAGGCATCAACCGCGGCGAGGGGGTGGAGAACGTGCTGATGTCGGGGATGAACCCCGTCGCGATCTCGCTCCATGGCAGCGTTCCGGAAAGCTTCCACACCACGCCGAAGAAGCTCACCACCACCACGCCGACCATGAGTTTGAGGATCGTCTCGAAGATCTTGATGCCGCGTCCGCCGCTGTGATAGAACCAGACGATCGCCATGGCGCTGATGAAGAGCGCTCCCGAAAGGATCGCCTTGGCGGTGTTGGGTTGCATCACCGCCGGGTCATTGAACGTGCTGGGCAACAGGTTCTGCTGCAGCGCCGCAGTGCCGAGGGAGAACTGCGGCATGAGCCAGACGAAGTTGGCGAGCATCGATGCGATCGCCCATCCCCAGCCGAGCACCGGATTGACGTAGGTGTTGATCGCCTGGAAGGGTCGCTGCCCCGTCGCCAGCGTGACGTAGCCGATCGCGCTGAGCATGATGACGCCCAGCACCATCGCCAACGGCTGCAGCCACAACATCGAATAGCCCGCCAGCACCCCCAGGTAGAGCGACCCGGCAAGCGATCCGCCCCCCAGCGTGATCGCGCTTTGCAGCCAGCCCGGCCCCGAGAGCTTCACGAACGCCCCCAACAGAGGCAGCCGTCCGCGTTGTCTGGCCTGAACGATCAGTTCCCGGTCGCGCGCAACTCGTTCGTCCACGAAGAGGCTCCGTTGCGATGTGAAAACAAAATGTCGAAAGCCGTTCGCGGGGCAGCGAAAATCTTAACCGATCTGCCCGCATGGCGAAACGACACCATGGCAACGATTCGCCACCGTGCCTCACGAGGTGCGCAGCAACCGTCCCGCCGCCACCAATCAGATGTGGGTGGAGGCTGGCTGATCGGCCCCGCTGATGTGCCAGGCGACGGCATCTCCCGTCAACTCCGCCAGCCGATGGCGATAGGTTGGCAGGTAGGGTCGCTCGGTTTGCGTATGCCCCGGCAGAAGCACCGCGCGATTGTTCTGTGTGGCATCGAGAATGTCGTGGTGCCGCATCTCGCCCGTGAGCCATGCATCGGCGTCCGGCGCTTCCGCCACCACTGAGCCACCCGCCCCGGCACAGACGGCCACCGTACGGATCGGCTGCTCGACCACCGGCCGCCCCACCGCCAGCGACGTCACCCCAAGGTGCCGCTTCACCCGCGCGATCAGCGTCGCCAGGTCGATCGGCTCATCCAGCACGATGCGCCTGCCCTGTCCGGTCCGCGCCGGCGTCGCCGCGGGGGTCGCCAGCAGCCGATACACATCGAACGCCGGCTCCTCATACGGATGCGCCTTGCGCAGCGCCGCCACCACCGCCTGCACCCGGTCGCCCGGGCAGATCGACTCGATGCGCAGCTCCTCAACCGTCTCCAGTTGCCCCACCTTTCCCACCGTCGGGTTCGCCCCCGCCTCACCGCGGAACGTGCCCGTGCCGGGAATGTTGAACGTGCAGTGGCTGTAGTTGCCGATCCATCCCGCACCCGCTTCCGCCAGCGCGTTGCGCACCTTCTCCGCATGTTCAGGCGGTGCGAACGTCACGAACTTGTACTGCTCGGGTCCCCGATTGGCCGCCGCCGGATTGATCGGCGTCACCTGCCCCGAACCCACCCCACGCACCAGCCAGTCGTTCACCCCACCCTCAGCCGCATCCAACGCCGTGTGCGGGCTGTAGATCGCGATCCCCTGCTGCGCACAACCCAACAGCACGCGACCCTTCCACGTGTCCGTCGTCATCGCGGTCAGCGGCGCGAAGATCGGCGGGTGATACGACACGATCAACCGCGCCCCCAGCTCCACCGCCTCCGCCAGCACCGCCTCCGTCAGATCGATGCACAGCAGCGCCCTGTCGATCGGCCAATCGCCGTCGCCCAATTGCAGCCCCACCTTGTCCCAGCTCTCCGCCAACCCCTCGGGCGCGAGCTTTCGCAGTGCCTTGAGAACTTCGTGCAGTCGCATGCCCACACTATACGAACCGCGCCATCACCGGGAAAATGTCCCGCTGCGATTCGCCCCGTCACCGCCGCCGCCCCCGCGCAGCCTTACCCACTGCCCCGATTCATTTTGCAGTCGTTCCTGCCATCCCGCCGATAGCTTCGATAACTCGCAGTACGGTTGTTATGGCTGAGACATCGAACATCCTCAAATCGTTGCCCGGCGTGCCGCGTCAGCCGCTCACGCCGACGCAGCAGCTCGAAGCCCTTCGCCGGGTTCAGGCCCAGGCTGAGCAGCGCATCAAGCTGGGCACCCAACTTTTCAAAGCCGCCGAGGCGCACGCCACCCAGCAGAAGGTGCTCATCGACGAGGTGCGTCAGGATCAGCAGCGATTGCGCGCCGAGGTGCAGGAGGATGTCGCCCGTTCGCTGCAGGCGTACGACCAGTGGGTTGGCCGCATCGACGAGAACTTCACCCGGGCAATGCAATCGCTCGAAGCGAAGATCGCCCGTCTGGAGTCGCAGTGGACCGCCACCGCTGATCGCATGGAAGCGCTCATGCGACGGGCGGAAGCCCTGCTGGAACAGAGTCGGTCGATGCTCGAAGCCGCCCAACAGGTGCAGCCGATGGTCATCGAAGAAGAGGAAGCCCCGATCGAAGCGGACCTCAAGCCCAATCGCCCGCTGCGATCACCGCTGGCGATCAAGCTCACCCCCCCGGGGAAGCTCACCTCCCCGGGGCAGGACACGCGTCAACCAACACCATCGCTGACGCCCAAGGTCACGCTGCAGTTCCCCCGGACCAGCGTACGGCCGCCGCAAGCCTCTGCCGCAAGCCCGGCGACACCGGCAGGCGATTCCACCGAATCCGCTGCCCCCGCTGAACTCGCCGAACTTGCCGAACTCGCCACGACAGGCGCTACCGATATCGTCGCGCCGTCACCCGCCGCTGCCGAGCCTTCCACCGAGGCGCAGGTTCCCCCTGCCGATGCGATCTCCTACAGCGCCATCCTGCGAAAGATCCGCCGGGGCGCGAAGGACGATTCCCAGCCCGCTGCCCCGACTGAACAGGCGTCCTGAGACGCAGCGGCACTGCCAACACCCACATCACGCACCGACCGACCGCAGGCAGTGATCGATCCGCGCCAGCGTCGATGCCTTCCCCAGAATCACCAGCGTGTCCTGAATCGGCGGGCTCACCGTCGAACCCGACACCGCCACACGCAACGGCTGAGCGATCTCGCCCATCCCCCTTCCCGTTTCATTGGCGTGCCGCTCCAACAGCGCATGGATCATTGCCGCATCCCACGACTCGCACGTTTCAAGCCGTTCGCGCAACTCGGCCAGTACCGTCAACCCCGCGTTGTCGTTCTTGTGCAATACCTTGGCAACCGCCTTGGCGTCGTACACCAGCGCCTCGTCTTCCACCACGAAGAACGCGCCGAGCGCTTCGGGGTCGTTCAGCGTTTTGGCGCGCGGCTGATACACCGCCGCCAACGCACCAAGCGTCGCCTCATCAAACTTCGCCAGAAACGGCGAGCCCTTGCGCTGCAGATGCTCACGCCACCGCGCGGCAAACCTCTCCACCGGCAACGCCGCCAACGCATCGGCGTTGAACGCCAGCAGCTTGTCGCGGTCGAAACGCGCGTTGGCCTTACCCACACGCTCCAGGCTGAAATGCTCCGCCAGAAAAGCGTGGTCGAACTTCTCCACGTTGTTGCCCGGGTTCCAACCCAACAGCGCAATGTAGTTGCACAGCACCTCCGGCAAATAGCCGCTGGCGCGGAAGTCCGCCACATCGATTTCCGGCAGCTTCAAACCGAGCTTCGATGCGACCCACACCGTGACGTCCATCGCATCGCTCTTCTTGTCCAGAAACGCCGCGAGCGCATCAGGATCGATCCCCTCATCAGCCGATGCAGCCGTCAGGTTCGCGCTCTTCGCCGCGGCCCGCGCGGTCTTGGCTTTGTCGCGTTTGGACATCTTCGAGCCGTCGGGATTCATGATCGATGGCGTGTGGGCGTAGCTCGGCCGGGCGAAACCCAGCGCATCCTGCAGCGCCACGTGCTTGGGCGTGTTGCTCAGATGCTCCTGCCCGCGAATGACGTGCGTCACGCGCATCAGCGCATCGTCGACCACCACCGCCAGGTGAAACGTGGGGAACCCATCCGCCTTGAGGATGACGAAGTCTTCCAGGTCCGCCGCCGCCACACTGATCGGGCCGAACACCTCATCCTCGAAGCTGATGTCGCGGTCCATGCGGAAGCGCACGGCGCCTTCATCGTGGTAGGCGAGCCCGGCATCGAGCAGTTGCTGCACGTGCTGGCGGTAGAGGTGCAGCCGTTGACTCTGGAAGTAAGGCCCGTGCTCGCCGCGTTGCGCTTGCGGCGCATACGGATCGCCGCCGGCCGCCGCGTCGAGCGTCGGTCCCTCATCCCAGTCGATACCCAGCCAGGCGAGGTCGCGCAGGATGTCGCGGGTGGACTGCGGGCTGGAGCGTGCCTGATCGGTGTCTTCGATGCGGATGATGAACCGCCCGCCATGACGTCGGGCAAACGCCCAACTGAACAGCGCGGTGCGTGCCCCGCCGACGTGCAGCGCGCCGGTCGGGCTGGGAGCGAAACGGGTCACAACAGTAGCATGGGTCTGAGACATCGTTGCGGGATTGTAGTCGATTCAGGACGCGACACGATGGCGGGCGTGGGAGGAGTTGGTGATGTGGCGATGTGGTGATCTGGTGATCTGGTGATCTGGTGATGTGGCGCGGCGCAACATCGGGATGGGATGGCAGCCGTCGCCGCGCCCGCGGGGCAAGGGGAAGCGCCGCAACGGCGTAAAGGGCGTTAGCAATGGGCGGGGGGAGGTTTAGGGCGCGGGGGCGGGGGC
>CAZEFM010000063.1:0-21737 GCA_964511575.1 uncultured Phycisphaeraceae bacterium | reverse complement strand
CGCCCGGACCGCACGATCATTTCTGTCTGGAGACCGACGACGACCAGCATCTGGTGGCGATCTACGCTCGGGGTCTGCACGCGTCTTGCGATGCGGGCGTGCCCATGAAAAAAGCGATATCTCTTGCCGTTCGATTGCTGCTTGCCGCCGCGGGCGTGGCTTACATTGTGGTCACGATCACGTGGCGCGATCAGTTTGACGCGGCCGGCGACCTGACGCAGCAGGGCGTGTTCACGATGCTGCGTGAGGCGCGGTGGTCGTACCTGGGGGCGGGGTTTGCGCTGGTGGCGTTGATCTTCCCCACGCAGGCGCTGCGATGGCTGATGCTCATGCGGGCGCGGGGGATGGCGGTGACGTACAGCCGGGCGATGCGGCTGACGCTGGTGGGCACGTTCTTTAACTTCTGCATGCCCGGGACAACAGGCGGCGATGTGATCAAGGCGTACTACGCGGCGGCGCGGTCGGACCGTCGCGCTGATGCCGTGATGAGCGTGCTGGTCGATCGGGTGACGGGCCTGCTGGGGCTGATCGTGCTCAGCGGTTTGGCGGGTCTGTTCATCCTTGAGCATCCGGTGGTGCGAAACGTGACGCTGGGTGTGTGGCTGCTGGCGGGGGGGGTGGCGGGTGGCGCAGCGCTGTACTTTTCGCGGTCGGTGCGACGGAAGCTGCGGCTGGGAGTGTGGATGCACCGGCTGCCGGGCGGGCGGCTGGTGCGCACGGTCGATGCCGCCGCGGTGGCGTATCGGCAGCATCGCGGAACCGTGGCGCAGGCGGTGGCGCTGTCGGTGGGGGTGCACCTGGTGCTGGCGTCGGCGACGGCGCTGGCGGGGTATGCGCTGGGCATGGAAGTGCCGCTCGGGGTGATGCTGAGCGTGATTCCGGTGATCTTTCTCCTGGGAGCCGTGCCGCTGACACCTCAGGGATTCGGCGTCATGGAGGTGACGGGCACGCTGCTGCTGCAGAATACGAGCGGCGCAACGGCGAACCAGATCATCGCGATGCTGCTGATCGCCCGGCTGTATCAGATCGCCTTTGGTCTGGCGGGGGCGCTGCTGTTGTTTCGCGGCAACATCCATCTGCACGAAGCGCGGGAAGCGATTCCTGCCGAGGTCGGCGAGCCGTCGCCGGGTGACACTGGTTGACGTTGGGGACGCAAGCCCCCTGCCTGGCAATGCTTTATCGGACGTTACGTATGTGGGTACGGGGTGGGTGATTTGGCCCGGCGGTGGTCTTGGTCTACAATTCGCCGCCTAACCCGAGTTGATGGAGCCTTTTGCGATGGCCGGCACGTTTCGCTGCACAATTGTGACCCCCGAAGCGCAGATTCTGGACGAGGAAGTGAGCTACGCATCGATCCCGGCTCACGACGGGCAGATCGGCCTGGCGTCCAAGCGTGCGCCGCTGCTGGTGAAGCTGGGCGACGGCCCGCTGCGTCTGGAGGTGGCTGGGCGCGACCGCTGGTTCTTCGTGGGCGGCGGGTTCGCCCAGATGAAAAGCGACCGGCTGACGCTGCTGACGCCCAAGGCCATCGAGGCGAACGACCTGGATGCTGAGGAAGCCCGGGCGGCCCTCAACGAGGCACAGGCACTCAAGGCTTCGACGGACGAGCAACTGGCCCGCCGGGAACGTGATGTGCACCAGGCACGGGTGATGCTGGATCTGGCGACACGCCGCAAGTCGTGATTCGTTGACCAATTGAGTTGATTTCGGTGAAGCTGGCGACGTCCCGCCGCACGGCGTGGACGTTTGTGGCGGTGCGATGCGAATGGACGGAGGGTTGCGTACTCATTTCAGGTGAAGTACGCCTGATCGTCCGAAAGACAAGTCACAACGCAAAACACATCGCGTCGCCAGAAGCCACGGCGAAGCCGATTTTCGCGCCGAATATCACGAGTTATACATAACATACATTATCGGACTTTAAGAAAGGGGGTTTTTGGGGGTCTTGGGCGGGGTTGTTGTGTCCCGCGTGTCGGTTTCGGTATTCCAATGTCGCCGCTCCATGTTCATACATCCTCCGCGTCATGGTCAATCCGCTTCATCACCGTCGAGATGATTGTTCACCGCTGTCGCCCGACGGCATGTATCTGGTGTGATGGCGATGTGTTCGTTGTGAGACGCGGTGGCGTGTGTGATGGGTTAGGATGTTGACCAGGTGTCCGCTGCGTGGGTTGATCCGCGATGGCGGCGGATGGTTGGCTGAGTTTCTCTACCTTGTGAGCGCGCATGATTGGTTATTGCACGAACGTTCATGCCGGGGCCGATTACGGGCAGACGATCGCGAACCTGGAGCGTTACACGCTTGCGGTGAAGGAACGGTTCAGCCCCGATGCGCCGATGGGCGTGGGATTGTGGCTTTCGGCACGGGCGGCCCGTGATCTGCTCGAGCAGCATCACGTGGGAGCGTTTGGGTTGTGGCTGCGTGAACGTGGGTTGACGCCGTTCACCGTCAACGGGTTTCCGTACGGCGATTTTCACGATGCGGTGGTCAAGCATCGTGTGTATCAGCCGCAATGGAACGATGTCGCCCGCCTCGACTACACGACGGACCTGGCGACGATTCTGGCGCAGTTGCTCGGGCCTGATGTGCACGAAGCGGGCATCTCCACGTTGCCGATTGGTTGGCGGAACGCGGCGAACGCACGGCCGGCGGTAATGCAGACGGCGGCGCGCCATTTGGCTCAACTCGCCAGTCAACTGGCGCGGCTCGAAGCGCAGACGGGCAAGCTGATTCACGTGGACATCGAGCCGGAGCCGGGCTGTCTGCTGGACACGGCTGCGGACGTTGTGCGTTTCTTTGAGGACTGGCTACTGGCGGTTGGCGAGGAGGAGGTGATTCGTCGCCATCTGCGGGTGTGTCACGACATCTGTCACGCGGCGGTGATGTTTGAAGATCAGGAGCAGGTGCTTCGCCGGTATCGCTCCGCGGGAATCGCGGTGGGCAAGGTGCAGGTGTCAAACGCTGTGCGGGCGCGGTTCGATGAACTTGCGAACGATGCGGAACGACGCGAGGCGCTGTCGCAGTTGCGCGCGTTCAATGAAACGCGCTACCTGCATCAGACGATGGTGCGTGACGGGATGAACACAACGTTTTATGAGGATCTGCCTGAGGCACTTGAGGCGATCGGCGGCAACGTGCCCAGCGGCGAGTGGCGCACGCATTTTCACGTGCCGTTGTTTGTTGAAACGTTCGGCCGACTGGCGTCAACGATGGATCAGACGCGGGAATGTCTGCGGGTTGTTCTGGAGCATGGCGATTGTTTACAGTTCGAAGCGGAGACGTATGCGTGGAACGTGCTGCCTGAGGGGTTGCGCACGGATGATCTGGCGGACGGGATCGCGCGGGAGATGATGTGGCTGCGCGAGGCGCTTGCCGATGCGGAGCGGGCGGAATGAACGACGCATCGCGTGCTTCGCTGAAAGACTGGTTGTCGCTGGCACGACTGAGCAACGTGCCGACGGTGTGGTCGAACGTGCTGGTGGGGCTGGTGGTGGCCTACACCGTTCGGCGGATTTACTCTGGACATGAGTTGCCCGGTGAATGGGATCGACTGCGCGCGTTGTTCATCGATGAGGGTGGCTGGCTGATTGTGCTGGCGGCGTCGGCGTTTTATGCGATGGGCATGGTGCTCAACGATGTGGCGGATCGGCGGATCGATGCCGTTGAGCGCCCCGGACGCCCCCTACCGTCCGGCCGCATCACGGTGCGTGCTGCATCGACCGCGGCGATCGTACTGATGGTTGTGGGACTGGTGCTGCTGGCGTTTTTGCAGAACGTGTGGACGCTGGTCTGGGCGGCGGCGCTGCTGGCGGCGATTGTCGGTTACGACATGCTGCACAAGCGCTCGTCCGGCGCGGTGGTGCTGATGGGTGCTTGCCGGGCGCTGGTGTATTTTCTTGCCGCGTCGACTTCAGCAGCGGCGCATGAGGCGGACTGGTGGCGCGGCGTGACGCCGTTTGCCGTGGTGGTGATGGTGTACACGATTCTGATCACGGTGATCGCGCGATCGGAGAACAAAGGCGTTCTGGATGGGCGCAAGTGGCTGGCACTTGCGATGCCGCTGTTGGTGCTGCCTGTGATATTGAACATCATGCCGCTGGGGTCGAACCTGATCTGGGCGAGCATCGCGGCGATGGTGCTGGTGTTGTGGCTGGGACGTGCGGCAGCGTTTGTGCTGACGAACCCACCGGCGACAAAGGACGCGGTGCTTACGTGGATCAGCGGCATGTGCCTGGTGGATGCGTATTTTCTGACGCTGATGGGCTGGCCCGTTGCCGCCCTCTTCGCCGGCGGTTGTTTCGTGGCGACGGTGATCGCGCATCAGCGAATCGCGGGAACGTGAACCGAAATGCAAAGTGCAAAATGCAAAGTTCTAAGTGCTCAAATCGATATCACGTTTCGTTGATCTTAAATTCTGCACCTTGAACTTTGAACTGGAACGTTATGGCTAAACCGACTGCATTGATTCTGGTTGTGGGGTTGAATCAAACGTTGCTGGAGCATGCGCCACGGTTGCGGGCTTTTGCGGCGAAGGGTGCGGTGCGCACGCTTGCACCGGTGTTGCCGGCGGTGACGTGCACGGTGCAGTCGAGCATGGTGACCGGGCTGCCGCCGGCGAAGCACGGCATCGTGGGCAACGGCTGGTACAACCGTGAAATGGCGGAGATTCAGTTCTGGAAGCAGTCGAATCACCTGGTCAAGGGGGAAAAGGTCTGGGAGACGGCACGCGGGCGCGACGCATCGGTGACGTGCTTGAACATGTTCTGGTGGTACAACATGTATTCCAGCGTGGATTACTCCTGCACGCCCCGGCCGCAGTACAAGGCCGATGGTCGCAAGATTCCCGATTGCTACACGCACCCGGCCGAATTGCGGGATGAACTTCAGGAGAAACTCGGAACGTTTCCGTTGTTTCAGTTCTGGGGGCCGGGCGCTTCGATTGCATCAAGCGCGTGGATCGCCGATGCGACGATGCACGCCCATGCGAAGTACAACCCGACGCTGACGCTCGTTTATCTGCCGCACCTGGATTATTCGCTGCAGAAGCTGGGGCCGAACGATCGGGAGATACCCAAGTACGTGGGTGAGATCGACGCGGTGGCGGGGAAGCTGATCGACTACTTCGAGTCGCAGGGCGTGCAGCCGATCGTGGTGAGCGAGTATGGCATCGAGCAGGTGGAGCACGCGATCCCGATCAATCGGTTTCTTCGCGAGGAAGGCGCCGTTCGCGTACGGTTGGAGGGTGAAGGCGAGCTGCTCGACGCCGGCGCGAGCGATGCGTTTGCGGTGGCGGATCATCAGATCGCGCACGTGTATGTGAAGGATGTGCAGCAGGTGGCGCGGTATGCGCAGATCTGTCGGCACGTGCCGGGCGTGGAGCAGGTGCTGACGCGCGAAGATCAGGCGGCGATGGGGCTGGACCACGAACGTTCGGGCGATCTGGTGCTGGTGTCGGCGCACGACCGGTGGTTCAGCCACGACTATTGGATGAGCGTGATGCGCGTGCCGGACTTCGCGCGGCTGGTGGAGATTCACCGCAAGCCGGGTTATGACCCGCGTGAGTTGTTTCTCGATCCGGCGATTGCGTTTCCGCGATTGGCGATCGGTTGGCGGCTGCTCAAGAAGGCGATGGGGATGCGCGTGCTGATGGATGTGGTGCCGCTGGACGCGGATCTCGTGCGGGGTTCACACGGTCGGACCGATCTGCCTTTGAAGGAGCGGCCGGTGGTGCTTGCGCCATACGATCGCAGCGATCGCGGTGAGGAGATGGCGTGCACGGAGGTGCGCGATCTGGTGTTGGAGCACTTGTTTGGCGTGGAGTGAGCGGGTATGGGGATGGACACAGTCCGTACACCGCCACTGAAGTGGCGGTGCCTTGGGAGAGCGTCGTGGGTCATCAGTTATTCGCCGATGCAGTAGAGGGCTTCGGCGGTGCGGATGAAGATCTGGCCCCTTGAGATCGAGATCGATGCGCGAGTCGGGTAGCCGTCCATGGCGACCTTGTGCAACTGCTGGCCGTCGATTGCGGAGTAGACGTAGGCATCCCCTTCGGCGTTGATGAAGTAGATCTTGTCGTCGGCGGCGGTGGGCGAAGCACGCAGATAGGTGCGGGAATCGATCTTCGTCGCCCAGCGCTTCTCGCCGGTCTCGGGATTGATGCGGGTGAGCCACTTGTCGCGGCCCTCGCCGTTGAGCACGATCAGATCGCCCTTGTAGAAGAGCGGCGTGGCGACATCGGTGGGCGCATCGGTGAACTCCCACGCGGTGCTCGTCTTGCCGTCTTCCACCTTGACGGCGAAGACGGGCTGCCCTTTCGGCGCGGAGGCGTAGACAAGCCCCCCACCGACGGTCGGCGACGGCACGATGCGCCAGTGGTTGATCTTGCGCGGGTTCCATCCGCCGTAGCGCCACAGCTCCTCGCCGGTGTCGGCATCGTGTCCGGTGATGCAGTCGCCGCCGAGCAGAACGATCTCGGTGCGGCCGTCCACCTCGCGCGGGATGGGGGTGCCGTAGGATTCCTTGGATTCATCCTTGGCATCGTCGGGGCGCAGCACGCGGAAGATGTTTTTGCCGTCCTCGGGGTTGATGCCCAGAAGGAAGGATTCGCGCGGCTGGGGATCGTTGCCGTAGATACGGTCGCGTTGCAGGACGGGAACGTAGAGCTTGCCTTTGTAGAGCAGCGGGCTGGAGGCGTAGCCCCACATGATGGCGAACGAGCCATACTCATCCTGAAGGTTGCGCCGCCAGAGTTCCTGGCCATCCATGGTGAAGGCGACAAGGTCGCCGTTGCCGGTAAGGAAGATGACGCGCGTGCCATCGGTCACGGCGGAAGGCTCGGCGAGGTAGTTTTCCGTGTTGGGCGAACGGCTGTTGCGACCCGCGCCCAGGCGATGCTGCCAGAGGATTTCACCGGTGCGTCGATCGATGCAGAAGGCGTCGACGGTCACGGAGTCGGGCACGAAGGAAGTGACGAAGACCCGGTCGCCGTGAATCACGGGCGTGGCGGCGCTGGGGCCGGGCAATGGGCGCACCCATGCGACGTTCTCGGATTTGCTGAAGGTGACGGGGAGGTTCTTCTCGTCGTCGGTGGCTGAGCCGTTGAAGTTGGGGCCGCGCCACTGAGGCCAGTCACCCGCTTGCGCGGTGGCGGTAACGAGGAGGCTGCCGAGAAGCATCGCCTTGAGGGTTTGCCGAATCATGGAGTCGCCCTTTCCTGTTGGCTTGGGCCCATCGATTGCGTCGGTGGGCTTCGGTCAACGCACCACTCTGGAGAACTGCGTATCTCAAGCAAGAACGCGGCAAGCATGCGGTCTATTCCGCACCCTGTTCACTCAATCTCGCTTGAGAAGCTGTTCGCGCTGCAGCATGATCTTAAAGGTCTGCACCACCAGTTCAATGGCCATCTCGTCCATGCGGTTGTAAAACGGCAGCGCGATGGTGCGCTGACTGACCGACTCGGCGATAGGGAAATCGCCCTTCTGGTAGCCGAACATCTGTCGGTAGAACGGCTGCAAGTGAATGCAGGGGAAATAGTTGGCGGCACCGACATCGTGGCGTCGCATGCCGGCGATGATGCGGTCGCGTTCCGCCTGGCCGTAGCGGTCGTTGAGGCGCACGACGAAAACGAACCAGCTTCGCTCGCCGCATTCCTCGGGCGGGCAGTCGGGAAGGATGAGGTCCTCCCAATCCATCAGCCGCGACATGTAAGTGGCGGCAAGTTGCCGACGCGCCTCGAGCATGCTGCTGAGGCGTTCCATCTGGGCGATGCCGAGCGCGGCCGCGATTTCGCTGAGGCGGTAGTTGTAGCCCAGCCGTTCGTGCATCAGCCATGCCCCGGTGCGGTTGGTCGGGTCGATGTCCTGGGCATCGTGGTTGTCGACGGGTCTGCCCTGGTTGCGGAGGCTGCGGCAGACGGCGGCGAGCTTCTCGTCATCGGTGACGATCATGCCGCCTTCCCCTGTGGTGATCTGCTTGTTGGGGTAGAAGCCGAAGACGCCGACGCGGCCGAACGACCCCACGGGCTTGCCGTTGCACTTGCCGCCGAGCGCTTCACAGCAGTCCTCGATGAGCGGGATTTCGTGCGCTTGGGCGATCTGGGCGATGCGCTGCATGTGCGTGGGGTTGCCGAACACCTCGACGGCAAGGATGGCCTTGGTCCGTGGCGTGATGGCGGCTTCCACGCGCTGGGGGTCGAGGTTGAGGCTTCGCGCATCGATGTCGACGAAAACCGGCTTGGCGCCGACGAAGAGGATCGCGTTGGCGGAGGCGATGAAAGAGAAGGGTGTGGTGATGACCTCGTCGCCAGGGCCGATGCCCAAAGCGAGCAGGACGAGGTGGAGCCCCGCCGTGCCGCTGCTGACAGCGACGCCATGCCGCCGCCCTGCCCGATCGGCGACCATCTCCTCGAAGCGTGCCTGGCGCGGGCCGATGCTCAGTCGACCGCTGCGCAATGTATCGACGACCGCCTCGATTTCGCGTTCCGTGATGTCGGGCTGACTGAGAGGAATGACACTGCTCATGCGTTGCGTTCCCTGGGGTGAGCGGCGGCGTTCAGCGATGGGAGACGGAGTGTCTCCCGCGTGACCGGCCGGCTCACCGCAACCATCCGTTTTATCGCGTCAGTTTCGCCATCGCGGCTTCAAGCTGGCGGGTGCGTTTAAGGTAGATCCACCCGGTCTGAAGCCGGGCTTCTTCGCGCAGCCCCCCACCACCACGAACCAGCAAACCCAGTTCATACACCTGATCCTGCGTCATCGGAGCGCCGCTTCGAGCGAGCAGGACCAGCACGAGCAACCGTGCCGTACGATCGTTGAACTGCGGCAGTCCCTCCAATACGCGGTAGGCGTCGGGTTGTTCGCAGGCGAAAAGCCCGCCGAGCACCCGCCGCACGAACAACGGGTCGTTATTGGGATTGCTCAACACCGCCTGCAGCAACGGCAGTGCGGCCTGCGGATCGCGATCGTAGAGCAGCGCGGCGGCACGTTCGACCAGTTCCAGATGGTCGTTGACGGTGCGCGGATTGGTGCGTGGCAGCGTTTCGAACGCCAGAATCAGCCCCAGCAGAATTGATTGTGCTTCCTGCACCGAGGCGTGTTCGTGCGCAAATGCCAGTGCCCAGGCGTTGAACGGCACGTGGTTGAGCTGCACCAGTTCGAGCACCGCTTCATCGACGCCCTGCTTCGCGGAAATGG
The DNA here is from genome assembly GCA_964511575.1 of uncultured Phycisphaeraceae bacterium. GTDB lineage: Bacteria > Planctomycetota > Phycisphaerae > Phycisphaerales > Phycisphaeraceae > CALKHT01. Next base: position 12,545 of record CAZEFM010000063.1, on the reverse strand, counting down.
CGCGACCCACCCGGCCGATCTTCTGCAGCATGTCGTCGGAGGCGGCGATGAGCGTGTCGTAAAAAGACGCATCGATGAATGGCGCGGCGTTGAGCGCGTACATCGCCATGCGAAGCTTCTGTACAGCATCCTTTTCCGCCTGGAACGTGCGCTGCCATGTCGCGGCCGCCTGAGGTGCCCGAAGCTTCAGTGCGATGGCAAGGGACGACTGCGCCACAATCTTGTCAGCCCCCTCCTTCTGGCTCACCTCGTATGCCCACGGCCCGAGTTTGTCGAAGTTCAGATCGCTTGCCAGGTTCAACGCGTCGATCGTGAAAGCCTGCGACTCCGCATCCGTTGCATCGGCGAGCGTGCGCAGGTATTCCAGGCCGCTGGGGTCGCCCGCCTGCACCATCAGCACCGAAGCGAGCACGCGGTAACGCTTGTCCTCGCTGCCGGCTGCTTCGCGGAGCAGGGCCGGATCGACCCGCTGCTTTTCCTTCAGCAGAAAACGCGCCAGTTCCAAACGGGTGCGCATCGTCAGGCGGGAGCTGTTGATCCATTGCGACGCCGTGGCTGTGTCGATCAGCTTGTCGTTCAGTGCCGCCTGAACGAGTTCAGCCTGGGCGTGGGTGTCCTCGATCTGGGCGACCGCGTCGAGGGTGAGTGCGGGCGTGACCCCGGTTTCGACCAGCCCCAGCAGGCCATGCGACTGACGGTAGGAGTCCGACATGTCGCTCAGGTGGCGGTAGAACGCCGCCGCCTGCGGATCGCGCAACCGGCGCAAGGCTCCCAGCAGCCGATCGCGTTCGCGGCTGTCCCGTGTCGTCAGGGCGCGGTTGAGCAGATAAACCGTTTCGTTCGCGGCACTGTCGAGATCCTGGGCGGACACCGAAGGCGACAGCAACGCCACCAGTGCAAACAGGACCGACATCCATGTCAGAGAGGGCACAGGTTTTTCCATGGCGGCCCATTGTATCGGTTCATCGCCCCCCGTGCGGCAAAAGATGGGGGCGGGGCGTGTCGACGCCGGGGCGTGGCGGCACGCAGCACGCTATCATACCGCCGCCATGCCTTACGAACGCGCCAATATTCAGCGATTGACCGCCTACACCCCCGGGGAACAGCCCCAGTCTGCGCGGCTGATCAAGCTCAACACCAACGAGAACCCCTACCCCCCCTGCCCCGCGGTGCTCCGCGCCATCGCGAACGTCTCCGCCGAGTCGCTGCGACGTTATCCGCCCCCCACCGCAGCTCCCTTCCGACAGGCGGCCGCCCAGGTGCACGGCCTCACGCCCGCCCACGTCATCGCGACCAACGGCGGGGATGAACTGCTGCGGCTGGCGGTGACGGTTTTCTGCGAGCCGCGGCGGGACATCGGGCAGACGCGCTACGCGGCCATGGGGGTCGCCGAGCCGAGCTACTCGCTTTACCCCGTGCTGGCGGATATCCACGACACGCCGATCGTCCGCGTGCCGCTGGAGGCGAATTTCTCCCTGCCGGGAAACTTTGCGGCCGAACTCAACGCCGCGCGGTGTGCGCTGGCGCTGGTGGTCAACCCGCACGCCCCGTCCGGCCGGCTGACCTCGCTGGAGCAGCTTGAAGCCATTGCACGCGAATTTCGTGGCGTGCTGCTCATCGATGAGGCGTATGTCGATTTCGCCACCCACGATGCCCTGCCGCTGGTTCGGAAGAATCTGCGCAACGTGCTGCTGCTGCGGACGCTGAGCAAGGGTTATTCACTTGCGGGACTGCGGTTCGGTTACGGGCTGGGCCATCCCGACCTGATTGCCGCGCTGGACAAAGCCCGCGACAGTTACAACACCGATGTGCTTTCGCAGGCGGCAGCGAAGGCGGCGATCGAACATCGTGACGAGGCTGCCGAAACCTGGCGGAAAGTCATTGCGGAACGCGCCCGGCTCACGCAGTCGCTGAGCAACCTGGGCTTCACCGTGCTGCCCAGCCAGGCGAATTTCGTGCTGGCGACCCCCCCTGCCGGCGGCCCGAACGCGGCAAATCTCTACGAATCGCTCAAGAAACGTGACATATTCGTGCGATACTTCGATCAGGACCGCCTCCGCGACAAGCTCCGCATCACCATCGGCACCCCGGAGCAAAACGACGAACTCACCGCTGCGATTGAGGAGTTGTTAGCCATGGATGAACACAGATAAACACGGATAAAAATCATATAGCCAGGAAGAGGCACAAAACAGTACGAAATTAGAGCATTGAACAAAGCTTATGACGCAAGTGAATGCGTTAAAATCACAGTCCCCGTTACCTGCTCGTTTCCCTGTCTCTAATTGGTGACCTCATGTGACTTTTTGTGGCTGACTTGCCTCTATCTGTGTCATCCGTATGTGGCTAAAAAGAAATCATGGCTAGAACTGCTGAAATCACACGTAAGACGAACGAAACCGACATCGCGCTCACGCTCTCGCTGGATGGCGGGTTGTATGAGAACCACACAGGTGTTGGTTTCTTCGATCACATGCTCGACCACATCGGACGGCACGGGCGGTTCGGCCTGACCGTCAGCGCCAAGGGCGACACCCACATCGACGATCACCACACCGTCGAGGACGTCGGCATTGTGCTGGGCCAGGCGATCGACAAAGCTTTGGGCGACAAACGCGGCATTGAACGCTACGGCTTCGCCTCCGTTCCGATGGACGAAGCATTGGCGCGGGTGAGCATTGACCTGTCCGGCAGGTCGGCGCTGGTTTTCGATGTGCAGTTCACGCAACCGGGCGGCAAGATCGGCACGTTCGACACGCAACTGGTGCGCGAGTTCTTCACCGCCGTCGTCGCCAATGGCAAGTTCAACTGCCATATTGAAGTGCCCCGGGGCGAGAACGATCACCACATCGCCGAAGCGATCTTCAAGGCCTTCGCCCGCGCGTTGCGACAGGCCGTGGCGATCACCGGCAGCGACATCCCCAGCACCAAAGGCGCGCTGTAACGGTGCTGTCGCGGTAAGCCCGCGATACAATCGGTGGCATGCTTCCGGTCGTCGTTGCCGTTGGTACGTATGGCACCGTTCCAGTTCCGCCGATCCTGGCGGTGCCGATCCTCATCGCCATCCTGCTGGCGGTGCTGTTCATCGGCACATTTCTCGCCGGGTTGGTGTATGGACCGGTGCTGTTGCTGATCGTTCGCCGGAAGCGACATCTGTTCTGGATCATGCCGCTGTTGAACATCGCGGTGATCGCAGCATGGCTGATCTACGACGCGATTGCTTACGGAAATGATCTGCTGCCACGAGAATTCAACACTGAACTGGTCATCCACCTTCTGGTTTATTTCGCCATGCTGGTGCTGCTCACCATAACGGGCTGGGTGAATGCGGCGATCATCGCCACGTTTGCCTGGCGCTGGCAGGCGCGCCGCAGCCGAAAGCGGGACGCCCACCTCATGAGGCGGTGAATCAAGGCAGCACGGGCACCAGCACGATCTGGCGCAGGTCCATGATCGCGACGCCCGATTTGGTTTTTGGCTTCACCGCAAGCGTGTGGTTGCCCGGCTCCTCGATGGTGATGCGGCCGAGCTCCAAAAACGTGAATGTGTGGAAACTGCCGGTGTCGGCAACGGTCCAGTCGAGCGTCTGGTTGGCGCATGTCACCGCGACCGTGCTGCCGCCGCCGGGCGCGCCCTGCATGGCAAAGACGATGAACTCACCGCCCTGCTTCACGGTGAAATCCCAGCTCGCCCAATCGGTCGGCTGCGTCCAATAGCCCAGCGTGTTCTTTTTTGGATCACGCTCGTAACGCAACCGTGTTCCGTGGACCGTGGCATCGCGGGCGTGGAGCATAATCGATCGGTCGGGCGCCTGTGTGATCGGTTCGCCTTCCGGTGCGGGGCGCAGCGTGATGCGGCTCACCACGTCGGCATGGTTTGAAGCGATCGTCACCGCGAGCTCGCCTTCGCGGGCAATGTCGATGCGGTCGCCGTGTCTGGCTCGCTGTGACTGTCCCGCCAGCGTGAATGTGAGTTCGACTTTGTCGCGATCGCCGCGTTCAACATCGATCACGACGTCGTACCGTCCTGTCCGTGTGGTGCGATGGCTCCAGCGTGGAGTGTCGCTCCCCGGCTGCGGAGGCGTGAAGGTGATGACGCCGTCGGCATCCTGCGTGACCGACGGCGTCTGGTTGGCCGCGGCGACGAGGCCGAGGACGCTGATGAGGAGCATCGGAATCACCCATCGCCGCATCGCACGCCCTTTCAGCTAACGTTCAGACGTTGAAGAGGAAATGGCACACATCGCCATCCTGCATGACATAACCCTTGCCTTCGACGCGCAGCTTGCCCGCTGCACGAATGGCGGCCTCGGTCTTGTGCGCCTCCAGATCGGCGATGGTGTAGACCTCCGCGCGGATGAAACCGCGTTCAAAATCGCTGTGGATGACACCTGCCGCCTGTGGTGCGGTCGCGCCGATGGGAATGGTCCAGGCGCGAATTTCCTTGGGGCCCGCGGTGAAGTAGCTTTGCAGGCCCAGCAGCTTGTATGCCGCCCGCGCCAGCGTCGCCAAAGCGGGTTCGGAGAGCCCCACGCTTTCGAGCATTTCCTGTCGGTCGGCATCGTCCAGTTCCGCCAACTCCGATTCGAGCTTGGCGCAGACAGGCACCACCGCCCCACCTTCGGCCGCGGCACGCTCGCGCAGCTTCTGCACGTGCGGCCCCTCGCCGTGGATGTCGTCCTCGTTCACGTTTGCCACGTAGAGCACGGGCTTGGCGGTCAGCAGCGTGAAACTGCGAAACGCGCGTGTCGCATCGGGGTTGTCAAACGTCAGCCCGCGCACCGGCTTACCGTCAGCCAGCAGCGCCTGACACTGCTTGAGCACCTCCAGACGCACCTTGGCTTCCTTGTCTCCCGTGCGGGCAGCACGCTGGGCCTTATCCATCGCGCCGTCGACCGTCTGCAGGTCCGCCAGCATCAACTCGGTGTCGATCGTCTCCACGTCGCGGATTGGGTCGACGGAGCCGTCCACATGGGTGATGTTCGTGTCTTCGAAACAGCGGACGACGTGCAGAATCGCATCCACCTGACGGATGTGGGACAGGAACTTGTTGCCCAGCCCTTCACCAGTCGATGCGCCGCGCACCAGGCCGGCGATATCCACCAGTCGCAGCACCGCGGGGATGATCTTCTGCGTCGGTTGATATTTGTTGATCGTCTCGAGTCGATGATCGGGAACGGAGACCACGCCCACGTTCGGCTCGATCGTGCAGAAGGGGTAATTCTCCGAGGGAATCCCCGCTGCCGTCAGAGCGTTGAAGAGCGTGCTCTTGCCAACATTCGGTAATCCAACAATGCCTGCTTCCATGGGGCGGAGATTATAGCGTGCCGACGCGGCAAAGTATTTTGCGCGGCATCCCAATGTTCCCGGCGCAAGAACCGGGATGAGGTTTGACGGATAAAACAGTGCCTGGCGGAGAATGGCGGGCTTATTCGGCGGTGCCGTCGGCTCCCGATTTGGCATCGCGCGTCCACGTGTTCAGCCGGTTACGCGGGATCAGCCGGGCTTCACCTTCGCGCTCCCGGGCCAGATCGCTCAGGTCCAGAATCTCCACATCGATGGTGAAGATATTGACCTGCATCTGCGGGTGCTTGCCGCACGCCTCGACAATCTGCCCCACCGCTTCGCCGTCCAGGTCCCGGCCGAGGATCATCACGAGCTGCTTCGGCTCCTCCTGCAGGGCGCGTTTGACCGCGGCGACGTAATCGGGATTGCCCTGTGGCGTGAGCCGCTGCGCCACGGTGCGCAACTGCCCCAGCGACGAGCTCTCCCAGCCCCGCAGTTCCGCGGCGATCGCTTCCACCTTGCTCTCGTGTGCGACGATGTACTGCAGCGGTCGGCCGGGCTTCACGTTGGCGGCGCCGCTGGCGAGCATCGCCACCACGTCCTGCGCCCACGGCTCGCTCGCGGCCGACAGGTCCAGCACCACCGCGGTGCTCTCCAGCAGCGGCAGGCCCAGCACGTTCGCTTCCTTGAGCAGCAGCGGATTGGCAACCGGGTCGTAGGTCAACGCGTAAATGTCTTCAAAGTCCACGACATCCGGGCTCGCGGTGTTTCGCCGGGTGGTCGCGTCGATCGACTGCAGCAGCAGGTAGATGCCCACCGCTGACCCGGACACCAGCACCAGCACGATGGTGATGATCACGGCGTACGTGGTCGTGCGCACAACCTTTCGCCGTTGCCGAGCGGTGGGAATGCGCATTGCACCCGACACTTCCACGGTACGGCCTGACGCGGTGGTGTAGGTGGTCGGCGGAGGGCTGGGGGCCAAGTCGTCTTCGGCAACCGTCTCGTCGGCAAGTGGCATGTCGTTGGGCGTCGCGGGTCGCGAGGACGATGTCACCGGCCCGCCAGGGTGGTCAGGACGTCCGGGTCGCTCCGGTCGCGACAGCGTCTCGGCCCGCCCCCCTGCCTGGGAAGGCACCGTCAGCAGCGCCCCGCAGTGGGAGCAGCGGCACACGCCTCCCGCAAACCCCCGGTCCACTTCCAACATTGTGCCGCACGACGGGCAGTCCAGTTCAACGACATCCATGGATAGGTTCCAATCTTCACAGGAGTCCGCCCAGCGGCGCAACAATCCACCGGCGCGCCGCGGCCGATCGATCAGGGCGAGGCGGGCTGCCACAGGTAGAGAAACCCGACCGACCCGCCCGGCAGATGATACGCATCGTGCAGATTAAGCTGCAGCAGGTTCACCTGCACGTGCGACCCGGCGTCGCTTTGCATCGGCGTCGTCATGTAGGGCGAACCGATGTACGTACCGGGTCGATGGTAACGGATCAGCTCCGCACGATCGATCTTCGCCATCGCCATGGCGTGCGCGAACGCCGTCTCAAGATCCCCCACGTGGTCGACGAGCCCCAGCGTCAGCGCCTTTTCCCCCGAGACGATGCGGCCGTCCGTCACGGTGGCGAACTGATCCTCGGGGATATTGGGCCGATTGGTGCGCACGGTGTCGAGGAACCGCTGATAGAAATCGTCGATCATGCTGTTGAGGACGGCACGGTGCTCATCCGTCAATTCGCTCAGGGGCGACCCGGCGTCCTTGTTGGGGCCGGTGGTCAGCGCCTCGGCACGCACGCCAATGCGGTCGAGTGCGGGTTTGACGGTGATTGTCTGGAGGATCACGCCAATCGAACCGGTGACGGTGGTGGGATAGGCGACGATGTCATCGGCGGAGCAGGCCAGGTAGTACCCGCCGCTCGCCGCTACATCCATCATGAGCGCGACGACGGGTTTGCCCGTTTCCTCGCGGAAGCGCTTGACCTGACGGTACATCGCATCGGATGCGGTGACGGTGCCGCCCGGCGAGTTGATGCGCAGCACGACGGCCTTGACGCGGCTGTCCCGGCGGGCCTCCTGCAATTGCTCGTGCAGCAGACTCACGGGATTTTCCCCCTGCGTGAGCAAGCCGCGCGGGCTGGCGTTTACGATCAGCCCCGAGACATCCACGATGGCGACCCGATCGGGACGAAAGCCGTCCGCGGGAATGACGACGGTATGGGTGAGTTTGTCCGCCGGCGCCGAGCCGATGGTGAAGGTGAGCGGCCCGCAGCCGGCCGGCCCCAGAGTCAGCAGAACGCTCAGGAGAATCCCAATCAAGCCGGTTCGCCTTGCCATGTCGCTCTCCGCATTTGAGAATGGTGATCGTACAATGATCTACGTTTGCCAGCACGTCCGGTTCTGAAGCACATCCAACCGAGGGGTTCGCGCATGGGTGAAGCGACTGCAGATGCCGTGCCATGTCCCGCCTGTCATCGGCGTTTTCGCTGGAAATCACAGTTGGCGGGCCGAGCGGTGCGCTGTCCGTGCGGACAGGTGCTCACGATGCCTCACCAAGCGCCTCGCGCGGTTGCGGACAGCAACGCGGCCGAGGATGAGTCGGGTCAACTTGGCGGATTGCTCGCCGCCGCGATGAGCCCGGGCAAAAGCGATGTTGAGCGATCGCTCGAAGCCCGCGAGGATGAGTATCAGCCATCCAACGTGCGCAACCGCATCGTCCCCGCGCTGTTGCTGTCGATCGGCGTAACGGCAAGCTACGCAGTCTGGTGGGCCATGAGCGCCACGGCGTTGGGCGCGATCATGGGTGCGACCGTCAACCTGTTGGTGCAGACCGTCATCTACGTGCCGCTGGGGTTTGCCGCCGCCCTGCTTGTCGTCACGCTGTTCGGCGTGGAGTTCGATGCGTTCAAACTCACACTGTTCAAGCTTGCCGCCGTGTGCCTCGGTGTGCTGGCGCTGATGGATGGCGTGTACCTGGCGATGATTGTGCACTACTTCGATTTTGACTTTCGCTGCATGCTCATCGGCTTTGTCGTGCAGTTGGCGGCCGCCGCCCTGCCGATCTGGTATCTCTTTGAACTCGATTTTCACGAAACGATTCTGATGGCTTTGATTCTCACCCTGCCGCGCGTCCTGTTGCTTTTTCTGCTGGCGAACACGATCAACCAGCTTTGGCTGCGCTGATGTCGGTCACACTTACCCGGTAATACTCCGTGGCACACACGATGCCCTACGCATCATCGAACAGGCTCATCTGCGGTGACAGACGTGGCCGGCGAAACGCCTGATTGTTGAGCCGTGGAAAGGGTCGATCCAAACCATACCGCTTGCGGAAGATCCGAAAGAGGTGGCCGATCTGTTCCGCGACCGGTCCCTTGCCGCGCATGCGCGTGCCGAACTGCGACTGGTACAGCTCCCCGCCGCGTGCATCACGCAACAGATGCTCGGCGTTTCCGGCCTTCTCGGGGAAATGATCCCGCAGCCACTGCAGGTATAGATCCTTGATCTGGTAGGGCAGCCGCAACAGCACCCAACCAGCGGAACGCGCTCCGGCTTCGGCGGCGGCTTTGAGAATTGCAGGCACCTCGCGATCCGTGATTCCCGGAATGATCGGCGCGACCATCACAGTCGTCGGAATGCCTGCCGTGCTCAGACGGGCCACGGCTTCCAAACGGTCCGCCGGGGCGCTGGCGCGTGGCTCAAGCTTTGCCGCCAGCGATGCGTCCAGCGTCGTGATGCTGATTCCCACACTCACCGCGCGATGACGATGCAACTCGGTGAGCAGATCCAGATCGCGCGTGATCAGTCGGTTCTTGGTGATGAATCCCACCGGCTGCCGGCACTCGGCGAGCACCTCGACGATGGAACGCGTGATGCACAGCTTCTTTTCGACCGGCTGATAGGGGTCGGTCACGCCGGACATCACGATCGTTTGCGGCTGCCAACGCGGCGATGCCAGTTCCTTGCGCAGCAGCGTGGCGGCATCGAACTTGGCGAGGATCGTGCTCTCGAAGTCGACGCCACAACTCAGCCCGAGGTACTCGTGTGTCGGTCGGGCGTAGCAGTAGACGCAGCCGTGCTCGCAACCGCGATACGGGTTGATTGACCAGTCGAACGCGATGTCGGGACTGTCGGCGACGCGGTTGATGATGGTGCGCGACTTGTCAGGCAGCACGCGCGTGGGAAGTTGTCGCGGCGCATCGTCCTCGCCGGCCTGCGCATCCAGGTGCTCGCCCAGCACGTGCAGCCGCACCGTCTCGAACCGGTTGCCCGGCCGCAGCCCCGCGCCACGGCCACGCAACGGTCCATCCGGCAGCGCATCGCGATACTCATACGACTCGCCCATGCCCTAACAATAACCGTCTTGTTGGCAAGGGCAAGTGCGAAGGTGAAAGGGCGGGCGAACGGGAACAGTGGCTGCCGATTACCGCAACAACCGCGCAACGGTTGAGCGGAATCATCCGGTGGACTCAATCGCCCGTCTTTGCCTTGGGCTTCGATTCGGATTTCGTGGCCGTCTTCGTCGCGGTGGCCGTGCCGCTGTCCGACTTCTTCGTGCCGCTGTCGGAACTGCTCGATGCCGACTTCGGTTTAGCGGCTTCCGATTCAGCCTTGGCGGCCTTCTTGTAGCTCTCGGAGCGGTAGTCGGTCTCGTAAAAGCCTGAGCCCTTGAAGATGATGCCCGCGCCGGTGCCGATCAGACGCTGAAGCTTCGGCTTGCCGCACTGCGGACACTTGCGCAGCGGCTTGGCTGTGATCGACTGAAACTCCTCGAACGCATGGTCGCACGCCTGGCAAACATAATCGTACGTGGGCATGAATGCTTACTCCGGTTCCTGTCAGCCGCCGATCGACCGCGTGGTGTGTGTCATCGCGCGGACTTACAGGTCTGTTCTCACGACAAACATGACTCCCCCCTTTTCATGTCACGATGGCTCGGCCGCTTGCCGACTACTGCGCCACGGCGACCTTGGCCGGCCGCAGCGTGCGGTCGCCCAGCGCATAGCCCGGTTGAAACTGAGCCGTGACATGGTTCGCCTCGATCCCCTCGACCGACTGGCGCATCATCGCTTCGTGACGGTTGGGGTCGAACTCGTCGCCCACCGCCACTTCAAAGCGCGTCACCCCGAACCGCTCCAGCGTCTGCAGCAGTTCGTTGCGCACCATCGTCATGCCTTCGAGCATCGATGTGGCGGAAGTCGTCTCGGCATCGACGTCCAGCGCGCGGTCGAAATGATCGAGCACCGTCATCAGCGCCCGCGCCACTTCGATGAGCTTCTGCTCCGCCGCCGATTGGGAATGCTGTGCGGCCCGGCGAACGTAGTTCTGGTAATCCGCCGTCACACGCAGCAACTGATCCTTCAACTCATCGCGCTCGCGACGCAACGCATCCAACTCCGTCTCCTCAGGATGATCCGCCGCAGGTTCCGGCTGAACGTTCTGCTCGGCCGGTGTCTCGCCCGCGTCGTTCTGGTTCAGGGTTTCGTCCTGTTCGGGTTGCTCGTTCATCATCACACCTTAAGTCTCAACCCAGGTAGTTCTTGATCTTATCCCAAAAGTTTCGGCTTTCGGGCATGACGTCGTGGTTTTCAGTCTGAGCAAACTCACGCAGCAGCTGTTCCTGTTCGCGGGTGAGCTTCTTGGGGATCTCCACGGCGAGCACAACCACCAGGTCGCCGCGATGCCCACCACGCAGATTGGGCAGCCCCTTGTCCGGGATGCGGAAGATTTCGCCATGCTGCGTACCCGGCTTAATGGTCAGTTCGGCCTGCCCGTTGAGCGTGGGCACATCCACGGTCGCGCCCAGAGCCGCCTGCGTGAAGCTTACGGGCATGCGCAGCACGAGATGATCGTCCTGCCGCTGGAAAAGCTTGTGCTCGCTGACGCGAACGACCACGTGCAGGTCGCCGCGCGGCGCACCACCCACGCCCGGCTCCCCTTCCCCGGGGATACGGATCGCCTGACCATCGTGGATGCCCGCGGGAATCTTCACCGTCAGCACGCGATGCTTGGGCATGCGGCCCGAACCGCGACACTCGGGACATTTGTCCTTGATTACCGTGCCGACACCGCGACAGGTGGGACACGTTGTCACCATGCGGAACATGCCGCCGAAGCCGCTTTGCTCGACCTGACCCGCGCCTTTGCAACTGGGACAGGTCACCGGTTCGGAGCCCGGCCGTGCCCCACTGCCGCTGCAGGTCGGGCAGTCATCCAGACGGTCGAATTCGATCTCCTTTTCGGTGCCGTTGTAGACATCCTCCAGGGTGATGTCGATGACTGTTTCCAGGCTCGCGCCGCGTCGTCCCCGGCTGCGCTGGCGCCCCCTGCCGCCGAACGCGCCGCCTCCCCCGAAGATGTCGTCGAACATGGAGAAGATGTCGGTCACATCCATGTGGCCGAAATCGTGCATGCTCGTGCCGCGCAGCCCTTCGTGGCCGAAGCGATCGTATCGGCTGCGACGCTCGGGGTTGGACAACACCTCGTACGCCTCAGCCGCCTCCTTGAACCGTTGCTCGGCTTCCTTGTCGCCCGGGTTGCGGTCCGGGTGATACTTCATGGCCATCTTGCGGTAGGCGCGCTTGATCTCCTCCCCGTTGGCGCTCCGCTCGACGTTGAGTATCTCGTAGTAGTCGCGTTGGGTGGCCATGTGTGTTCAACCGGATGATGCGGTGGAGGCGGATTCGATCAACGGTTTTGGCCGCACGCCGCGAGGCCACGTGCGTTCGGCCGCCGCAACGATCCATCTGATCCGCATCGCCACGATCATCCGCGGCTTCTTCTCGTTTGCGTAAACAAGCCCAGGGAGGTCGGTCCCTGGGCTCGTAGGGTCAGTGCAGGCGGATCGGGCCGCCATGCCTTTTATCAGGAGACCGCGCCGGCAACCGGCTTGGCATCGTCCTTCAGTTCCGTGATCAGCACGTTCGTCGTGAGCATCAGGCCCGCGACGGATGCACCATTGATCAGCGCCGTTCGCGCCACCAGGGCCGGGTCGATGATGCCCGCCTTGACCATGTCGACATACTCGCCGGTCGCGGCGTTGTAACCCTGGTTGCCCTTGGATTCCTTGACGCGATCCACAACGAGGTAGCCATCCTCGCCCGAGTTCTCGACGATCTGACGCAACGGCGATTCGAGCGCGGCGGCGACGATGTCGTAACCGAGCTTCTCATCACCACGCGCCTTGCTGCGCGCGTTCTCGACCGCTTCAATCGCACGGATGAACGCCACACCGCCGCCCGGCACGTAGCCTTCCTGCGCCGC
>CAZEFM010000062.1:0-21813 GCA_964511575.1 uncultured Phycisphaeraceae bacterium | reverse complement strand
TTTCGACGGCCCCAACCCCTCGGCCGTCATGCACAAGCACCTCAAAGCCGAACTCGTCCCGCCCGACCACATCAACCGCAACCTCAGCGCGGGCATCGGCGAGATCATCGAAGTGTGCATGGCCAAGGATCCGCGCAAGCGTTACAACAGCGCCTCGGACCTGCTGGAGGATCTCGAAGCCGTCGCCGCGGACGAACCGCCGATCCACGCCCGCAAGAAGTTCGATCTCGCCGCCCTCAGCGCGCTGGAAAGCAACTCCGACACGATCATCCGCCCCGTGGAGATCGAGCCCGAACCCAGCGCGATGGAGCAGCCCATCTTCTGGATCGCCGTCCTCGGCTGGCTCGCCGCGGTCCTGCTGGGCATCGCGCTGGTGGTCATCCTTGCGGGCAACTAAAAGCGAGCGGACCGCCCCGCCGTCCTCCCACCGCTGAACGCTCGCTCGAGCATCACGAAACGCCGTCACTCGACCGCCTCATCCACCAACGCCCTGCCGTAAACAGGTCGTCCCAGCACCACGTCATAGGACACAGGAATCCGCTCAAAAAGAATCGCATAACCCCAGGGCGGTGTGCCATCCGCGGATAAACGCTCCCACTCACGATCGGGCACGAACAGGATGTCCACGTGGGTCGCGTCGGGATCGGGCAGTGGCAGCCCACCGGTGCCGTAGCTTGCGCTCGACTTCGCCGGGGCGGAAAGATTCAAATGCTCCGGAGCATCGACCCAATCCCCGCCCGCACGAACCCGAATCCGGTACGCCACGCGCACGGGACGTTCAAACGCATTGAGCGAAGCGCCGATGCGCGGCCGATCGCCTCGATGAAAGATGATCCTGTCGAGGTAGACTGCTTTCTCCATCGCTTTTGCATGCGAGGCGTCCATGTTGAACGCCGGTTCATATGGCGCGTTGATGACGACGCCTTCCCGCCGGAGTGTCCCGCCCCAATAGCGGCCCATTTCAGGATGCGTGTCGCTGGGATCCTGATCCGGCCGCAACTCCACCGTCACAACACCGGCAGTTGGCATGCTCGGCGTTCGCGAAAGATCGATCTTACATTGACGCCAGCGTGCCGCTTCCTCGGCATCCACGCGCATGCCGCCGATCCGCCATTCATCCTCGCCATGAACCACCCACACCCCCATCGAAAGCGCCACAGGCGACGGCTCCAGCCAGCACCAGACGCTCCCTTCACCCTCATTCGTTTCCACGCGTGCCCTGGTAAAGACCTGCGCCATCGCTTGGCGATGCGACTCATCGACAACGAACTCATCCACCCATGCATCATGATCGGCAAGCTGCACCGGAATCGAAATCGGCACGCGAATCGTCACGGTCGGGTACGCGCGCGGCTGAACCAGGGTGATGTCATACACCATCGCTGTTTCCAGCGTCATGGGTCCAATGGGCAGCGACTCAAGTTCCTTTCCAGCGCCCGTGCTCAATGTGTAACTATGGCTGAATTTTTGGGTGGCGATCGCATCTCCATCGAAGGAACCTTTGCGGACCAGCTCCGCGCCGCCGAGCGTCACCGCTTCAGCCTCACGTGCAACATCGAAAACGTTGCCGCCTGTCACACGTTCAATAGCGTTGTCAAGATGAAGGCGCACGAGCCGTCCCCGACGAATCGCGGGCTTCACCTTCAACTCCACGTCGATCGCCTGTTCGAGATACCGCTTCACATCGGCATCGCTCAACCTGCCCGCTGCGAGCAACTGATCAAGCAGGTCGGACCAACCGTTCGGCCAAGCGATGGTGTCGTCGCCATGCACATCGAGCGCTGCTTCCACGAGGGACCTGACCTGGGCATTGTTGAGCGTCCTGGTAGCGAAGCGGCGCTCCAGTTCCGCAACGTTCGGCTCGTTGGGCTGCCCTGCCGCCGTGCGTGCCGCGGACAACGTCCATCCGAACGGCATGTGCTGTCTCCAGTCGTAGTCGACCATCGGGACATAGCTGTACCCGCCGATGCCAGTCAGCCCGAGGATGGCAAGCACGCCGCCCATCGCAAGCATGCCGCGCCGCCGACGACGATTACCCATTCGAAGGGCATTGGCATGGGTCAACGCCGCGCCGCATTCCGGGCATTGAGCTGCCCCCGGCAAACCCACCATGTCATAACGGCAGCGACGACAGACCGGATGCTCATCCACCCGACGCCCGCGCCAACCGACCACTAGCAGAAAGAGACCCGCAACGAGAATGATGGAGATGACCGCCGGAAACATGCTGCGATGTTACCACATCGAGTCAGGAACGCGCGCCGGAATGCGTTACGCGCGGCGTTCGGGGACGGTGTGGCCTCGGGTCATGGCGACGGCGTGGCGGATGGCGCTTTTCATGCTGCCGGGGTTGGCGATGTTGCGGCCGACGATGTTGAACGCCGTGCCGTGGTCGACGCTGGTGCGGATGATGGGCAGGCCGAGCGTCACGTTCACCGCCTCATCGAAGGCGAGCATCTTGACGGGAATGAGCCCCTGGTCGTGGTACATGGCAACAACGAGGTCGTACTTGCCCTTGATGGCATCGAGGAAAATCGTGTCGCCGGGGAACGGTCCCGAGGCGTCGATGCCCGCGCGCAGTGCCATCTCGATGGCGGGTTCGATGATGCGTCGCTCCTCGTCGCCGAACTGCCCGTTCTCCGAAGCATGCGGGTTGAGGCCGCACACCGCGATGCGCGGTTTGGCGATACCCATGGCCTGCATCGCCTGGTGGCCCAGATCAATCGGGTCGAAGACGCAGCCGATGTTCAGCCGATTGCGAATCTCCATCAGCGGGATGTGCACGGTCGCCAGCGCCACGTTGAGTTTGGGCGAGGCGAACATCATGACGACGCGTTTGGCTCGGGTGCGGTGCTGGAGGAACTCGGTGTGGCCGGGGAATCGGCACCCCGCCAGCACCCAGCTTTCCTTGCAGACGGGCGCGGTGACGATGGCATCGAGCCTGCCCTCGCTGCCGATGGGCTTCATCGCGGCGGCGATGGCATCGTCGAGAAACCGCAGGCTCGCCACCCCGCCCTGTTTGGTCGGCCGGTGCACGGCACTGCCGAGCATGGAGTACTCGTCATAGTCGAGCACGACCACATCGTGGACGAGGTCGAAGCCGGTTCGGGCCGAGTCGTGCTGTACCCGCCACCAGAAGGGGTCGATCTCCGCGAGGTCGGCTGCGTAGGCGAACAGTTCGTTCATGCCGTAGACGACGAACCGCGCCAGCCGCCGCACCGATGGGTCGGCCAAGGCTTTGACAATGACCTCCGGGCCGATGCCGGCGGGATCACCCATGGTGATGCCGATGACCGGTCGCCGGGCGGGCGTGGGCGGCGGGTTGGAAGGCGTCTGCGCCATCCCGTTATGGTAGCAGGCTTTGAGCAAACGTCCCGTTGGCGCGGTTGGCATGTGAATGAACCGCCGCGCCTGATGAGAGGTCGGAAGCCGGGGGATTGCTTGCGAGTGATGATGCCGTCATGAACAGAAACCGCAAACCCTCTAACATAGTGGGCATGACACAGAGCCAAATTGAACCGATCCGTGTTGCGGTGGTCGGCGCGGGACGCATGGGTCGCCACCACCTGCGCACCTACCGACATCTGCCCGAGGCGAATCTGGTTGCGGTGGTCGATGCCAACCCCGATCGGGCGGCGGCGATGGCAGATGAGTTCGGCTGCGAGGCGTTGTCCGATGTGAAAGCCTTGCTGGAACGCTTTCCCGATGTGCAGGCGGTGACGGTGGCGGTGCCCACGGTGTATCACGCGGCGGTGGCGAAGCCGCTGCTGGAGCGCGGGGTGGCGTGCCTGGTGGAAAAGCCACTGGCGCCGACCGTCGCCGAGGCGCGTGAACTGGCGGCGCTGGCGGTCCGGCACAACGCGCTGGTGCAGGTGGGACACACCGAGCGGTTCAACCCGGCGGTGCGTGCGGTGGCGGCGCTGGACATTCCGCCGCGGTTCATCGAGGTGGACCGCATCAGCCCGATGACGTTCCGATCGCTGGATGTGGGCGTGGTGATGGACATGATGATCCACGATCTGGACATCGTGCTCATGCTGGCCGATTCGGAACTGGTGAAGGTCGATGCGGCGGGCGTTTCGGTGATGGGTGAACACGAGGACGTCGCCAACGCGCGGCTGGTGTTCGCCTCCGGTTGCGTCGCCAACCTCACGGCCAGTCGCTTGGCGCTCAAGACGGAGCGGAAGCTGCGCCTCTTCAGCGAGGAGGCGTATGTCAGCCTGGACTACCAGAAGCGTTCGGGGCTGGTGCTGCGCAAGAGCGACAACGCGGCGGGTCTGGAAGAGGTACGCCGTCAGATCGCCGCAGGGGCGGACCTTTCGGATCTCGATTATTCGGAGCTGGTGCACGTGGACGAGCTGACAATGGACGGCGACACATCGAGCGATGCGTTGACGGCTGAGCTGAGCAGCTTTCTGGATTCGGTGCGACGCGGCCGCCAACCGGATGTGGATGCACAGGCAGGCTCCGATGCGGTTGAGGCGGCTCAGCGCGTGGTGGATGCCATTGCCGCCCATCGCTGGGAGGGACTGACGTCCAGCCGCGTGAAGTAGCCATCGCTCCGGTGCACGGGCACATGACACTGACCGCGCCGCGCATGCACCGATCGCATCGATCCGCCCCGCAGCGGGCGATCGTCATCGCAGAACCTGATGCCACTGCTTCCTGACATTTTGATGCTTGTCACCTTGCCCGTGCTGCTGATGGCAAGCGCGTTTTTCAGCGCCTCGGAAACGGCGCTGTTCAGTCTCACCCGTCATCAGCGCGTGCGACTGAAACGATCGCGCTCGCTGGCGGCGGCGAGTGTGGGCACGCTGTTGAATGAGACGCGCGATCTGCTCATCACGCTGCTGCTGAGCAACATGACCGTCAACGTGCTCTACTTCGTCGTGAGCACGGTGCTGCTCATCCGGATGCGGCGCGACCACAACGCCGGGGCGCTGCTCATGGCGGTGCTGACGGTGGCGCCGGTGCTGGGGCTGATCATTCTGGGTGAGGTGCTGCCCAAACTCTTCGCCACGCGCATGGCGATGCAGTGGTCGCAATGGGCGGCGCTACCGCTGCTGGTCGTGCATCGCGCGCTGTGGCCCGTTCGCCGGGTGCTTGGCGCGTTCATCGTCGCGCCGCTGGCGCGGTTGATCGCCCCGCGCAACCGACCGGCAGCGCTCTCCGCTGAGGAGTTGCAGACACTGCTCGACCTGAGCAAGCAGTACGGCGTGATCGACACCGAGGAGGAGCATCTGCTGCAGCAGGTGCTCGAACTGAGCCAGCTTCGGGTGCACGACCTGATGACGCCGCGCGTCGACATGGAAGGCTTCGATCTCAACGATGATCCGTCCGCGTTGATTGAACTCATTCGACGCACACGGCTCAGCCGCATCCCCGTGTATGTGGACGACATCGACCATATCGAGGGGGTGATCTACGCACGGCAGGCACTCCTGCGCATGCCGCGGTCGCGGGAGGATGTGAAAAAGCTCGTGCGACAGGTGAAGTTCGTGCCCGAACAGCAGCGGGCGGATCAGTTGCTTGTCGACCTGCGCAAAACGGGCATGACGTTCGCCATCGTGGTGGACGAATATGGCGGGACCGCGGGGTTGGTGACGCTCGAAGACGTCGTGGAGCATCTCGTCGGCCACATCGCCGGACCTTACGACCAGCAGCACGATGTGATGGTCGAACCGGTTGGCCCGCACAAGTGGCGCGTCAGCGCGGCACTGGCGGTGCGCGACTGGGTGGAAGCGATCGGCAGCGTGGGGTGGGATGCGCGTCATGCGTTCGATGGGGTGAGCACGCTGGGCGGGTTGGTGATGACGCAACTGGGCCGACTGCCGCGCGAAGGCGACTGCACGCAGTTGGGCAACGTGGTGATCGAGGTGGAGCGGATGGACGGCCGGCGTGTCGACACGCTGCTCGTGCAATTGCAGGATTCCGAACGATCGGCATCTCCAGACAGCGCGAAAGGTGGTGAGGCATGAGCGCGCTGGAGATGGCCATGTGGTGGGCGCTGCTTATCGTCGGGTTTGCCGGCAGCGCGATGTTCTCGGGACTGGAAACCGGCGCGTATTCGATCAACCGGGTGCGGCTGCACATCTTCGATCAACAGAACGTTCGCAACGCGCGGGCGCTGGTGCGCATGCTGCACCGCCCCACCGCGCTGCTGACGACGCTGCTCATCGGCAACAACATCGTCAACTACATGGGCACGGCTTCGCTGGCGGTGCTGCTGGAAGCGTGGGGGTTGAGCGAATGGGAAACGATCATCCTCAACACGCTCATCATCACGCCGATGCTTTTCATCTTCGGCGAGACGCTGCCGAAGGATCTGTTCAGCGCGTACAGCGATCGGCTGATGTATCCGTTGACGCCGGTGCTTGTCTGGGCGCAGCGGCTGTTCACGGTGACGGGGTTGCTGCCATTGATCAACGCGGTGACAAGCGGCGTGTTCCGCCTCATCGGCGAGCCGAGCGGGTCGGTGATGTTCCATCCTCGGCGACAGGTGGAAGTACTCGTGAAGGAAGGCGTGGGGCACGGGCTGCTCAGCGATGAGCAATCGGCGATCGTGGAGCGGGTGATGGCGCTGACGGATCGGCGTGTGGGGCAGGAGATGGTGGCGTGGGACGAGGTGATCACGCTTCGATTGAGCGATGATGCCGATGCGGTGCGTCAGCTTGCCGAGCGCACCAGCCGCTCGCGTTTTCCGGTGGTGGACGATGCGGGTCGGGTG
The DNA here is from genome assembly GCA_964511575.1 of uncultured Phycisphaeraceae bacterium. Lineage (GTDB taxonomy): Bacteria > Planctomycetota > Phycisphaerae > Phycisphaerales > Phycisphaeraceae > CALKHT01. Next base: position 15,086 of record CAZEFM010000062.1, on the reverse strand, counting down.
ACGGGCATGGTGGACGTGATGGATGCGCTTCTGAGCGGACCGGATTCGTGTCCGCCGGTGCGGGAACTGCAGCAGCCGGTGCTGACGATGGACGCCAACGAGCCGTTGCGCGACGCGCTGGCGAAATTGCAGAAGCGCGAGCACGCCTTCGCCGTCGTCATGCGGCAGGGACGACCGGTGGGCATCGTCACGATCAAGGACCTGGTCGAGCCGATCACGGGGGAGCTGACGAGTTGGTAGTCATGTCGTTTCGGACGTCACGTCCCGTTGCCGCGTAATCGCCAAGGAGTCACAAACCGTTCACCGCCCTTCAATCGACTTTTTCTCCTATGTTCATCGTGTCCTGAAAGTCGTGCTCGAACGTGTTCAATCGGTGCTGAACTGATGCGTTGGTTTATCTCGGACATTGCGGATGCGGTGGCGAAGGGGTTGCAGGATCGCGCCCGCGCCGACGATCTGGAACAGGTGGTATATGGCTTCGATCATCTCGATGAACTTGGGCTGCACCCGCTGATCTTCGAGGCGCTGCGCGAACATGGGGGGTGGAGCGTCTGGCCCGAGCAGCGTTACCCGGCCGACATGCTCAAGCCCAAGCGCAGCGAAGGGCAACGGTGCGATGCGGTGTTGTGTCGTGATCCCGATCTGCCGGGCTTGCGCGATCCATTGATTCGCGACACGCTGTTCGATCAACTGCCGGCGGCTGATCCGGAGGAAACGTACTGGCTGGAAATCAAAACCGTCGCGCAATACGAAACCAGCGGCCCATTCCGACGGTACAGCAGCGAACTGCTTTCAACCGTCGCGCAGGACGTGCGCAAAATCTGGGGCGACACCGTGATTCGGCACGGCGGACTGCTGCTGGTGCTCTTCACCGAAACGCAAGCCGTCGCGGAACACGACCTGGTGGCGTGGCATCGCCGGTGTCTGGAGCGCAGCTTCCCCGTCGGGCCGCCCGCCATCCGCGGATTTCCCATCACCGACCGCATCGGCAACGGCTGGTGTGCGGTGGCGGTTTTCGGCGTGCGGGGTGTGTGACACCTTCGCCGCGAACCGCGAGGTTCAGATTTTCTCGACGAAGACTTCCACAACGTCGACGATGAGGTTGTCAGCCGTGGACCCGCTCGCCACCTTACCGCGCACCACGATCGTGCTCATCGGCTTGATTCGGCCATCCGCGCCGACGGTGGCGGGCAGCAGATTGCCCTGCTCATCGACAAAGCGCACGGTGGCCATGTTCGCCGCGAGCGTTTCGGGCAGTGTGCAGCAGTAGTCCCAGGGTGTGGGGCAATGATCGTCCGGCGCGCCGCAGCTTTTCTCCAGCGTGTCGTCGACGATCGTCACCACCGCGCGGTTCTGCGTGATCGGATCCTTCCGCCCGCCCACCACGCCGCGCAGGATCACCTCGCTGCCCTCGCTGATGTTGGCCCGTACTGCCTCGACTGTCTGCACCTCACCCTGAGGCGCAGCCGAGGCATACACCGAAGTGGGCAACGGCGTCGCGTTGTTCGCCGACGACTGTGCATCGCCATTCGATCCACCGCAACCGGTGACCATCAACGCCGCACCCAACAACCATGCCTGCATCCATCGCATGTCATCAACTCCTGAAAGGAAGGAAATCGTTTCATCAGCAACACCATTGTTCAACCTGATTCATGCCGCCTTGAGCGCCTGAGCGATGGGCAGCCGCAGGCAACGCCAGGCAGGCGGCAGCGCCCCGACGAATCCCAACGTCAACCCGGCGAGCAATCCCAGCGCCAGTGTGGCGGCGTCCATGCGCAAGCCGAAGGCGCCCATGGCGAATCGCACCGCCACGCCGTCGAGCAGCGCCAGGCTCAGCCCCGCCGCAACGATCGCCCCCGCCGCCGCCGCCAGCATCGACTCCTGCACGAGGCTCAGCACCACTGCCCGGCGGGCGAACCCCAGCGCCTGCAGCATACCGACCTCCCGCACCCGCGCGGCAAAGGCGGCATACATCGTATTCAATCCGCCGAACAATCCGCCCAGCGCAATCAGCGCCGCCGTCACCCACACCATCACCATCACCGGCTGGTAGAAGCGACTCAACTGGTTGTAATAGTCCGTCTCACGCATCGCCACCAGTTCCAAATCCAATCGCGACTTGGCAAACGCATCGATGTCGGCGAACTCCGCATCGTCCAGCGTCACCACCACGCACGAGATCGTGGCACGTTTGGCCGCAATCATCAAATCCGAAAGCGATGTCCACACCTCCGAATCCATCACGGTGCGGTCCGCCTGAAAGTGTCCCACGATGTGCCATTCGCGGTCGTCGAACCATAAACTTCTGCCGACCGCCAGATCCTCCTGCGGCAGGCCGATGCGCGTGTGTGCCAGGCGACCGATCATGATCTCGTTGCTACCGGCGCGCGGCACGCGGCCGACCGTCACCTTCACCTGCGGATGCACCATGTAGGCGGTGTGCGTCACGCCGCGGACGATCACCTGCCGATGCGATACATCGCCCGGCTCACGCCCCACCGCCAACGCCATGTGCACCTCGGGCGACACATACGCCTCGCCCAAGCGCGATGCAATGCCGCGCACCGTTCCAACCAGATGCCCCGGCACGGTTGCGCTCAACTCGCTGCGTTCGATGCTCTCCTCGCTGCCCGCGCCAAGCAGAATGACGTTCTTCGCCGATGCACTGGCCGTCAGGCTCCCGCTCATCGACCGCACGAACGACGCCGAGGCCATGACGAGCATCACCACCAACGCGCTGCCGGCCACGCTAAGCGCAAGCCGCAAAGGCGAACGCCCAAGGTTCCTCACCGCATAATCAAAAGGCAATCGCGTCATGAAGTTCGTACCTCAGCCCCTCGGCCGATGGCCCTTCTCGCATCACACCGCTCGGAAGCATCCCGCGATCGCCCGGCGTGATGCCTGCCAACCGGGGATCAACCCGCCGATCACCCCCAGCGCCATCGACATCGCTAGCCCCGTTGCCACCAGACCGCCCGTCACCTCAATAGGGATGCTCAGCCCGTCCATCGAAAGGCTGAACTGTCCCCACTGCACCACCGCAACCGCCGCCAGTGTGCCGACCGCGCCGCCGATCAAACCCAGCGCCAGCCCTTCCGCCACGACCAGCCGCCCGACGAGCCAGCCGCGGAAGCCCAACGTCTGAAGAATCGCATGCTCCTTGATGCGTTCCTGCACGGACAGCACGATCGCGTTGCCCACCAGCGCCAGCACCGCCGCCAGCGACGCCCATCCCACATACCGCGCGAAGCCCACCAGTTCGATCATCTCCGAGGCCGCCTGTGCCATGAACGCCTTGTCGGATCGTGTCGCTGTGGGAAACTCGCTCGAGGCGAACTCCGCATCGATCGCCGCGGCAACCGCATCCATGCGAGTTGGATCATCCACGCGCACATTGAACTGCGTGACCGTCCCGAGTTTCCTGTCCACCGTCTGCTGCAGAAAGTTCAGCTTCACATAGGCAACGTTCTGATCCTGCGGCTCATCGGACCGCACGATGCCTGCCACGTGAACGCGCACGCCTGCCGCATCGAAATTGTCACCTACCTTGAAGCCACGCCGCCGCGCCAGCGTCTCACCCAATAGCGCTCCGTCACCATGACGTTGCCATTCTTCGATCGAGCCTTCGATGATGTTCAGCGATGCCGCCTTGTGCGACAGGAAGTCGTCGTCCGGCACGCCGCGAAACGTCACCACGTCCAGACTCGTGCGACAGTTGTTCACCACGATCTTCATCGGGATGACCGATGTCACGCCCTCAACCGCGGCGATACGCTGCTGGTAATACTGCGGCAACTGACTCGTGAACGGGCAGTAGCGGTCCTGTCGATAAACGATGAGCAGGTTGTCCTCCGCGCCCTGCCGCGTGGTGATGGTCACGCCGCGATGCATTGCCTGCACCGCCACGAAGAGGAACATCGCCGTCGCCACCCCCGCCACCGTCAGCACGGTGCGCGTGCGGTTGCGAACGATCTGCTTCACGATCAAGGGCACAAAGCGCGGCGCAATCATCGCGGCACCTCCATGTCCGCATGCAGCGGCGTGTCGATCAACCTTCCCTTGTCCAGGTACAGCGTCGATGTGGCATACCGCGCGGTGCTCGGGTCGTGCGTCACCATGATGAGTGTCTTGCCCAGTTCGCCCACCAGCCGTTCGAGCAGTTGCATGATCGCCAGCGCCGAAGGCTTGTCCAGATCGCCCGTCGGCTCGTCCGCCACCAGAATGCGCGGGTCGGTCACCAGCGCCCGCGCGATGGCGACGCGCTGCTCCTGCCCGCCGCTGAGTTGTCGCGGGTAATGGTCGTGTCGATCGCTCAGGTTCACCAGCGACAGCGCCGTCGCCACCCGTTCGTGCCGCTCCTTGCGCGACATGCGATGCAGCAGCAGTGGCAGCTCGACGTTCTCATAAGCCGTGAGCACCGGCACCAGGTTGTACAACTGAAAGATGTAGCCGATGTACTTCGACCGCCACGTCGCCAGTGCGCTGCGCGACAGCTTGCTGATGTCCTGTCCATCGATGACCAGCGAGCCGCTCGTCGGCGTGTCGATGCCGGCAATCAGGTTCAGCAGCGTCGTTTTGCCGCTGCCCGAAGGCCCCATCAGCGCCAGGAACGTGCCCGCCTCCACCGACAGGTCCAGCTCATCCAGCGGGCGAATCACCGTGTCGCCTTTGCGGTACTCTTTCGTCAGCTTGTTGCATTCAATCAAAGCCATGCATCACCTGCCGTTGTCTGGCTTGTTGTTCATCACCACCCATCCACGGATCACTCCGCCGCCACCCGAACGCGCGTGCCGATGGTCAATCCTCGTGTATCGACGATCACCGCATCGCCCGGATTCACACCCGAGGCGATCTCCACCCAGCCGTCGTGTCGGCCCGTTCCGAGCGTCACCTCCACCTTCTTCGCCGTCTGATCGATCGCGTCGACCAGCCACACGCTGCCACGCCCATCGCGTGTATCGGCCACCACGTCCTGCGGGACAAACGCACGCACATCCGGACGCATCACCGTTGACTCCGACGATTCCGACATCGCCAGGAACTTCGCGCGTGCGAGCATTTCCGGCTTGATTGCCTCATCCGGATTCTCGATCGCCACCTTCACCTGCAGCGTGTTGCGCTGGATGTCCGCTTCGTGCACCACCCGTGTCACCACGCCGTCAAACTCACGGTTGGGCAACACATCGACAATGATCTTCGCGCGTTGACCGATGCGCACCTTCGCGGCATCGGCAAGCGGTATGTCGATGCGCACCTGCTGCTTCATCGGGTCGTACAGGTGCACCACGTGCGCGCTGTGCGGCATATCGGAAGCAAGCATTACCTTCGCGCCGGGCGCAACCAATCGTGTCATCACCACGCCGTCCGCCGGAGCGCGCACCGTCATGCGTTCCAGTCGCAATTGTGCCTCAGCGAGCTCCGCTTCCGCCTGCTTCACCGCGCTTTCCGCCGCCGCCACCGCAGCCTCCGCCGCATCGAGCGCGAGCTTCTCCGACACGCGCAGTTCGCGATCGCGCTGCGCTGCCGCCAGTTCCGCCTCATACCGCGTGACCTGCGCTTCGAGAATCGCCTGCCGCTGCGTCTGGGCGTTCAGCGCTGCCTCAGCCGCCTCGGTGCGATATCGCGCCTCGGCCGCCTCCACTTCCGTCGCGGCGTTCCCCCTGACGAAGCGTGCCAATCGCTCCGCCACCATGCGCCGCTCCTCCAGCACCGCGCGGCGTTCCGCAATGGTCGCAGGCAACTGCGCCAATTCCGCCCGCACTTCATCGAGCTGCGCCTGCATCACCGCCACCTGCCGATCACGAGCCACCGGGTTCTGCCAGTCCGTGCGTGCTGCGGCCAACTGTGCCCGCGCATGAGCGAGATCTGCCTGTCTCGATGCCAGCGTCGCCTCCGCCCTCACCAACGCCAGTCGGGCATCGTCATCCACGAGCCGCGCCACCGGCTGCCCCGCCGTGACCCGCTCACCCTCGAGCACCAGCACTTCCTTCACCACGCCGTCCGCCAATGCCGTCGCATAGATCGGGTACGGATCGGGCTCCACCCAGCCCGGCGCCTGCACCGTCACCGCCCCGGCTGCATCGCTCGCAGTTGTCACGTTCACCGTCACCGGCTTGGCGACCGCATGCACCACCGTCACTGACCGCGCGGGAAAGAGCGCCTCCCGCGACGCCGCCGCCAGCAGCGCCGCCACACACACCATCACGCCCACCGGCACACCGACCCGCGTCAGCCACCGCCGCCGTGGCATCTCCACCGATCCGCCACCGCCCACCGGCACACCCAACGCGCCCAGGTTCCTGCTTGACTCAACCATGGCATTCATCCCGCACAGGTGAACCGCGGCCGATCCCGCAGCGTTCACCGCACATCACCATTCATCGTGCAAAGGAACAATTACAACGCCTCGCTGCGATCGGCACCGCGAGACAACAGACATGGCTTCGTCAAGGCATTGGCGCCGTTCACACAGCGCGCACCGCCACCACGAAGCGTTCAGCAGGTTGCGGGGGGACGTTGCAGCGGACTCGGCGCACCCGCTGCCACAAAGAGATCACGATCAAGGAGAATCGCGCCGCAGGCGGTCGCCACCGAGGCGGATACCCCGGTCAACAGCACGCCACTGATCGCGCCGCCGCTCAAAAGAATGCAGCAAGCGCAGTTCTGACACTCATGCTCAGGCTGGGACGACTCGCTCGATGCGGGCGCGTCCTGCGTCGTCCCGTGTTTCTCGCAACAGTCCGGCCGATCGTCCCCAACGGTCGCATGCTCGCTCGCCGGCTGCGCGGCCGTGCAGCACAGGCACTGCGTCAGCAACCGCGATGCGCCCGCCGCCACCGGCGACAACGCCGCCGACACGCCAAGCGCCACCGCCAGCCAGCAGTAGATCAGTTGTGCACGACCGGATCGCATATCATCCTCATCGGACCGAACCTCGGCCCCGACCAGTATATTCCCCCGCCCCCGCCGAACCAACCTGCCGAAACGGGGCTCTCCCCCCATCGCCTGCAAAGTGCTCGCCAGACCGCCCGCCACGGCCTTTCCAAAAAACTTCGCTATACTGTGCCCCCATGAAGAAGCTTGGACGCAGAACGCTGGCGATCATCGCAGGACTCATCCTCGGCTGGACTTGCGCGGGTTACCTGGGCGATTACGCCCCCGCCATCCTGCCCCAGGCCCATGCCGCCGCTCCCGCCGGCGAGGATAATCACGGCGACCACCACGAGCCCGATTTGGGCCAGGAAGCCGCTGGCCAGCTCGTTCCCAAGGCCGAGGACATCACCTTCTACGAGCCGGTCGTCGCCACCGCGGTCGGCCTGTTCGCCCTCGCCATCGTCGTGGGCATCGTCGCCCGGGTCAGCGGGATCAAGGATCCGGGCGTTGCCGCCGCCGAAGCCGATGCCGCCGCCGCTCACCACGACCATCACGACGATCACGCCCACGACAGCCACGGCCACGCCCACCACTGATGTGCGCCCCCCCATGGGGTGAGCCTCCCGGCATGCAACGCTGCGGCCGCCGGACGCCGTTCCCGCGTTATCATGGTCGGAACGATCCTCACCCGCGGTGCAAACCTCCATGGGCGCCACCACACCCACAACCCGCCATCGCCGCTGCGCATTCACCCTGATCGAACTGCTCGTGGTGATCGCGATCATCACGCTGCTGGTCGCCGTGCTGCTGCCCGCCCTGGCCGCCTCCCGTCGTGCGGCTCAGTCCGTCACCTGCGCCTCCGCGCTGCGGCAGATCACCGCGGCTGCCAACACCTTCGCCCTCGACAACGATGGCCTGCTGCCCAGCGCAGGCAGCCTTTCCTTCGGCCCGCCCACGCAGGATGACACCCACGCCAGTTGGCTCTTTTCCCTCGAACGCTACCTCGCCGGCGACATGAACACCGTCGCCCGCTGTCCCGGTGATCAAAGCCCCCACTGGGACACCCCAGACGCCGACAACAACCTCCTCCGCGCCACGAGCTACGCCACCAACTACTACCTCTCCGGCTGGCTCACCGGGTACGAGGAATTCGCCGTCCTCGACGGCATCCCCCGACCCGCCAACACCATCTACCTCGTCGAACTCGCCGAAACCGGCTCCTACGCCACCAGCGATCACGTCCACCCCGAACTCTGGTTCGTCGACCCCGTCAATCAGCCACGCCAACAGATCGCGCCGGATCGCCACAACCGCCAATCCAACTACGGCTACCTCGACGGTCACGTCGCCTCGCATCCAATCGAGGAAACCTACCAACTCGCCCCCGGCAGCGCCATCGGCAACCTCAAGTGGCAAACCAACCGCTACGACCCCAAAATCGCCCGCTGAAGCAGCTGCGCCCGCGCCGTTTCTCCACACCACCGCGGTTTCCCGTAAAATAACCCCCCAACGATTCAACAACTCTGGGAGAAACAGCGATGTCCATCCGCCTCCGAACCACGCTCGCCGTCACGGCGGCAATCACCCTCACCGGTTTCCTCGCCACTGCCACCACCCACGCCCACGAAGGCGGCGGCGACGGTGAACACCTCGCCATCGGCTTCTACTACGGGCACGATGGTTCTTACGAAGCGCCCGCCCAACCGCTTGGGCCCGCGACGCTGCTCGTCGACACCCATCCCTGGGAACTCGACAGCGTCATCTTCACCCTCAATCCCGGCCTCGGCGGCTACTACAGCGAAATCCCCGGGTTCCGACCCCTTGCCATTGAAGATGAAGAGTACGGCGGCCACGGCTTCTACACCTGGCTCAACAACACCCACGGGTTCGACACCCCCGACCTCTACCTCCACATCCTCGACAGTGACCCCGACCTCCAGATCATCGACCCTGCCACGCAAAGCCAGGTCATCTCCCCTTTCCATTTGGGCGCTAACGCCGCCAATCATCACCTGATTTACTTCGTTGCCGACAGCGCCAGCCCCGTGCCGGGCGACCTCTATTCCGCCACCTTCTACCTCAGCGATGCCAACGGCATCTTCGCCGATTCCGAATCTTTCACCCTCAACTTCCGCATCATCCCCGAACCTGCAAGCGCCACGCTTATCGGCGTCATGATCACCGCAACCCTGCTCCGCCGCCGCCGGTAAAGCAGCGGTTCAGCCGCAGGTGAACGCCGATTAACGCGAATGGGGAACCATCGAGCTTGCGCGCATGAACCCATGCCGTAAGAGAGATGTACACCACACACAGAACCGCAGCGGCGCGCGAACGCCTCCCATCCCTGCCTTTATCCGCGTTCATCCGTGTTCATCTGTGGCTATACCTCATCCGCCACTGAAAACGAAGCGCTCCCCACCTTCGCCCGTATCCGCGGCAGTAGCACTTCCTGCGAGAGGATCTTCACACACGCCGCCACCGGAATCGCCAGAATCAACCCCAGCAGCCCCGCAAGCGAGCCGCCGATCAGCACCACCAGCAGAATCGTCAGCGGATCCAGATCGGTCGCCTTGCCTTGAACCACCGGCTCAACCACCCAGCCATCCACACCCTGGGCAATCAGATACACCACCGCCGCACCAATCGGCACAAACCAACTGAAGCTGCCGCCGGTCATCTGATCCACCGCCGACAATCCCACCGCCAGCAGGAACCCGATCACGCCGGCATAAGGAACCAGGTTGAGCAACCCCGTCACCACCCCCAGAAGCAGCCAGTACTTCACACCCACGATCCACCACCCGATGCTCAGCAGCACCGTCATGATGATCGACTGAATAAGCCGCCCGCGAATGAACGCCGAGATCGACTCATCCATTCGGCCGAGAATGTGCAGCGTCCGTTCACGGTCGTGCGCCGGGATGAACGTGCCGAACCACGCAATGATCGGGCCGAACTGCCAACTGAAAAAGAAAAAGCACAGCGTCACCACCAGCACCGCAAGCACGATGTAGCTCGCAAAGCTCACCACGGACCCCACGACGCCCACCCCCACATCCAGCGACTTGACGACGAAGTCCGCCACCGCGGCCGGATCAAGGTCCTGAAGCCGCTCCGATGCGCTCGCCATCAGCCCGCGTCGGCCGTCCCCCTCCACCGCTACAGCGGTGTTCTCCGCCGTGCCCGCGTCGTCAACCGGCGTCGCCTCACCCTCCTCCATCGGGGCGACTTCATCGATGCTCGCGTCCAGCCGCTCGGCAACCACCGCCGCGTATCCCCCGATTCGCTCGAAGAGCAACCGCCCCTGCGCGATGATCGGAGGCGTTGCAGCCGTGATCGCCACCGCAATCGCCCCGTACGTCACCACCAGCACCGCCGCCGTCGTCGCCCACCGCGGCCACTCATGCCGGCGACGCATGTACGTCACAAACGGGTTGAACACATACGCCAGTGCCAGCCCCACCAGAATCGGCACGATGATCGCCCGCGTCGCATACGCCCCCAACAGCAACAGCGCCGCCACCGCCAGCCACACCAGATCACGCACCCACATGATCTGCCACAAGTGACGGTCGTGCACCGATGCCGACGTCGCCGAATCCGTCCGCGTTCCAGCCGGTGCGATCGATTCCTGACTGCTGTCCCTGCGTTGCATCAAAACGGTTTCACTCCCGGGCAAAGTGTGCGACCAGTGTCCCCATTTGCCCAAACATTGTCCAGCAGCAGGTCGTTTCATTGCCGAACAATCAACGCGTTTGATGCGCGTTTCCGCAACGCAAACATTAGCGCGCCGCGTCCCACATGCTTTTCCCTGCCCCTCACGCCGCCGGCATGGTAGAATGGAACCCATCCAGACCGCGATGGCGCAACCGGCTGATTTCGGAAGGTGGCCGGCACATGAACCCGCCGCGAACGTGCGGCACGATGCGCAAGGGAACGCCATGGTCGACAACCAACCCACGTTCGATGAGCAACCCGTCCCCGCGACGCGGAAGACGCCACGGTCCGCACGTGCGATGACCGGCCCGACACTCATCATCTTCGCCCTGGCGCTCTACGTCGCCACCGTCACCTGCCTCCTCATCGCGCTGGGCATTCAGCTCAACGCCGAGAACCCGCAGGCCGTCTTCCCCGCGGTCGCCGTGCTCTTCGGCATCGGCGGCAGCCTCGGCTTCTTCTCCACCGCCATGCTCATCGTCGGAGCCGTTCGATGGGCCTTCTACGGCGCAGCCGTCCCTCCCGTCACCGACAACGCACTCACCCATCAGCAGACGCTTCGCGTGCTCAACCTCATCAGCGATCGTCTGCTCATCAGCGACAGCGCCAAACGCATCGCTTACCGCGAACAGGACCGCAACGCGCTGCGCGAAGCGATCCGCGAAGACATCCGCAAGGGCGACTTCGATGCCGCACTGGCGCTCGCCAACGAAATGGGCGAGACATACGGCTACCGCGAGGAGTCCGAGCAGTTCCGCGACGTCGTTCTCGCCGCACGCGATGCCGACACCCAGCGCAAGGTCACCGAAGCCCTCACGCATCTCGAAAAGCTTATGGCTGACCACGACTGGCCTCGCGCACTGCAGGAAGTCAGCAAGATTCAACGGCTCTACCCCGATGCACCGCGCGTGCAGGGGCTCGAGGTTCAGGTCAAACAGGCGTTCGAACAATACAAACGCGAACTCGAACGCGAATTTCTCGAAGCCGCCCAGCGCGACGACATCGAACGCGCCATGGAGCTGCTCAAGGAACTGGACAAGTATCTCACCGAAGCCGCGGCCGCCCCGCTGCGCGAAACCGCGCGAGGGGTCATCGGCAAGAAGCGCGACAACCTGGGCGTGCAGTTCAAAATGGCTGTGCAGGACCACGAATGGACCGTCGCCCTGCGCGTCGGGGAACAACTCATCCGTGAGTTCCCCAACACGAAGATGGCTGACGAGGTGCGCGGCCGACTGGAGCACCTGCGAGAACTGGCTGCCCGTGAACAGGCCGCCGCCGCTGGCATGTAGCTCGCACGTCGCCTGAAAATTCCGCATTTTCCCGATTTTTTCCCTTGTCATCGGCTCGCGCGTCCATCTGCGCAGCCGTGGCGCTATAATGCGGGAAGCGAACGTCTTATTCGAGTCATCATTGAAAGGCAGACTCATGGCAGCCAGGCAAGGCGACACCGTCAAGGTGCACTACACGGGTAAACTCGCCAGCGGCAAAGTGTTCGACTCATCCATCGAACGCGAGCCGATCGCGTTCACCCTCGGCGCCGGCCAGATCATTCCCGGCTTCGAGAAAGCCGTCGAAGGACTCGAACCCGGACAGAAAACCAGCGTCACCATTCCCGCGGCGGAGGCGTACGGCCCGCACAATCCCGAAGCGCTCGTCCGCGTCGAACGGTCGCAGCTTCCCGAAGGCATGGACCCGCAGATCGGACAGCAACTGCAGGTGCAACAGGAAAACGGCCACGCAATGGTCGTTCGCGTCACCGAAGTCGATGACGACTCCATCACCCTCGATGCCAATCATCCACTGGCGGGCGAAGATCTGTCCTTCGAGATCGAACTCGTCGCCGTCGAATAAGCAGTTGACCGGGTGGGAGAAACATTCTTCCTCCCGAGACAGCCACTCGACAGCAACCCATGCATTGGATGACGTCGTTTGCTTTACGTGGACGGCGCGCTATCGGTGCGCCAGCATCGCGTTCCGTTTGAGGTGCGTTCTCTTTAACACACACCCGTCGATTCCAGCAAAACATATCGTCGGATCACTCGGCGTGCGTCACGCCCCCGCCTTCGTCGCAGCAGGAGCATCAGCCCGGCACAGGCCATCGCCGCGCTATGCGGCTCCGGCACAACCGTCACGGCGACATTGAGATCCAGCGGCGGATCGACGCCGAACGGTACTTCCGCGGCGTAGCTCAGAACCAACGCGTAGCTGTGATCGGCCCGCAGATCAATGCGGAACCCCGCATCGCCCCCAGCAAGCGCGATGACATCCGCGCTCAGCATCGGGTCCGTCGGCGTCACGAACACCTCAAGCATCAGCGTATGTTCAAACGACTCCATCGCCCGCAGCGACGGCAGCATCAGCGAGCCGACCACACTGTTCGGCGCAGCGCCCGCATAACCCGCATCGAGGTAAAACATCGCCCGGGCGGACACTTCGACAAATCCCGTGAGCGGATTGCCCGAAGCATCCCGGGCTTCCATCGCGCTGATCATCCCCGAAACGTTGAATCGAATCTCATCGTACGCAGCCGGCCCCACCGGCGCGCCCCATGTGATGCCAACGCTCGCACTTCCCTCAGCGATGTCCTTGGCGTGCCCCGTCGCCGGCAGATGCGAAGCAGCCACCGTCAACTCGAACACCGGGGAGACATCCGGATCCGATGTGCCGAACCGTTCATCACTCGACTGGTGGAACGTCAGCGCCTCGTCGTAATAGCCAGCCGTCACCTCCGCTCGTGTGGCGATGTTGTTGGGCGCATTGGCCTTGATCACCGATGCGTCGACCACGCCCTCCGTCAAGGCCACCAGCATCGCGGCGATCAGCGCCGCCGTCCGAATCGCCAGACATGTCCGCCTCATCATGTTGTCCCCTCAGCCTGAAAGGTGAGGATCAGCTCGGTTTCACCAGGGTGTCGACCTGCGTGAAGTTGCGCAGCATGTGCAGACCGATGCGCTGCGACTTTTCCGGGTGAAACTGCGTCGCCCAGATGTTCTCGTGCCACAGCGTCGCGCAGAAGACGCCGCCGTAGTCGCACGTCGCCGACTGCACCGTTGCGGGAACATCGGTGGCGTAATACGTGTGCACGAAGTAGACCGCACAGTCCTGCTCAAGGCCGGCCAGCAGCGGATCGGGGCGATCCCACCGCAGCGTGTTCCAGCCCATGTGCGGCACCTTCAAACGCAACGGCGGCTGATCGCACGTGAAACGCACCACACGCCCCGGCAACAGCCCCAACCCCGCCACCGGCTCATCCGGCGATGGCGCATCCTCCTGCGATGATGACAGCAGCAACTGCATCCCCAGACAGATGCCCAGCATCGGCTTGCCCGTCGCAACGAACGCGCCGATCGCTTCCGCCCAGCCCTGCCGCGTCAGGTTTGTCATGCCATCGGCATACGCACCCACGCCCGGCAGCACCAGCCGATCCATCCGTCGCGCCTCATCAGGCGACGTCAGAATCACCGCCTGTGCATCCAGCGCCTCAAACGCCTTCTGCACACTGCGCAGATTCCCCATGCCGTAGTCAATGATGCCTATCACAATCGTTCGTTCATGCGTCGCGGTTAATCCGCCACCAGCACCACAATCTCAACGCGACGGTTGCGCTGCTTGCCCGTGGCATCTCGGTTGGAAGCAACGGGCTTGTCCGCACCATGGCCCACGATCGCCATGTTGCCGTTGGGCACGCCCTGCGACGCCAGAAAATCGCGCACCGAACGGGCACGCGCCTCGGAAAGGTGATAGTTGTCCCGCCACAGGTTCCGCGTCTTGCGGATCGGATCCGAATCCGTGTGGCCTTCAATCCGAATACGGTTGCCTGCGTAGTCCCGCTTGATGACCGCGGCAATCTGCTGCAGCGTCCGACGCGATGGCGCACGCAGGTCAGCCGAACCACTGGCGAAAAGCACATCGCCCGGCACACGCACGGTGATCGTTCCGCGACCGCGAATCGTCTCCGTCCCGGCAATGTCCTGGAAGCCGGCGTTCGCCGCGGGAGCCGTCGGCTGAGGCGCGGCTGGTTGTTGCTGTTGCGCCTGCTGCGCCGCTGCCGCCGCCTGAGCCCGCTGCAGTTCGGCGATCAACTGCTCACGCTCCGCCTGGGCCGCGTCCAGCGCCATGCGCGTGCGGTCCAGATCGCCCTGCAACTCCTGGTTCTGCACCATCAGAGCGTCACGGTCACGCTTGAGCGAATCCTGGCAGCCACCCGCCACGCCCACCACCACCAGCAACGCCATCAGCCCCGGAAACATCCATCCTCGAGTACCCGTCATCGCGATCATCCTTTCGCTTCGTTAAAGCCTGTCGCACCGGCTCCATCCGCAGCTTTTATCGGAATTCAGACAGTGAACGCTAGAGAATACCACACCCCCGCCCCACCGCAACAACCAATGCGAGGCACAAGGCTTGTGACGAGGTGGAAGGTTCAAGGTTCAAAGTTCAAGGTTCCCAATCCTCCATCCCCCCCGGCGTGGTCGCTTCAGCGAACCACGACC
>CAZEFM010000061.1:0-22575 GCA_964511575.1 uncultured Phycisphaeraceae bacterium | reverse complement strand
GATCTTGTAGCGGGCGTTGGTGGATGGCGCGAGTCCCGCCCCGGCGATGAGGTCCCGGGCATCCTCCACACGGTTGTTGGATGCGCCGTCGATTTCGATGACGTTCAGGTCGTCACCGCGCATGATCGCCGCCGCCATGCGTTCCTGCACATCGAGGGGTGGGTACTGATCGTGATCGGGCGGTTTGGGGGCGTCGGCAACGGTGTCCGGGGCGTTCAGAGCCCGGGCGAAGATCCGCGCCATCGACGTCTTGCCCACGCCGCGCGTGCCGGTGAACAGGTACGCGTGGGCGACCCGGCCGGTGGCGATGGCGTTCTTGAGCGTCTGCGCAATGGGCCGCTGTCCCACGACATCATCGAAGGATTGAGACCGATATCGCCTTGCCAGTACGGTGTAAGACATTGGGGATCAATGATCAGTGATTTGTGATCGATTATTTGAGCGATTGGATTGCGTCGCAACCGTCAATCACGAATAACGGATCACTGATACTCAATCATGTCGTCGCGGGGAAAGACGGCCAGGACACCGGCGGCACCGGGCAAGTGCCACTTAGGGCTGCTCCGGTCAAGGTCTGACCCGGTTCGCGGACCCACCCGTGCACCGGGCCCGGCCGCCTTTCCTCGCGACGCAAAGCCCGCGGGCCGGTCGCGCCGCGGGTTCGGACCGCTGACGATAGCCGCGCGCGCCCTCATGATCAAATCGCTTGGCGGCGGGCCATACCCGACGTATGCTGGTACGGTCGCTTTTCGTCTGTCCGCCCGGCTTTCGACCACGCCGCAACCCGACCCTGGCGTCGGTCCACGCTTCCCGTCTGCCGCGGGAACGATCCCCGGGCACGCCGCGACCTTACATCGCCGGGATCCATACCCGAATATTCATCCCTTCCCGGCCGGAGCGATCATTCATGGTTCTCAACATCCTTCGGGTGGCGTTTATCACGCTCTTCATCGCGGTCACGCTGCTGTATGTGCTGACCTTCCAGACCGAATCGCTGCACAAGGGCGTGCCCGCCGAGTACTACAACCTCATCCTCCCGATTGCGCTGGGCGTCGCCCTGGTGCTCGTGGCGCTGGACATTTACGTCAAAAACAAGAAGCTCGCCGCACTCAGCGGGGTGTTTCTGGGCCTCATCGCCGGCCTCGTCGCCGCCTACGCCCTCTCCTTCGTCGTCGATCTGTTCGGCCTGCTCACCATGGACCACGTGGTCGACCAGCGAAGCTCCCCCACCATCCAGCGCGCCCACCGCGAGGCCTACCTCAACCTCCTGCAGGGCGTTAAGGTGATGATCGGCCTCATCACCTGCTATATCTCCATTTCCATGGTCCTGCAGACCAAGGATGATTTCCGCTTCGTCATCCCGTACGTCGAGTTCGCCAAGGAATTGCGCGGCAGCCGCCCCACGCTGCTGGACACCTCTGTCGTCATCGATGGACGCATTCTGGACATCATTCAGACGCGCATCGTGCAGGGCTCGCTCATCGTACCGCGCTTCGTGCTGAACGAGTTGCAGCTCGTTGCCGATGCCTCGGACAAGCTCAAACGCGCCCGAGGCCGTCGCGGACTGGAGATCCTGCAGAAGCTGCAGGAGAACCACACCGTCGATGTGCACATCGAAGAGGTGGAAGTCGAAGGCGCGGGGGTTGATCAGAAACTGGTGGCACTGGCGCAGCAGACCCAGGCGCGCATTATGACCAACGACTACAACCTCAACAAGATCGCCACGCTCCGCGGCGTGGAGGTGATCAACCTCAACGATCTGGCCAAAGCACTTCGACCGGTTGTGCTGCCCGGCGAGAGCATGACGGTGAAGGTGATCAAACCGGGCGAATCGCCGACGCAGGCGGTGGGCTATCTCGACGATGGCACGATGGTGGTCGTGGAAAACGCGCGGTCGCTGATGGGTCAGGAAGTAGACATGGTGGTGACGAGCACGCTGCAGACCTCGGCGGGTCGCATGATCTTCGGCCGCCTGAGCGAAACAGCCGAAAATCACCGCGAAGCGGAACCGACGCCCGCCGCCCCTGCCACTCCCGTGGCCATAACCACCGCTCCCCCCACCGACAAACCGCTCACCCCACCCATTCGCCGCCCCACCAACCGCCGCAACCCCAGACGCTGAGCTTTCCGACGGTTCACTTTGCACTTTGAGTTTCGAACCTTGCACTCGAAAACCCCATGCCTCCCGTCCGCAAAATCCTGAACATCATGCATCTGCTGCGGATGGAGCTGGTGCTCACAGCCGTGAGCGACGCGTGGCTCATGGTGTTTCTGGCGTACACGCTTGAGCCAGCCGGGTTCGTCAGCCAGTCGCTCACGTCGATGCCGCTGGCATTGGTACTGGTGCTGGCAGGTGTGGTGGCGGCGGGATTGGCAGCCTACGGGTTGGCGCTCAATGATGTGCTGGATGTGCGGCACGACCGCGCGTTTCGACCCGATCGCCCGATTCCCGCCGGTCGCATTCGACTCACCACCGCCCTGAGCACCGCCGTCATCGCCCTGCTGACCAGCCTTTGTGCGGCGTCCGTCATGAGCGAGGGATCCTTCCTGTTGGCGGCGCTGGTGGCGGGCGGCATCCTCTTCTACAACACCACCGCGCGGTTTTTGCCTGCGACTGGCGTGATCGTGCTGGCGCTGCTGCGCATGCTGCACATGTTCATCGCCAACCCGGATGCGAGCTTCATTTGGCCGATCTGGCTCAACTTCAGCTACACCATCGCCACCGCCGCCGCCGTCCACGTGCTGGTCGCCAAGCGCCCGCGGCTGGCAGCGGGAAGCTGGTGGCTCCTCGCCGCCGCATGGACCTTCTGGACGCTGGCGCTGCTCGGCTGGATGCACTGGCGGCACGCACAACACGTCGACCTGCCCCCCACGATCTGGGCCGGCCCCGTTGTGGCACTGGCGGGGTTCGCCATCGTCGTCCTGCTTCTGATCAACCGCACAAGCCGCAACCCGCGCCTGCGACGCCCCACCGCGCTGCTCTTTTCCAAGCTCGCGCTGCTCTGGCTCATCGTGCTCAACGCCAGTTGGCTTCTCGCAGCCGGCTACTTCCGCCAGAGCCTGGCACAGCTCGGCCTGTTCGTCTTCGCCCTTGCCATCACCTGGCTCGTGGCAAGCCACGAACGTCAATCCAAGCCAAGCCCGGGATATCGGCTGCATCTGGGAACAGGACGAACGTGACCCCAGAGACGATGCCCCCACGTTCCGCGTTTATTTAATTCGAGCATTGCCGTGAAGCGCTTCGCGCAGCAAAGCCGGACGATCGGTGGTGATTGAATCGAAGCCCAGCGACTGCAGCCACCGTGCATCCTCCGGTTTGTTCACCGTCCACGCGTGAAGCGAATACCCCGCCGTCCGCACCCGCGCGACGAACTGCTCATCGATCACGTGCCGATTCGCCTGCGTGTCCAGCCCGTCGGCGTCGCAACGGGCAAGCGTTGCCAGCACGCTCTCCACCTCGGGCAGCCATCGCTGCGTGTCCGGCTGCTCCTTGTAACTCGTCAGCCAATACGCCTGAATCTGAGGCATCGCACGCTTCACCGCGGCGATCACCTCCGCCTGAAAACAAATCACCTTGATCTGCTCCGGCTCGAGGCTTGACGCATCGACGACCTTCTTCAACACAGGCACGATGTCCGGCCCGCACTTCACCTCGATCAGAATCGACTTGCCCGCGGGTACCGTCTGGAGCACCTCATCCAGCGTGGGGATGCGCTCCCCCACAAAGGCTTCACCCTTCCACGCCCCCACATCCAGCGCCCGCAACTGCTCCAACGTCGACGATGCGATCTCCAGTTCCACCCCCGCCGTGCGCTTGGTGGTGCGATCGTGCATCGCAACGATGTGGCCGTCGGCCGTGAGATGGAAATCACCTTCGATGGCGTCGGCGCCCTGCTCCCATGCGAGGCGAAACGCCGCGAGCGTGTTCTCCGGCGCATCATGCGACGCACCGCGATGGGCGACGATCTCCTGGCCGACCGTCGTCCCCACCAGGCAGCCGCACAGCGCAACCAGCACAACCGCCGCCTGCATGGTCGCACGACACCCCGACGACCCACACAACATCAGCTTCATACCAGTCATCAGGGATTCGGCACGGCGGACGGTGTGAACGCTTCCGCCAATCGCATCAGGTCGATGTTCTGCCCGTCGTAGCGTACCGGGTATACCCCGCCCGAAATCGCGAGGCTGAACGGCGAGTTCGTCTGCCATCGGTCATTCTCCACGTGGCCGTCAGCAAAACCGAGCACGTTCACCCAATCCCGATGCCACGTGCCCGGAGGATCGATCCACGCCGCACCTGCGGGCCCCTGCTTCGGAACCATGTTGAACGACCCCATGTTCCAGCCACGCACATCATACTCTTCGATAAACACGAACGTTCGCGATGCCGCGGGAATCTCATCGCGGTTCAATGCCGGCTTCACGAAGTTCTTGACGTATTCCGTTCCCCCCGTGTAGTCGCTGATCGAATAGCTCACGATGTACGTGTCACGCGGCTCGGCCGGGCAGCGATAAATCTTCTCATCACGCGCATAGCCATACAACGAGCCGTCACGGATCGGATGGAGCGCCGAGTTGCCCGGCAGCACCCAGCTCCGCGGGAATCCCACGCATGCCTCCACCAACTGCCCATCATGATCGAGCGCATAGCTCTCCCACGCGATCAGGCACTGCCGCACGTTGCTCGAACACTGAATCACCTGCGCCTTCTCCCGCGCCAATCCCAGCGCCGGCAGCAGCAACGCAATCAGCAACGCAATGATCGCAATCACCACCAGCAATTCGATCAATGTAAAACCGCGAGAACGACCGAGACAGGCCAACGGCGTGCAGCGGCATCGGTCCATGATCCATGCTCCTCGTGAGAAGGTCAGTGACGATTCTGCGGCAAGAGGTGTTCAAACCCCCATATGAAATGCCCCGTGATTAAAAGGGGTCGCCCCAATTGGCGGGACGACCCCCCCGCGAACATTGTACAGAACGACTTCAGCACGACGCCCTTCGTGTGCGGCGAAGCAGCATCGCCCCCCCCATACCCAGCAGCGCGAGACTTGCCGGTTCGGGGATCACCCGGACACTGGCGAAGCTGCTCAGGTGATTGCTGGCGGACATCATCTGCGACCCCAGCGCCACCCGGAAAGAGTCAACCGGCTTCCCGACATTGCCGACCAGTGCCGCGTTCAACCCGCCGCCGTAGCTCTGGTTCAGGCTTACCACAAAGCTGCCGTCACTCTCAATCGACATCTCCACCACCAGTGGGTTGTTCTCGGAGATAAGCTGGTCGAAGACGTAGTTGAATGGTCGAATCTCCTGCGCCTGCACCGTGCCGTAGTGCACCGTGAAGCCGTACACCGAGCCGGTGTTGTTCACCTGAATTTCCAGCCCCAGGGCCCAGAGGTTGTTGTTATTGTGCGGATTGGGAAACGTCAGCACGTTGCCCGGATCGGAGAGCGTGATAAGCGTGCTGCCCACGGCGTTCGCGACGGCGCCGCGCGTGGTACCTGAACCGGGCACCACCGTGGCAGCACCGTTGAACACCACTTCCACCTTCGATCCCGCGCCAAACGTGGATTCGGTCTTGATGCCGCCCACGTTCCACGCGCCGTTGGCGTTGGACAACATCGCGTTGCCGTTGAACTCCACATGGGCGCCGACCGCTGCCTGATCCGCCGCCAGCCAGTTGCCGCCAATACCATCGTTCACGAGCAGATTGTCATTGGTGAACGAGTCTTCGAAAAGCGTCCAAGCCCCCGCCTGGGATGCGCCAAGACCGATGACGACGCCAAGGACCGCCGCGATGTGTTTCGATGCCATGTGAAGCCTCCATTGAAATGAAAGTAGGTTGAATCCCTTTGAAGCCCGTGTTGAACACGGCGTTCGAGATAAAGCCGCGTGCGGACATCTACCACGATGACGGCTTGAGCATTGCCGCGGCCGCGATCTCTGCCGGCGTCAACGCCCGCCGAAACACCAATAGTTCGTCGATTTCTCCATCAAACGAGCGATCGTCGTGCGGCTCGCCCGAATGTCCGATCCGCCATGGCGCGACGGCATGCGATCTGCGTTGCCTGACCCGCTGCGACCCAACCAACTCGCCATCGAGGTAGAGATGAATGTGCGTGCCATCGTCCACCGCGGCGACGTGCTGCCAACGGTCATCCGCGTCGCGCAGGACATCGTCGATATAAAGTGCGTTTGCGAATCGCAGGAACTGAAGCCCCATTCGCCCGGGTACGGTTGGCTTCGCATCACCAAACGCCGCCAACTGAAACACGATCCGGTCACCCTCACGCAGCGCCACGATGTGTCCGCCTTGCGCCCCGGCCGGCCTGCGAACCCAGGCGCACAACGTCAGGCTGCCGTTCAGATCCATCGGCGAACGGGATGCGATCCCCACATACTGCTCGCCTTCCCGATCGAAACGAAGCGCCGCCCCGTCGGGGAACCGTCCGGCAACACGTTCGACGCCCTGCTCGATGCGGCCGTCAAGTTCCCCCGCAGTGGCAGGCGCTCGATTGACAACCGCCATCGGATCATCCGGCGAAGCCTCGAACGCGTAATATGCGACCAACGCGGGATCACGCCGCAAGGCATAACGATGCGCGAGGTAGCGGTGATAGATCGACCCCGCATCCGCTTCAATCCGCGCGTGCATCTCCGCTTCACGGACGAACGCCAACGGCATGGCCGGGAGTGAAACGACCTGCGTTCCGGCCGCATCGACGCGTGCCGCTTCGTTCTGATGCAGCCGTACCGTTGAGCCGCGTGCCTGTCCCGCCGCCCAGGGTGTGATCTCCACCTCACCATCGAAGACGCACATCTCCGTTCGGCCGGTGGGATGGATCAAGACGCCGAACTCCGTGCCCAGATCGCGCACCCGCGCGCTGGGAGTCGTCACTGTCAGCGTCGTTCCGTCAACGCACCGCCCCACCAGCTTGCCCGCGACGAGCATCATTTCATCGTCATCGTGCAGGACGAACTCGGCAGGCGCTTCCACCACCACACTCGCGCCGCCTTTGAAAGCAAGCTGCGCCAGCCCCCTGCTCAGACGGTAACGTCCGGCATGCATCGTGTCGCCGGGCTGAAGGGATTCCGGCCCTTCCCACACCGCCTCGTGCAACGCCACCGTCGCCGCGACCACCGGCGTAGGCGCGATGCCGGATGACGACTCCGTTCCGTCACGGGTCCAGATCAACCCGACCACCACCGCCAGAAACGCCGCGACAAGGCCGTACAACGCCGCCCGGGGGATCACGATGTGCCTTACCGGCGGCGAAGTCGACACATCCTCAACATCCCACACGTCCGCTTCCATGTGGGTCGAGGCGGACGCCATGCGCTGTTCCTCACGGCGCGCCTGAGCCGCCCGTTCGATCTCCAGCACCTCGGCCAGCAGTCCCGAAGCATCGTCATCCGTCGCGTTGCCCTGCGCATCCGCAACGAACACCCCCGGACGCATCGCTTCGCTGAGCGTCCGCGCGTAAAGCGCCAGTTGCACAAACTCCCGCTGACGCTGGACGCTGCGCAGTTGCAACTGCAGTTCGCGAACGTCCTCGGCACTGGCCATGTTGTCCAGGTATCGCAGCGTGAGACGGGCAAACGCACCATCGCCTTCGTCATCCCACGGCAGCTTTCGAGGAGGCGACGTCACGATGAAGCCTCCTGAGTGTGCGTTTGACGTCGACGAACGCACTCCTGCAACGCATGATGCACACGCGACAGTGCGACATAGACGCTTTCGACCCGACGGTTGAGCCGCTCCGCCAATGGTTGACCGGTAAGCCCCTCCGCGTATCGAAGACGCACAAGTTCCTGCGCATAAGGGCTTAACCGTGCCACGCACCCACGCAGCGCATCCATCAGTTCCGTGCCGTCAATGCCATCCTGTTCCCGCCATCGCGCTTCGAGCAGGTCGATCGTCGCCTCATCGAGCGACACCGGCGCAAGGTTCCGCTGCCGCAACACATCGATCGCCTTGAACCGCGCGATGCGACGAAGCAGCTTCGACAGGTGCTCCTCATCGCGGACGACCATGCGGCCCTGCAGCACCGTCACGGACACCTCCTGAAAGAGGTCCTCCGCCAGATGTTCATCGTGCACGATGGTCCAGATGTAAGCCAGCAGCCTCGCACGCTCACGAAGCATGAGCCGCAGCATGGCCTCCTGTTCCATCATGGACGCACTTTCCCGCGGGATACAAGCACACCCACCGCCGTCACCGCGACATCACTGCGGCGCGCACAACGGAGGTTTCACCCGTTTGGATATCGAAGCAGCACCGGGATTCTTAACATCACCCTTCAGGAAATTTTTGGCCGGTCTGATTTACCCCGCCCCGGTCAGAGATGCTCCACATCATACCCGCGGACCGACCGTCCAACATCCACCCAATATTTTCACTTCCCTTCACCGGTACGAACACCCGTTACCGCCGCGCATCGCCGGGCACAATATTTCGTATCCTGTGACATATGCCATAATTACAATTACGACGGGACGCGAACGATCGCCGCAAAAACTTTTTTCTGATTCGGATGTCAAGAACACCCCATCGGCGGGGTATGACTAGTGGGCCGTTCTGAGGGCGTGGCATTATGGCGATCAGCGAAGACGTGGTTGTACACATGTTGGTGCGCGAACGGACGAAGCTGATCGCTTTCATCCGCTCGATCATTCCCGACCATCGCCTGGCGGAGGACGTCTTTCAGGACCTGTGCGTGTTGGTGCTCAAAAGCCGGGAACAGATCGAATCCGAAAAACACCTCTTGAGTTGGATGCGCACCGTCGCGCGACACAAAGCACTGAACCAACTCCGCGATGAACTTCGCCGACCCCGCGTGATCGACGATGACCTGCTGGAATCGCTCGAATCGAAATGGCGGGCGTATGACGAGGTGGATGTGAGCGAACTGACCGATGTGTTGACCGAGTGCGTCAAAAAGCTTTCCCCCTATGGGCAGCGGCTGATCGAACTGCGATACAGAGACGGGCTGACGGGGCGACGACTGGCGGAAGTGCTGAACCGAAAGGTTGAAACGGTCTATGTGGCGTTGACGCGGGTACACCGGGCTCTTTCCAACTGCATGGGACGTGCGACAAACCAACAGGAGGGGTTGCCGTGAGTAAACCCACACGTCACATGCCCCAGCCACTCACCCCGCAGGATGAAGCGTTCATCGAAGCGGTCCTCGCATACCTGGATGGCGAAGCGGACGAGGCGCAGTCCGAAGCGCTGCGCAAAGCGTTGCGCTCCAGCGATCGCCTGCAGGAAATCTTCGTCCTGCTGACGCTTCAGGATCAGGCGTTGAAGGAGATGAAGTCGCCCGACAGCGCGGTGGAGGACGATGAGAGCTTCAACGACGATGAGGACGCCTCGCTGCTGTGCAATGATTTGTCCAAGCTGGAGGGTTGTTTGACCCCGCCACGCCGCGATGTCAGTCGACCTGCCGCCAGGCGGAGTGCTGATGGGAATCGTGAGATGAGGTTCGGCTTCCAGCGCGGACACCGGATCCACCGATGGCGGATGACGGGAGCGATTGCCGCGATCGTGATCGTCAGCGTGACGGTGCTGAGCTACGCGATGTGGGATCGTGTCGAGCGATGGACCAGTCCATCGGTGGTGACGATCGTGAATCTGCACGATGTGCGCGGCGGGCAGGCGGCGAGCCTGCGACGCGAAATGTCGCTGCGCGTCGGCGATCGGATGAGCCTGACCAACGGCCATGTCCAGGCCCGTACGGTGCGCGGCGCGATGGTGCTGCTCACCGGTCCCTTCGATCTGGAGATCGCCGCGGCCGACCGGTTGGTGCTGCATTACGGAACGCTCGTCGCCTATTGCCCGTCAGAGGACAGCATCGGACTGATTATCGACACGCCCACCGCGCGGATCACGGATCTGGGCACCGTGTTCAGCGTGCGGGTGGAGCAGGATGGCAGCAGTGATGTGCAGGTGCTTACCGGGAGCGTCGAAGTCAACCTGCGCGATGCGCCGCGCGTCGAGGAATCGGCGAGCGTCGCTTTGGGACGGGGGCAGGCGGTGCGCATCGATTACAACCGCATGATCCAACCGCGCATGTTCGATCTGCGCATGTTCGAACTGCAGGCCGATGTGCCGTTCACCTATGACGACCTGATTGATGACGCGGTCATTGAAACGACCAACGCCATTCTGGTCATCGACAGCGGCGACCGGCCCCGCGGAACGTTCCAGGGATCGAGCAGGGATCTGCTGCAGACATCGCTGGAACGGCAGACACCGCCGGCAAACGCGAAAGGGCTGTTTGCACGGCAGCGGCTGTCGGCATTGACGAACGGGCAGGTGTGGGCGGCCGACTGGGTGACGACGGAAGAAAGCTTCACCACCCCAACCGATGAACCCATCACGTACTACCTGGACACGCGTGCCCATCCCCACGGGTACGACCTGCGGCGAATCATCACGCTGACCGCATGGACGCCTTCCCGCACCGGGCAGCGATATCGCGTCGAGGTGCGCCATGTCGGCGAGGACACCTTCCGTCCGCTGGCCCAGGTCGATCGCCCCAGCGGCGACGCGGGCGAGCTCATCCGCTGGACCGAACGGCAGATCACGCTGGCGCGATCGGATTCACACCCGCTGGCGAGCAACGTGGATGCGGTGCGGTTCTGGTTCTATCAGCACCACGCGGGGCAGGGCCCGACCACCTGGCCACGCTCTCCCGTGGATGCGCCTCATCCGGGCTTCTGGGTGTTCCGCGAAATCGATGTGTTCGGTGAACCTTCCAAACCACAAACCGCCCCAACAGGTTGATGTCTCACGTACACGCTTCATGAACTGCCCGCCGAGTTGGCGCGCAACACACTTTCTTCAAAGGGAGGTCTTCTATGTCGCGTTTCATTTCGATGGTGGCAATGATGACGGGGATCGCGGTCACCGGATCGGCGATGGCGGCACCCGTGTCGACGGCGATCGATCGCCAGTCGTGGCTCGATGGCGGAAATGCTGAGTTCATCATCAGCGCAACAGACCTCGTCAACAGCGGTCAGCCTTCCCTCGCAAGCGTGGCAATCATCTCCGGCGGCACCGTGTTCGGCGGCACGGGCCTGGCGTTTCTCAACAACGGCGAATTCGCCCCCAGCTTCACGCTGACCGACGGGCTGTTCGCCGCATCGCTGGGCACCGTCGTCGAGTTCACGCTCGATCTGAATCACAGCCCGGCGGGGTACGACATCAGCAGCATCGTGTCGACAACGTGGTATAGCGGCGCGGATCGTGCAGGTCAGGCCTACGACGTTGCGGTGGCGGCCGTCGGCTCCGACACGTTCACACCGCTGTTCTCGATTCTCGAATCGCTGCCGGGCAACATCGAGCCGGCACCCAACGGCGGCATACAGATCACCACGGTGGACGGCAGCGGCGGCGTCCTGGCATCCGGCATCGAACGCATTCGCGTCACATTCAATGGACACAATGGCGACGGTGCACCGGAATCGGTCTATGCCGAGTTCGACATCCACGGCTCGGCAACCGTTCCCGAGCCGGCAAGCATCGCGCTGCTGAGCATCGGCGCGGCGATGATGCTGCGGCGGCGCCGGGCGTGCTGATCCATTCATCCGACAACCTGACCTTCAAAGTGTGCATGTGCATGAAGTGAGCAAACATGACCACCAACCGATTTTTGAGCCAGGCGGGCATTGGCAGGCACCTTGGTGAAGATCGTCGGTTGGTCCATGATTCGGCCGAAACGCTCGGTGCTGGCACTCACGACCAGCACCGAGCACGGCCGAGCAATCGTTGACGCAACAACGTCACGCGCCGGAATCCGTCCTTTCTGTGGAGATACCATCATGTCTCGACGTGGTTTCACCCTGATCGAACTGCTCGTGGTGATTTCGATCATTGCCCTTCTGATCGGATTGCTTCTTCCCGCCATCAGCCGCGCCCGACGCAGCGCCATGAGCGTGCAATGCCTGTCCAACGTCCGACAGCAGGTCGCCATCCAGCTCAGCTACGTGATGGACACCGAAGGAAAATTTCCCGACACCTTCCGCCACAGCCCCGATTACGTCCGCGCTCACAACGACACGACCGGCTGGTGGGCGGTACTCCATGGAACCATGCTGAAGGATCCGACTTTGATGATCTGCCCGATCCAGGCGGGCGACCTGACCGACCCGGCGTACAGCGACCCGTACTGGCTCGGTGCGATGAACTACGGCGGATGGATGTCCAACGCATCGGAGATCTACACCGGCTACGCGTGGTTTGGTGGGTTCGGTCGCGATCAGGTCATCATGGAACCGGGCGAGCTGCCGTTGCCAACCCGCCTCGACGAGCAGGATGCCAGCGACATCCTCATCACCCACCGCGTGGATGGACAATGGAACATGGCGCACGGCGGCACGGGACGCATCTTCGTGCCTTACTCGGAGTTCATCATCCACGACCAACCGGTCGCCTATCAGGACGGGCACGCCAAGCTCATCACCAAATCGGAGATGAAGCCGCGATTCTTCTATCTGATGTGGGGCACCACGTGGTACTACTGATCCGTAACCATTGATGCACCCGCTGTAGCCACGTTCCGGATGCGGGGAGGTCATGTCACTCATCCGTCAGGCAACCGCCTGCACGGCAGCGATCCGCGCTATCCCTCTACCGCAGGAACAACTCCACCACCGGCACCGTTACATTCGGCCGCTGCACCGGCAGTTCCAGCGTCAGCAGCGACGCCGGCAGACGCTCGCGCAGCGTCTCCTGCTCCGCAACCTCGCCGTGACCCACCATCTTCACTTCCGATGCATCGTGCAGGAGCTGCGCATACGCCACCCGATCGGCCAGGCCTTCAAGGTGCAGGTGGCGGAACGGCCAGGCGAAAACGTGCACATACAGCCGTTGCTTTTCCTCGTTCCACGTCAGTCGGCAGTCAGGCGGTGCGGTCGCCCATGATGGCGCGGCACCACAGCCGTAGATCGATCGCCCGTGTCGGCGCATCCACGCGCCCAGCGCCTCCAGCCGGGCAACCGCCCTTTCATCCAGTTCGCCGCGTCCCGTCGGCCCCACGTTCAACAGTAAATTGCCCCCCTTGCTCACCGTGTCGATCAGCATTCGCACGATCTGCCCGTCGCTCTTCCATGTCGCCTCATCGCGGTGATAACCCCACGAGCCGCTGAACGTGTGGCACGCTTCCCACACCACCCGTTTGCCGCGATGCTCCACCCAGCCGCGCGGCTGAAACTGCTCGGGCGTCTTGATGTCATAACCGCCCTCCACATCCAACAGGTCCAACCGATCGTTGACCAGCGCGTGCGGCTGCAACGTTCGCACCATTGCCAGCAGCTTTTCGCTCTGCCATGCATCGCGTCCCTTGCCCTGCGGCCGCTGAGGGTAGGAGTAATCGAACCACATGATGTCGATCGGCCCGAACTGCGTCAGCAACTCGCGGGTTTGCCCGTGCAGGTATTCAACGTACCGGCTCATGTCGCGCGAAGCGTTGAGTTCCTCACGCCGCGGGTCGTCGCGCAGCGGGTGCTGCGAATCGATGAGAAAGTCATCGTGATGCCAGTCGAGCAGCGAGTGATAGAACCCGACGCGCAAGCCCTGCTCGCGAAACGCCTCCACCATGGGCGTAAGCAGGTCGCGACCGGCCGGGGTGTTCGTCGCTTTGTAGTCGGTGAGCCTGGAATCCCAGAGGCAGAAGCCTTCATGGTGCTTGGTGGTGACGACGAAGTACTTCATCCCCGCCCTGGCTGCCGTCGCCGCCCACATGGCCGGGTCGTACAGATCCGGGTCAAAGCGCTCGAAGTACCGGCGATAGGCATCCTTGTCGATGCGCTCGTGGTTCTGCACCCACTCGTGCCGGGCCGCCAGCGAATAGAGCCCCCAGTGAATGAAGAGCCCCAGACGATCATGCACAAACCAGGAAGGGTCAACGCTTGTCATGCGCTCCAGCGTCGACTCCCGTTGGCTTCGCGTCAACCCCCTCCCCGCGCTGGGGTGAGCGGGAGCAGGAAAGCCGCCTCAACCGAACATCTGCGGCGTCACCGGCACGGTTGCCCACTGCCCATTGGCGTGTTGCTCACGTCGCGCCTGCTCCAGGATGCGCAGCAGCATGGCGACCTGCTCGTCGATCTGTCGGCGCTCAGCGTCGATCAACACCGCGTCGCCGTGCGCATCGACGAACGCCTGCTCCATCAGCATGCGTCGCACCGCGGGCGCCAACTGTTCGATCGGTTCGCCGTGCAGGTCATCAGCCAATCGCATCAGCCGGGGCAAAATCCACCGCACCGTTGCGGCATCAAGAACGGGTTGAGGCTCCTCCGCACCCCGCGACCCATCCCCACGAACCGTTTCCCTGCGCAATAACTCGCGCACCGACGTTTCCAGAGTGGCGGCGCCCATCATGGTGCACCTCCTCAAACAGTGTTCGGCCAATCGACCAACAACACATCGTCAAGGGAAAGGGCTGCGCCCCGGCATGCTGACGTCCCGCTGAAAGGGTGTGCCCCGATCGCGGTGGAGCCTGCACGCCAACGCTTCAACCTAACGACGTCATGCGCGGTGCGTCAATACTTTCCCCTGATTTTCTCGAAAAAACGTCGATGGTCGCGACATGATCCGACCATCCGCGAAAAAACCCCGCCCCAACAAGGGGCGGGGCCAAAGGAGGAGGAAAAGGAGAATCCAATCTCAGGTCACGCCCGTCACGCGTCAGGGCACCAGATGGGCATCGTCCTCACGGGCAGGCACTTCCGTACCGGTGTACCGTTCGATGCCATCGGCGGTCCAGATATTGTCGCGATCACTCATCACTGGACTGTAGCGCCATTTGACCGCGCCATCCGCAGTGAGAATGTTCTGACCAGTTTGGCCGTGCTGTCGGCTGGGACTTGTCGGCGCGACGCTGATGTTCTGCATCAGCACACCGTTGCGCGCCTCAAAAAGCGGGTTGCGGTCCGCAAGCACCGGCTTGTGCGGATAGCGATCGATCCGCAACACATAAGGTGTGTGCTGATTCGGATAGCTGTACGACGGCGCCTGCGGGTTGGGCCAGTCAATCAGATCCTCACCCCCCAAATGCCGCATCGCCGAGGCGTTCTCCGGACACGCCAGCGTCTGTGGCGTCACATAACCGCCACGCACCAGCACAAACAGATGCGCGCTGTTGGATTGAACCTTCCCGCCCGGCCCCGACTCGCCCACCCGGATCCACACATCACCGGGCTTCACCCCCTGCACCCGCGGCAGTGTGTTGTTGTGCGATGCGGCATACTGCCCGAACCCCGTCGACGCCCGCGCCAGGTTGGTCGCGCAGCCGATCCGCCGGGCTTCCGCACGGTTGTGGTTGAGCACAGGCAGCGCCAGTGAAATGCCCACGATGATCATCGCCGCCCCGACAGCGATCTCCATCCAGCGGCCGATCTGGAACCGCCCAGTGTCCGCCGGGGGTGCCGCCGCGAGCGTTGAAATCTGGTACGCGAATCGGCGGCGCTGCTCCTCGGCGAGCACCTGGCTCACCGTCCGCCGCGACAGATCGCTCGGCGGATCCTCAGCGGGACACGCCCCCACCAGCGCCATCAGCCGCTCCACCGCCGCCGATCGGCTCGGTATCGCCTCATGCGAGGCAGCGTCACCCGCCGCATCACCCGTGTGCCGTGCCATCCAGGCATCCAGCGCCCGGCAATCGTTCGCACTGAGCCGCCCCGTCAGACTGATGTGTTCCTCGCCCATTTCATTCCCTCAAGCGACCGCGGACACGAAGACCCAACCCCCGATCCCGCATCCCTGATCCGCAATCCGCGATTCCCTTTCTCCCCCTATTGCTCTTTCCTACGCACCTGAGCAGCGGTGCGTTCGGAGCCGGCGGGCGTTTCTTCAGGAAATCGTGCTTTCCAGGCCTCCGCGAAGCACGCGACGGCTGCGTGAAGCCGACTTTTCACCGTCCCGAGCGGGATATCCAACATGCTGGCGATTTCCTTGTATGCAAAACGGTGGAAATACGCCATCAGGAGAACCTCGCGCAGATGATCGGGCATTGTCTCAATCACCTGTCGCACCAATTCCCGCATCTCGTTCTGGTCCGACACCTCATCCGGCAGCGGCAGGTCGATTTCCAGCAAATCCAGGTAGCCCTGCCCATCCTCATCGGTGCACAGCGCCGACAGGGGCGTTGCCTGCCGCCGATTGTTCCGTCGCAGAAAGTCACGGGCTTTGTTGGCGGCAATCGTAAACAGCCACGGCTTGAACCGCCGCTCCACATCGAACGAGTCCGCCGAAAGGTGAACCTGAAGAAACACCTCCTGGAACAGTTCCTCGGCCGAGGCGCGGTTACCCACAAACCGCACCAGAAAATGGAACAATTCCTGGGTGTAGCGATCGACCAGCGTGGCGAAAGCCTCGGCCGCCCCAGCGTCCTGCGCGGTGCGGTAGCTTTCCACCAGCTGTTCGTCTGAACGTTCCCGCAGAGGCAGTGGTGACTCTAAGTCCATTCAGGTCGCTATGTTAAGGAGTTACACCCGCCATTCCAAGGCTGGCGGGCCTCGCCCCAATCCCTTGGCGCCGCACCAAAAGAGCCACGGCACGATAGCGGCCACCCCGCACGATTTCCCCCCACCTCATGCTCCGGAACACCCTTAAGTGTACCCGTTCACGCGACATGCGCAAGCAGGGATGGTCGTTTTTCCTGCGATTGCTCCAACCAGGGCCAGCCGCTGGCCCCGCCCCCCCACCGGCGGGAATCACTCCAGCGGGTTCATCACCAGACCCGTCGCCAGCTTCGGGTAGAAGAACGTGCTCTTCTGAGGCATCAGTTCACCCGCCTCGGAGACCAGCCGCACGCTCTCCAAGGGCGTCGGCTGCACGATCACGCCGAGCTGGTAGCCGGGCAGGCTCACATCCCTGTGAAGCTGGTCCAGCGTGTGGGGGAACTTCCAGGTCACCTCCTGCCCCGCATCGCAGAACGTGGGCTGGCAGATCTTTTCGACGATCAGGTGCTGCAGGACCGCCACATCGAGCTGCCGCCACGCCTCACTCTTCTCGCCGTAATGGTTGGCGAGCGGGTCCGGTTCGGTGGTGGTGAGGATGGCGAGCTGGGGGTCGTCGCCGGGCGAAGCGAGGCCCATCGCGTGGGGGCCATGCTGGGGCAGTGCTTGCTCCAGCGCAGCCGCATCGCCCTGGAACGGAGTGAGCTTGATCGCCCCACCGGCGGCCGCCTCCAGCTTGCTGAGCGAGAAGTCCTTCATGCCCCCAAGCACGCGGTGCGTCGGCAGCACGATCATGCCCGGGTCCTGAATGGCCACGAGGACGAACATGCACCAGTTCGCCGGGTGATCGTCGGGCAGTTCGCCGCCGTACTGGGCAGCGATCTCCTCGCGGTAGGTGAGGGCGGTGTTGTAGCGGTGGTGGCCGTCGGCAATGAAGACGTCCCGACCAGCCAACGCATCGACGAGGCTGCGGACGCCCGCCTCATCGGTGACGGGCCAGATCTCGTGTTTCACGTTGTCGGTGCGCGTGATGCCGAATGCGCTGCCGGGCCCTGCTTCGATGAACCGGGCGAGCAGCGGGCCCACGTTGTTTTCCGCATCGGAGTACAAACCGAAGATCGGCGAAAGCTGCGTACGCGTGGCGCGCATGAGCTTGAGGCGATCCTCTTTCGGAGCACTGAACGTCTGCTCGTGGGGATGGATGCCGCCCGAGCCATCGGTTGCGGGACCAAAGGGCCGCACCCGCACGTTGGCGAAAAGGCCGCGCCGGGCAAACGACTGGCCGGTGCGTGGGTCCGTGTAACTTTGCTGATACACGTAAATGGCAGGCGGATCCTGCCGGGTCAGCACGCCCTCCTCCAGCCACTGTCGCCACGTCGCGCCCGCCTGCTCGTAGGTGGCGTCCGGCCCCACCGTCTTGGGCGGCAGGTGCGGCAGGTCGACCGCCACGATATTCCGCGCATCGTGCTGCAGCAAATCGGCTTTGCTGCTTTCATCCAGCACGTCATAAGGCGGGGCGATCTGCGGACTCTGGTCGCCGGTTGTCGCGTATGTGATTGCCGGGATCGGCTGAATGCGTGGCATGTTGCGATTCCTTCAAAAAGCGGTGCAAGCCGCACAGGGTAACGCGACAGGGCCAGCCGAGCCAAATGGCCGGGACGTTTGGCTCGCTGCAATAAAAACCGAGGTTCAGCCGTTCTCCCGTTTGGAGAAGTGACCATGACCAGTGCCTTGATTGAACCTGTTGCCCCGATTCGTCGCCGCCGAAAGGTCGCCAGCGCGTTCCTTGTGCGCCGACTGAGCAGCGCTCGTCGTCAGCAACTGGAACTGGCAATGGCGGGACGACACCGCGAGTCGGCCATCTACGCGCACCGCGCACAACAGTTGCGCCGCGCGCTCGCAGGTATGTGACTGACGCATCCTCGCAACCGGCCGCACCGGTTGCTTCAATCCTTTTCCATCCCGTGCAGATGTGGTGAAAACGTGACGTCGTCGCTACGCTATCGCTGCGATGACGAAGTTAGCAGTGCCCATCATGGTGCGATCGGTGGCGCGTGCATTGGCGGACGCCGTGCGCGCCGCGGAACTCGGAGCCGACCTCGTTGAGTTTCGGATCGACACCTTCGCTGAACACTTCAGCGAAGTGCCGCAGCTCGTCGAACGGTCCGCGCTGCCGTGCATCCTCACCTGTCGCCCGACATGGGAAGGCGGGCACTTCGCGGGCAGCGAAAGTGAACGCATCGACCTCTACCACCTGCTCGCCGAAAAGGAAGTGCAGCCGGCCTACCTCGATGTCGAGTTGCTCGCATGGCAACGATCGCCCGCGCTGCGCAACGCCGTCAGCGCCATCGTCGATCATCCCGCGCAGACACGCGCCACCACCACCGGCCTGATCCTCTCAAGCCACGACTTTGAAACCCGGCCACGCGACCTCTACCAGCGCATCGAAGCGATGACCGCCGCAACCGCCTGCCGCGTCATGAAGCTCGCCTGGCGCGCACGGTCGCTGCGCGACAACCTCGAGGCGTTCGAAATCCTCACCCAACACCACAAACCCACCATCGCGCTGTGCATGGGCGACTTCGGCCTGCCCAGCCGCGTGCTCGCCCGCAAGTTCGGCGCGCTGCTCACCTTCGCCTCGCTCGATGCGCAGCTGCAGTCCGCACCGGGACAGCCAACCGTCCATCAGATCAAAAGCCTTTACCGCTGGGATGCGCTCAACGCTGAAACCCGCGTCTATGGCGTGATCGGCTACCCCGTGGGACATTCGCTCAGCCCCCACGTCCACAACGCCGGGTTCGACGCCATCGACTACAACGGCGTCTACCTGCCCATGCCCATCCCGCCCGAATACGAGCACTTCAAGGCGACCGTCGGTGCATGGCTCGATCTTGAGCCCCTGCACTTCCGCGGCGCTTCCGTCACCATCCCTCACAAACAGAACCTGCTGCGTTTCGTCCGTGCCAGCGGCGGTGTGATCGAACCGCTGGCCGAGGCCATCGGCGCAGCCAACACCCTCACCGTTGCCGACGATGGCACGCTGCACGCCAGCAACACCGACTGTGCCGCTGCCCGCGATGCGGTGTGCGACGACTTGGGCATCGCACCGGCAGAACTCAAGGGCATGCGTGTCGCCGTCATCGGCGCGGGTGGGGCCGCCCGTGCCGTCGTCGCGGGGTTCGCTCAGCACGGCGCCACCGTCGTCATCTACAACCGCTCCGTCGACAAAGCCGAAGCGCTCGCCAACGACATGCAACAACTGCCCGGCGCGGGCAAGGTCGTCCCCGCCCGCCTGGAGAAGCTGTGCGACTCGTGCTGCCAGATCTACATCAACTGCACGCCCATCGGCATGCACCCCAACGTCGACGCCAGCCCCATCCCCCAAAGTAACATGCCCACCGGCAAGGGTTGGGGCCCCGGCACCGTCGTCTTCGATACCGTCTACAACCCCGTCGAAACGAAACTCCTGCGCGAAGCGCGGGCGGCCGGTTGCGTCACCATCCCCGGCACCGAAATGTTCATCCGGCAGGCGGCCATGCAGTTCCAAACCTGGACCAACACCCCCGCCCCCCTGCCCACCTTCCGCACAACCCTCGAAACCCACCTCCCTCAATCGGACAAGTAGCCCCCTCGGCCCATGGCCCCCGGCCCTCCCTCACCATGAAACACCTGCGCCAAGAACTCTGGTTCAACGTCCCCGACCGCCGCGGTTACATCAACATCACCGACAAGGTCGCTGAACTCGTGCGGCAAAGCGGCGTGCAGAACGGCCTGTGCCTCGTCAACGCCATGCACATCACCGCCAGTGTCTACATCAACGATGCCGAACAGGGCCTGATCCAGGATTACGACGACTGGCTGGAAAAGCTCGCCCCGCACGCCCCCATCGACCAGTACCGCCACAACGACACCGGCGAAGACAACGCCGACGCCCACATGAAACGCCAGATCATGGGCCGCGAGGTCGTCGTGGCGATCACCGATGGCAAGCTCGACTTCGGTCCCTGGGAGCAAATCTACTACGCCGAGTTCGACGGCCGCCGCCCCAAACGCGCCCTCGTCAAAATCATCGGCGAGTGAAATTTAGCCACAGATGAACACAGATAAACACGGATCGAAGACGAGAACGGCGCCACATGCCCTTTTGCGAACACCCAACCCCAAAACTGCTTGATCCGTGTCCATCTGCGGCTATCAACCCGCCCCCTCGCGCCACCTGCCCAACCCCCTTGGCTATAATTGCTCGCAGGAGAACACGCCATGACACTTGCATCACGGTTGATCCTGTTCGTCCTGTGCTTCATCGCCGTCGGCTGCAGTTCAGAGGTCGACACGACCCCGCGCACCGCGGAACAGCGCCCCAGCCCCGCCCCGCCTGCCCCACCCGTCACGGAGCCTGTCGCCATGACCAGCAGCAACGATGCACCCACCCCCGCCGCCGACCGCGCCGAAGCCGTCTTCGCCGGCGGATGCTTCTGGTGCGTCGAAATTGTCTTTGAGCAACTTGAGGGCGTCGACGACGCCATTTCGGGCTATGCCGGCGGCACCGCCGAAACCGCCAACTACAAAGCCGTCTGCACCGGAACCACCGGCCACGCGGAGGTCGTCAAAATCATCTACGATCCCAGCCGCATCACCTACGAAAAGCTGCTGGAAGTGCACTTCGCCACCCACGACCCCACGACACTCAACCGGCAGGGCAACGACGTCGGCCCGCAATACCGCTCGGCCATCTTCTACGCCAACGACCAGGAGAAGCGGATCGCCGAAGCCTACATCCGCAAGCTCGACGCCTCGGGCAAGTTCCCCAACCCGATCGTCACCACCCTCGAACCGCTCGAAGCCTTCTACGAAGCCGAGCACTATCACCAGAACTACGCCTGCGAAAACCCCAACCAGGGCTACATCCGCGCCATCGCCATGCCCAAGGTCGACAAAGTCCGCCAGCTCTTCGCCGACGACGTCAAGCCCGAGTGACCCGGCCGCGACGCGGATCAATCGCGATGAAGCGACTTGTCGCGCCATGAAGAAAACCGCTACCCACTCGCCTCTTCGATGTGCGGAATGCGATTATTCGCTCCAGGGCATCGATCCGGATGCTTACTGCCCTGAGTGCGGTTGGCCGGTCAAACTGTCCGCCCGGCGCATCGCGGCTCCCCCACCGCGATGGTTCAGCCTCTACGAGATGTACCACACCACCCTTTCGCTGCTGGCGTGGGTGCTGACCGTATTCCTCAAGCCCGCCGGTCCAACCCGTGCCGATTGGCTTTGGAACTTCTACTTCATATTCGAGAAGCGAATGTTCTGGATCCAGGCGGCATGCTTCCTCATCGGGTGTGGCGTCCTGATCTCCTTCACCCGGGCTCGACGCTCCCGAATAACGTGGCTCGCGATCCTCAGTTCCGCAGCCTACGTCGCCCTCCGGCTTCCCAGAATGTTCTGACACAGCACAAGCATCTCGCCCACTGCGCAAAACGTGCGGGTGGTGCCGGGCTTAATTGGTGAAGGAATAGAACGCGCGACGGACAGTCAACACCCCAACATGGGCGCACCAATCCTGTCCATCCCGTGAATCCTGTCAGAAAATGAGGAGTACCGGCCGCGACGCTCAGGCGTTGATCGCGGTGATCTTGACCTTCAGGTAGTCCTGACGGTGACCCTTGCGGCGACGGTAGTTCTTGCGGCGCTTGAACTTGATGACTTCCACCTTCGGGCCGCGCTCCTCAGCGAGGATATCGCCCGTCACAGTGGCGCCGGCGACCAGCGGAGCGCCGATCTTCGCGTCAGCACCTTCGCCCACGAAGAGCACCCGGTCGAACGTGATCGTCGCCACATCCTCGGGCAGGTCACGCAGGGCAACCTTGATCACATCGCCTTCATTGACTTTGATTTGCGAACCGCTGTCTTCGATAATCGCGAACATCAGACACCTCTTTGGCCGGTTTGAAGCCCCGTATCCTACCGCGAACCCGCCCCCAAGGCAAACCCCCGAAATCGCCCCCCTCCCACAAAAAAGCGGCCACCCTCTACGGATGGCCACCCTTCCCCGGAACACCCGCGAACCTGCCCGATCGCCGGTGTGCCGACCTTCAGTAGCTCACCAGGGCATCG
>CAZEFM010000060.1:0-22953 GCA_964511575.1 uncultured Phycisphaeraceae bacterium | reverse complement strand
GGTGTGCCGAGCGGGGTATTGTATGGCAAGTGGCGGTGGGAAGCGCGGAAGGGAGTGGGAGGAGGGACCGAGGGACTGAGGGACTGAGGGACTGAGGGGCGGGGTGGTCGCTTCAGCGAGCCACGGGATTGATCGCCTTTACCGCCTGTTCCAGGTGCCGAACCAGGGGGCGCTGAACATATCCGTGGAGAGATAGACGCGATCGCCGCTCGGGGCGGTGACCCACCACTGCCTGGCTTCGGGGCCCAATCCCGTGCCGACGGCGAGGCTGTGGGCGCTGCCGTCGGTGGCGATGTAGTTGCCGCTGTTGTTGGTGTGCCAGGTGCCGATGCGGTTGATGTCGCCGTGGCCCGGGTCGACGAAGCCGAGGTTGATGTGGTAGGCGGGATCCTCTTCGAGGAAAACCGGCGGCGGGACGGTGACGAACTGATTGGGGGCGAGTTCGACATCGGCGCGGACGGGCAGCGTTTCGATGTTGGCGCCGCCGAAGACCATGACCAGGGCGTAGTCGAACATGCCGTTGCTGCCCTGTCCCGAGCCGGGCGCTCCCTCATCCAACCCCGGGCAGCGGTACATCTGCGTGGCAGCGCCGCGCCCGCCGAGGTAAGGCACCATCACGCCGTCACGGTCGGGAAACTCGGAGGAGAGAATCGCCGCCCGATCGGACCGTCGCACCTCGTCGCCCATCCAGGCGTACTGCCACTCGCGCGTGCCCTCGAAGATGCCGCCCCACATCGTGGGAATGGTGCTCTGGTGGTCGTTGGCGAAGGCGACCATGGCCACGCCCATCTGGCGCAGTTGCGTCATGCACTGCACGCTGTGTGCACTTTTACGCGCGTTCGACAGCGCGGGCAGCAGGAGTGCGATCAGCAGCGCGATGATCGAAATGACCACAAGCAGTTCGATGAGGGTGAAGGCGTTGCGACGGCGGGGGCGGGAGTAGCGGGTGAGCATGGTTATGCATCCTTTCGCGAAAAACATTGCGAGGAATCGGCCCGACTGCCGTTAAGCAGCCGGGCCAAGGCCTTGAGGCCTGCCTGAATCAAGCGCGACGGCGGCGCAGCATCACCAGCCCGCCCAGGCCCAGGAGCGCGAGGCTTGCCGACTCGGGCACGAAGGAGACGGCGTAGCCGTAGTCGCGATGGAACGCCTGGCCGAGGTCCGGCAGACTCGACAACGCCACCGTGTCGCCCGGCTGGTACGTCCAGGAGAAGCCCGACTGGTAGTAGGTCGGCTGCGGGTTCTCGGGCGAGTACGCGAGCGGGTCGTTCGCAATGCCCGCACCGAAGAAGCCGAAGATATCGCCCGCCAGGACCGCCCACGGCGTATCGAGCGACAGCACCGCGACCTGATCGACAGGGGAATCGGTCAGGTCGAACGCATCGCTCACGTTGACGATGTTGTACTCGCCCGCGGTGCCGGTGGAGCGCAACTGAATGAGGTTGAATGTCTGGAACGTTCCGCTGCCACCCTGGTAAGCGACGTGGACGGCATCGACGATGCCGTCGCCCGGCATGCCGACGTGGTTGGTGTGGAACACGTTGACGCCGTCGCCGTTGTTCTCACGGTCGAAGTTCGTCACATCGTTGCCGATGAGCGCGGCCTGGGCGGTGACGGCGGTGGTGCAGACGAGGGCGACGGCGGCGACGGTGGACTTGAGCGTGCGAATCATAGGAGTTCCTCCTGACAAAAAAAGTTTCGAGTCGCTTGTCGGGTGGGTGTCAACGCGACACCGGATCCGAAGGGCCGGCAAGGCTCGAACGAAAATGCTCCAGAATGACATGGGCGGGCAGGGCGTAGTCGTAGATCGCCACGTGCTGCAGCGACCCCCACCAGGCCTGCTCGCCGAGCGCGTCGAAAGGATTGCGACCCAGGTACAGCGGCTGATCACTGGGCCTGCCAGCCATGTGATCAACCGACCGTACCGGGTGCAATCGCTGCTTTTCGCCGTTGACGTAGAGCGTGGGCTGGTGCTGGGCGTCGACGGTCCAGACCAGGTGGACCCACCGGCCGACCGGCAGCGTGATGTCGCTGGCGTAGTCACCTGCCCCCCCGGAGAAGAAGGAGAACCAGAGCGAGCCGTGGTTGGGCTCATCGGACCGCAGGTCGACGCCGACGCCGAACCCACCGAGGGCGGAGCGGTTGGAGAGGAAACGCCCGAACGCGTCGCGGCGTTCGGGCATGTGGACCCACATTTCGATGCTGAAGTTGCGGGTCAGGTTGAGCGCGGGGTGAACGCCCACATCGATGTAGCCGCTGTCGCCGTCAAAGCGGGCGGCCTTCGACTCGGCGATCGCGCCGGGTTCGCCCAGCTTTACCTCGCCGCGGACCGTGCCGTGCGCGCCCAGCCGGCCCTGATCGTAGACCGAGGTGTGGTGCGGCTCGTCATCGAGCTTCCAATAAGCCAGCGGAGCGCTCCGCGCGACCGTCAACTCATAAGGATGCGGCATGCGCCGGGCGAAGGCGCGGTCGTCCACCGGGATGTCGCGGATGACGGCCCCGGTGGTGCGCACCGCCTGCCCCCGGGTGAGGCGACGGCGGACACGAGGGGCGTCCTCCCGGCTGACCACCTCCACCAGGCCGTCGAACACGTGGATGTCGGTATCGCCTTCGCGGGCGACGACGGCGAACTCGGTGCCGAGGTCGACCACCCCGCCGTGAGGCGTCCGCACCGTGAAGCCGCGGCTCTGCGGGGTGTCGCAGGTGCCGACCAGCCGCCCCAACGTCAGTTGCAGCGCGTCGACGCCGACCGGCTCGAAGGAGGCCGGCCCCTGCACGAGCACCTCCGCGCCGTTCGTAAACCGCAGTCGGGCATAGCCTTGCCGAAGTTCGAGCGGCTCGTTGTAGACCGGCCCGCCCACCGTCAACCGGTGCGAGGCGGCCGCCCACTCGGCGCCCACCTGCTCCACCAGCGTGGCGACCTGAACAAACTCGGGCTTGACCACAACCGTGGGCTGCGGTGACACGACCGGCGGCGTGGGTTGACGCCAGACCAGCGCCACAACCAGCGCCACAACCGCAGCCGCGGCGGCATAGACCGCCGACCGCGAGATCACGATGTGCCGAACCGGCGTCAGCTTCTCCCGTTCACCCAGCAGCATCAGCAGGCGCTCGTGACGATCGCGATCCTCATCAGGCTGCCGGGCGGCTTCCTGGACCAGTCGCGCCCGGCGCTGGGCACGCAGACGCTGTTCCTCTTCCAGCACGCTCAGAAGCAGCGACTCGCACGCCTGCGGCGGTTCGATCGGCTGCGATGCCCCGGCGCGCCACAGCAGCAGCGCGTGCAGACGCATGAACTCCAGGTACTCCCGGCGGGCATCCTCGTGCGCATCGAGCAGGGCCGCCAGCTCCGCACGCTGATCAGCATCGATGCTGCCATCGGTCAGGGCGATGAGCAGCGGCTTCAGTCGCGACCGCCAATCGGGTTGCTGCGTCATCATGCCCCTTGCCCCTGTTCCGAGGTGCGGATGCACTGCTGCAGCGCGGCTCGAATGCGAAAGAGCATGACCGCAACGCTTTGCGCGGAACGCTGAAGGTCGCGGGCGATGGCGACCACCGCTTCGCCCCGGCTGTAGCGGCGATGGATCATCGAGCGGTGCCGCGGCGGAAGCTTGCTCAGGCACTCGTGCAGCACGCGAAGCCGTTCCGCCCCGTCGCTGTTGAGCTGCTGAGCCTGCTCAGCCAGCTTCTCGAGCAGGGCATCGTCGAAGAGCACGCGGTCGCGGCTTCGGCGGCGGCGAAGCGAACGGACGTTGTTGTAGGCGATCCCCAGCGCCCAGGCGTCGAAATTGCGGACCTCGGCGGACTCCTCCACCTTCTGCCACAGGACAAGGTTGGTTTCCTGCAGCACCTCGCTGGCGTCCTCGGGATCGCCGAGCAACGACAGCGCGAAGGCGTAAACCTGGCTTTGGCAGTTGGTTAGCTGCTTGACGAACTTGTCGGTCGCCTGCATCGGAGCCATGAAGCCGCCTCTGAGTAAACGTCCGGCACAACAACGCCAGACTCAGTTGGGCCCCCAATCCCTCCCCCTAAGTAGTGACCGCTCGATACAGACGATTACATTCCCCTCGCACAAAAAAGTGCATAATTGTGTCTAACCTGTGCCACTTGAGCAACTTACGCGCAGCGTAAATCAATGGGCCCGCTGCGGCGAACCACGGGGCACGGCGTTGGATCTTTTATCTCACCGGGTGGAAGGCGTTACGCGTCCTGGACGGTCACCTTCTGCATCGTGTCACCCTGGCGGATGGCGTTGACGACATCCTGGCCTTCGATGACGTGGCCGAAGACGGAGTGTTTGCCGTCGAGCCATGGGGTGGCGACGTGGGTGATGAAGAACTGGGAGCCGTTGGTGTTGGGTCCGGCGTTGGCCATGGAGAGGATGCCGGGGCCGGAGTGCTTGAGGTCGGGGTGGAACTCATCGTCGAACTTGTAGCCGGGGCCGCCGGTGCCGGTGCCTTTGGGGCAGCCGGTCTGGATCATGAAGTCGGCGATGACGCGGTGGAACTTCAAGCCGTCGTAAAACCCTTCACTGGCGAGCTTTTCGAAGTTGGCGACGGTGCGGGGGGCCTTTTCGGCTTCAAGCTGAAGCTTGATGGTGCCGCGATTGGTTTCGATGGTGGCGGTCTTCATGGGCAGATTCTCGCTGTTGAGGGTCCGTAGGGAAAGGGACAGTGTAGCGTGGGGGCGTGGGGAAGGCACGAGGTTGGGGGGAGGAAGGCAGATCAAAGGAGCGCAGATGTCCTGCCCTCGGCCCGGGCCCTGGGCCCCAGACCCCAGACCCTGATCCCATCCTCCCCCTCTTGGCTCTGCGCTTCATACGCGCTAGGCTTTACACAGGCATCGTGGTATGCTGTCGGCCTGTTCCACCTTCGGCGTGCCGGTTGCACGTGACAGTGTTGGGGGTTCGAGCCGGGGCGAATTGAACTTACCTGTTAGCCTCGGGAATGCACGCCAAAATTTCCTTTATACGATCAACGAGCCTGAACCGGCCCCCTGGCAGGGCGGCTTGTTTACGTGAGATTGATTGAGGAGTCCGTTCGATGAGTCAGAGTTTTGGGAACGTACAGTCGGGGATTTTCGAACCCGTCGAACCGCAGGACGCGGCTCAGGAATCCACCCCGACCCCGGCGAAGGCTGAGACGCCGGTTGACCCCGCCCTGGCGGCGGCGCTGGCGCGCAACCGCGCCCGGGCGCTGGACTGGCCGGTTGTTCTGGGGATCAGCGGCATGCACATCGGCGCCATCCTGGCGTTCTTCCCCAGCATGTTCACCTGGACGGGCCTGGTCCTGTTCCTCGTGATGATCTGGATCACCGCCAACCTGGGCATCACGCTGTGCTATCACCGGCTGCTGACCCATCGCAGCTTCAAGACGCCCAAGTGGTTCGAATACTTCCTGACGGTGTGCGGCTGCCTCGCGTGGCAGGGCGGGCCGGTGCAGTGGGTGGGCGTGCATCGCATCCATCATGCCCACTCGGATGAGCATGAGGATCCGCACACGCCGAACCACGGATTCACCTGGGCGCACATTCTCTGGTGCATGAAGAAGGAATCCGAAGGCCGCAAGGGTGTGGACGCGGCGAAGGACCTGTTGCGTGACCCGGGCCAGCGTCTGCTGAACAAGTTTTTCTGGGTGCCGCAGTTCCTGCTGCTGCCGATCATCTACTTCGCTGGTGAATGGGCGTCCAAGTATGTGTCGGCGAGCGGGATGTCGTGGGTGGTCTGGGGCGTGTTCCTGCGAACGGTGGTGGTGTATCACGGCACGTGGTTCGTGAACTCGGCCGCCCACACGTGGGGTTACCGCAACTTCGAAACGTCAGATCGCTCGACGAACCTGTGGTGGGTGGCACTGCTCTCCTTCGGCGAGGGTTGGCACAACAACCACCACGCCCACCAGCGTTCGGCGGCGCACGGCATGCGCTGGTACGAGCTGGATCTGACCTACCTGACCATTCGCTTCCTCGGGTTGATCGGGCTGGCGCGGGACATCGTGCTGCCCAAGCCCGAGCAGTTGCCCAAGTAAGACTGACGGCGCGATTGATCGCGTCGTGATGTGCCTGAACGCTGGGTGCTGACACAAACGGTCAGCGCGCCAGCGTTTTGGCGCGCGCGAAGATCGCTTCGAACATGGGCATCGTGAGTCGGCCGGTGAAGGTGTTCTGCTGACTGGGGTGGTAGCTGCACAGGAGGGTCGGGCGTCCTTCGCCGAGGGAGTATTCGGCGGCGTGGGCGAAGGGGTAGGGGGCCATCTTTTCAATCCAGCCGTGTGCTTTGGCGTGGCGGAGAATGGCATCGAGCGCGATCTTGCCCAGGCAGACGATGACACGCAGGTGGGGCAGCACCGCGAGCGTGTCGTCGAGGAACGGCGCGCAGTTGGCGAGTTCCTGTGGGGTGGGCTTGTTGTCCGGCGGCGCGCAGTGACAGGCGGCGGTGATGAGAAGGTTGCGCAGGGTCAGGCCATCGTCGGCGTGGGTGGCGGTGGGCTGATTGGCGAAGCCGGTGTGGTGGAGAGCTTCAAAGAGGAAGTCACCCGAGCGGTCGCCGGTGAACATCCGTCCGGTGCGGTTGGCACCGTGGGCGGCGGGGGCGAGTCCGAGGATGAGGACACGGGCATTCGGATCGCCGAAGTTGGGCACGGGTCGGCCGTGATAGGTGTCGTTGCGGAAGGCGGCCCGTTTGGTCTGCGCAATGGCTTTGCAGTGCTTCCGCAGGCGGGGGCAGCGTTCACAGTTAACGATTGTGCGGTTCAGAGCGGTCAGGGTGGGCTTCGATGGCATGATGGCATGATTTTATTGGGACGCGGCAGTGAAATCCTGTCATGAACCGGCCGATGTGGTCTTTGCGCTGTTGCGCGCGAGGACGGACCATGCGCTGGATCA
This sequence comes from uncultured Phycisphaeraceae bacterium, assembly GCA_964511575.1. Taxonomy (GTDB): domain Bacteria; phylum Planctomycetota; class Phycisphaerae; order Phycisphaerales; family Phycisphaeraceae; genus CALKHT01. The sequence continues at coordinate 16,074 of CAZEFM010000060.1, read as the reverse complement.
TCGACATTCTGATGGTGGTGATGCTGGTCGGGATTCTCGGGGTGGTGGTGTGGCATCACCGTGAGCGGCGGGATCAGTACGCCCGTGACGTGGCGGTGCAGGAGACGCTGGATCAGCTTCATGAGCTGGTGATCACCCACGCGGCGATTGACCCGGACAAGCTGGAAGAAGGGGTTTATCCCTCCGAGGTGCCGGCGGACTGGTTTGCCGAAGGGGTGACGCCTCGCAATGCGCTGACGGAATCGTCGCGTCCGTGGCTGGATATTGCCCCGCCGGGCGATTTGTCGACGCATCCGCCGGACCCGGTATTGGATTCGCCTGATCAGGCAGGGTTCTGGTACAACCCGAACCGGGGCATTTTCCGCGCTCGGGTGCCGCGACAGTTCACCGAGCAGCAGACGCTGACGCTGTACAACCGGTTGAATGAGTGTTCGCTGTCGGTGCTTCCTGACGGCGTGGATGATCTGACCCGCCGCACGACGGGGGTGATTGCATTTTCTGAGCCGATGGGGGGGTACGACCCGCAAAGCGAACTGTCGAATCAGCCGAAGGAACAGACAAGCCGTCCGCGTCGATCCCTGGTGGACCGGGTGGAGGCGAAATAACGCGGACCGTGAACCGCCCGGGGAAAGCGATTCAGGAGCAGCAAGCCATGATCTGGAACCCCACGCCGTCCCACCCGGCGGCATCGTCGACGAAGACGGATCGTCTGATCAGCGAGTTTGCGGACGATCCGGACATGGTGGAACTGGTGGCGATGTTCATTGATGAACTGCCTCAGCGGATTGCGGCGATGGAGGCGGCGTTGGCATCGGAGGATCTGGCTCAGTTATCGGCGTTGTCGCACCAGCTCAAGGGGGCCGCGGGGGGTTACGGCTTTACGCCGATCACCGATCTGGCGCGGGTGGTGGAAGAGCGGGTGCGTCAGGGCGCAACGGCGGAATCGTTGCGCGAAGCAGTCCAACAACTGGCGGACATCTGCCGCCGGGCACAAGCCTGTTGAGGGAAAGGGTCGACTGGATGGAAGCACCGAAGACCGTGCTGATCATCGATGACTCGCAGGCGATCCTCGACCTGATACCCGCGAGATTGGAACCACTGGGCGTGCGCACGATCACCGCAAACAGCGGCTCGGAAGGTCTGCAGGCGGTGCGCGAGCATGAGCCGGACCTGGTTCTGCTGGACGTGAACATGCCGGGGATGAGCGGCTTTGAAGTGTGCCAGGCGTTGAAGAACGACCCGGCAACCCACGACACGCCCATCATCTTCCTTACCGGTTCGGATGAGTTGCTGGACAAGGTGAAGGGCTTTGACCTTGGCGCGGTGGATTATGTCACCAAGCCATTCGACCCGGTGGAGCTGTGCGCCCGGGTGAGGGCGGCCCTGCGCACCAAGGCGCTGATGGACATGCTCACCACACAGGCGCAGCTCGACGGGCTGACGGGTCTGCACAATCGGCGATACTTCGACAGTCGGCTGGAACAGGAACTGGACGCGGCCCGGCGGTACGACCGGTGCGTCGGACTGCTGATGCTGGATATCGACCACTTCAAGCAGATTAACGATCAGTTCGGTCACCCGAAGGGCGATGAGGTGCTGTGCCAGTTGGCGCGGCTGCTGGTGGCGTTCTGCCGCAGCTCGGATGTGGCGTGCCGGTACGGCGGCGAGGAGTTCGCGATTCTTCTGTCGGAATCGAACGCGGACCATGCGTACCAGGCGGGTCGGCGACTTCTGGAAACAATCCGCAGCGCCAAGCCGCTTCACGCAGCGACGGGGCAGCGGGTGACGGTGAGCATTGGCGCCGCCAGTGCGGAGCCGAAGCGTGGGCGAATGCTGCCGCGCGTGCTGGTGGAGGCGGCGGACCGGGCGTTGTATGCCGCCAAGGCGCGTCGGGACTGCATCATTTCGAGCGCGGGACTGTCGAGCACGATATCGGCAGCGTGACAGCGCGACCGATCACGGCACGACGGTTTCGCTGACTGGCGCTGCCTTGCCAAGGAACGCGACCATCTGCGAGGCCGAGGTGGTTTGGACGCGCTGCAGCTCCTTGCCGCTTGCATCGACGATGATAATGGTGGGGATGGATCGCACGCCGTAGTGCGCCGCGATGCGACCGGCGTTGGGCAGGTCGATGTCGAGCAACACGGGTACGAACGATGCCTCCACCGTTCGGCGAACGTCTTCATCGGGCCAGACCTCGTGCTTCATGACGTGACACGGCGGACACCAGCTCGCGGTGAAATCGAGCATGACCAGCTTGTTGGACTGGCTCGCTTCCTCAAGGGCGGCGTCGAAATCGGTGCGCCAGTCGACGGTCGGGCCGGCTTCGATGAGTCCGGCACGGTACACCATGCCCTTGACAATGGGCATCATGTAGATGAGCGCGACCAGTCCCAGAACAATCCAGAAAAAGGTGTTGCTGTTGCGGCGGAGAAACGTTTTGCGCGATCGTGGCGCGGGCGTGTCGTTCATGATGTCCTCAAATATACGGCTCAACCTGTCCAACACTGCGGCAGGCTGGAATGTTCCCTCATCAGCAAAGCTGATATTCCGGCAGTGCGGTGATGAGCAGAAGCAGGTCGATCAGCGCATCGCGGTCGTCGGGTTTGCCCGCTGAGCGCTCGGTGAAGTACGTGGCGAGCTGGTCGCGTCGGCTGGGGTGCAGCGGTACGTTGAGCAGGTGGCCGCCCAGGTGTTCCACGATGGCGGACGGGGTGCGGACGGGGGCGTCCTTGAGCAGGACGGTGGGGTCGTAGTCGATCCGCTGGCGGGACCAGTTGTTGCGTCCGGGCGGTTTGCCGGTGATGAGGTAAGCGGCGACGTTCTGTCGGGTGAAGAGGCGCGAGGTGTTGATCCAGGTGCGTCCGCCGGGCCAGCCCTGCACGTTGGGCGGGTCGAAAAGTGTTTGGCCCATGTGGCGCATGGCGTTGTCGAGGACGGCCATACCGCGTGACGGCGTCTGCAGCGTGCGGGCGGTGCCGGCGATGAGCTGTGCGGGGCTTTTGATCTGGCACCCGCGGCAGGCCGGGTCGTAAAAGTGAGCGCTGGTGAAAAGCGTGCGAAGCACGGGAGCGATGTTGAAGCGGTGCTGAACGAGCTGCTGCGCCAGCGCGGTGATCACCATCTGCGCGCTGTCGTCGGGACCCTGCGGCAGATCCTGCACATCGCGGACGAACCAGCAGTAGAGCTTGTAGGCGATGAATCGGCTGCACGCGGGGTGTTCGATGCAGAGGCGCACGAAGTCGTCGCCGCTGAATCGTGCGGTCTTGCCGAAGATGGTTTTGAGGCCGGTGTCGTGATGGCTGCGGCTGAGGTGAAACTCGCCCGCCTGCGAAACGTGGTAGCCGGTCAGGGCGCGTGCGCCTTCGCGGATGTCCTGTTCACTGTAGTTGCCTTCGCCGAGCGTGAACAGTTCGAGCAGTTCACGGGCGAGGTTTTCGTTAGGTTGGCGACGGCGATTGCTGTTGTTGTTGAGAAACTTGAGCATGGCCGGATCGCGCACGATGCTCGCGGCGAGTCGGCTGAAGTGGTATTTGCCTCCGGCGCGGAAGAGGTTGTGCTGGCGAATCATGAGCACGCTGTCGCCGACGGCGCGGTGGTTACTCGCGAAGTGGCCATGCCACAACAGCGTGAGCTTTTCCTCGAGCGGCCGCGGCGTGGCGATCATGCGCGAGAGCCACCATTGGCGCAGCTGCCCCATCTGCTGGCGATCCAGTGCGGCCAGCCGATTGGCATCGCGTTGCAGCTCGCGCACCTTCTCGAAGTCGCCTTCCATGCGAGCCTGTCGTCGCATGATGCGTTCAGCGGTGGTGGGGTTGCGACGGATGCGCTCGTACTCGGGGCGGGGAAGGTCGCTGTCGTCGATGCGCTCGTAGTCGATGAGGTGGGCGACGGCGGCATCGAGGCCCATGTCGGCGAGGCGGCGCACCTCGGCGAACGACCCGCCGAACCCCGCGCGGTTCAACAGGTGCTTCGCCTCGGCAAGGCCGAAGCGATCCGCCGCCAGCGGTTGCAGTGCGTCCGTCGCGATCATGCCAACCCTCTTGCCTCCCATTGTAATCGTCGGGCGGCGCGGGAGAAGCCTTTATCAACGGCGTCGGTTCAGGACGGCTGATGCTGGGCCACGAGCGAGGCGGCAAGTTTGCGATAGTCGGCTGCGCCGTGGCAATCCGGGGCGTAATCGAAAATCGTCTTGCCGAAGCTGGGGCTTTCCGCCAGCTTGATGTTGCGGCGAACGGGCGGCTGCAGCAGCTCGGCGTTGGCCCACGGCACATCCGTGCCACGCGCCGCTTCGAGGAACGTGGTGAGGTCGTTGATCACTTCCCCGGCGAGAATGGTCTGGCTTTCGTGCATGCACAGCACGACGCCCGCCACGGTGAGCTGCGGGTTGAACGACTGCCGCACGAGCTGCACGGTTTCCAGCAGCTTGGACAGCCCCTGCAGCGCGAGGAAGTGCGGCTGCATGGGCACGACAACCTCATTGGCGAGCGTCAGGGCGTTGATCGTGAGCAGGCCAAGACTCGGCGGGCAGTCGATGAGCACGAAATCGAAGTGTTCGGCTTCAAGCAGCGGCTGGCACTTGTTCTTGAGCATCCGCTGGGCTTTGCCGGTGACCATCTGCGGGGCGAGTTCGTTCTCGATGCCGGCAAGGTTCACCTCCGCGGGGATGACGCTCAGGCGTTTGCGCACCTGCTGGACGACTTCCAGCGCGCTGGTGTTCTCGTCGGCAAGCAGGTCGTAGACGCTGGCATTGAGGGTGTCGGGGTCGACGCCCAGGTGCAGCGACAGGTGCGCCTGCGGATCCAGATCGATCATGAGCACCTTGCGACCCGACAGGGCGAGCGCAGCGCCGAGATTGGCGGTGGTGGTGGTCTTGCCCACGCCGCCCTTCTGGTTCATGAAGGCGAGATAGCGGGGCTGGTGACGGCCTGGCGGCGGGGATGCGGGCGGTGTCTGGCCGGGCGTCGGCACGACCGGGTTGACGATGCGCACCTGGGGCTCGGCGGTGGGTTCCGTGGACGAGTCAACGGGAGAATCGATGGGTGTCGCCAAATCGGACATCGCTCTACGCCTCCATGCGCCGGGGGTAAGGGCCGATAAGAGTATAGAACGAAAGCCCGAATGACGAAATCCGCGTGAAGTGGCCTTCGTTTGAGCGATCGTCAGTCTCCTTGTCGCGCATGCGACCGCCTCGCCGGGGTGTTCATGCGCCACACGGGCTTGAAGGCATGCGCTGCGGTCGTTGGCGGTGTTGCGCCCTCGGTCACCGTCCGGGTGTGACGCGGGTGCATCCTCTTCGGGTGACCAAGGGGGCTGGCCTCGCCCCCTCTGGCCATTCCCCGGCTTTCTCCCCTCACGATTCAGCTTGGACCCGGTGCGGGTCAGTCGGAACTTCAAGTGCCGACACCAACCGCCTCCTTCAGGTGGGATGTGCGCCAGCCGATACAACCGTCATCACCGGACCCGAGAGGCTGCCATGACACAGGTATCGGACGCGTCGCGGCTGATGCGCGAGGTGGAGCATTTTGATGGGGTGTACCGTCGGCAGATCGATGCCGGGGTTCAGCCGCTGGATGCGTTCGACCGCGCACGGTACGCCTGTCCACCGGCGGGGACGATCTACCCGCGCGAGTACTACTTTCATCTTTTGGCGCCGCTGTCGGGCAAGCGGGTCATGGAAATCGCCTGTGGCAACGGCATCGATGCGAGTATCGCAGCTTACAACGGCGCGCACGTGTTTGCGTACGATGTCTGCCCCCGCGCGGTGGAACTGACCCGGCGACGGGCGCAAATCAACGATGTGGCCGACCGGGTGCACACGCAGGTGTGCGGCTCATTTGATGAGGCGTTCGAAGGGCAGACGTTCGATGCCATTCTCGGTTATGCGACGTTGCACCACCTGCCCATGGAAGGACTGGGCGAACGGGTGTATGCACGGCTTCGGCCGGGCGGCATGGCGGTGTTCGCCGAGCCGGTGGTGAACAGTGCCGCGCTCGATCGACTGCGCCGCATGATCCCCTACCGGATCGACGAGATCAGCGACGATGAAGTGCCGCTCAACGATGCCGACATCGCGGCATTCGCCAAGCCCTTCGACCGCATGGTTCGGCGGGAGTTTCAGTTGACCAGTCGCATCTGGCGGATGTTCCCCAACAACTGGCCGCTGACAGTGGTGCTGCACTGGATCGACCGGCAGGCGCTGCGGCTGCCTTTCATGCGCCGGTTCGCCAGTGTGGTGGTGTTTGCGGTGTATCGCGACCGTTAACGAAGCCGGGGCGGCTCGCCTCACGATCAACATTTGAACTTGCCGCAGGCTTCCTCCGGCGTGGGGAAGAGCGTGAGCAGCAGGTGCAGGTTCATGACGTGGAAGGATTCCATGGCTCGTTCGCTGGGGACGGCGATGTGCAGTTGTCCACCGGTGTGCATGAGCTTTTTGCGGATGGTCACGAGCATGCCCATGACGCCCGAGGAGAGCATCTGCACGCCGGTGAAGTCGACAAGGAGCTTGAGGTTGCGGTGATCCATGAGCGCCGCGGTGGCTTCGTACATTTCGCGAACCGCCACGCCGTCCACCGTGCCGCGGGGGAACGTCATGCGGTGGATGCCTTTCTCCTCATCGACGCGCAGCCGAACGGGCTCGTTGGTGGAATCGACGGACGTGGTCGAAGCGATGCTCATGGGGGCATTATAACGGCCGATCCGGGCCGTGGTAACGGCGAACGTGGCTTTTGAGTACACGATTTACGGCTTGGCGGGGGCGTGAACTCAGCGGCGGCGTCGCTTCTTTTTGACGTTGCGACGCTCAGGCGTGCGCTTCTGCTTCAATTGTTTGGTTTTCGCCTGAGCCGTACGCGCGCCTTTGGGTTGGCGGCGCTTCTTGCGTCCCGTGCCGGGGCGGTCTTCGATGATCACGACATCCAGTCGGCGGGCGATCGGGTCGACCTTGGCGATGCGAATGGTGAAGCGGTCGCCGATGGCAATGGTGCGGCCGGAGCGCTGCGCGACCAGGCTCCCCGACCGCTCGTTGAGCTTCCAGCGGTCGCCCGGATCGCCCGGCAGGTCGTTCAGCCGCACGAAACCTTCCACGAGGTAGCGATCGAGCTGCACGAACAGCCCGCTGCCGGTCACGCCGGTCACCGTGCCGTCGAAGTCATCGCCCAGTGCCTCGGCGAGCAACTCCAGTACCAGGTAGGTGCGCAGATCACGTTCAGCGTTCTCGGCGTTGCGCTCGGTGGTGGAGCAGTGCCGGGCGATCTCGTTGAGCTTCACTTCGTCGAAAAGACGTTTGTCTTCGCGGAACGCGCGGGTGAGGTTCTTTTTCTTCTTGCCGCCGCCGGCCGTTCCGCTGTGAGCATGCTGCACATCGAGCCACGCATCCAGCCCGCGATGGACGACCAGGTCGGGGTAGCGGCGGATGGGGCTGGTGAAGTGGGTGTAGTGTTCGCTCGCCAGCGCGAAGTGGCCGATGATGAGCGGCGCGTATTCGGCTTTGCTCAGCGTTTTGAGCACCGCCAGGTGCACCGCGCGCTGCTGCGGCTTGCCGCGCACCGCATCGAGCAACTGCTGCAATTCCTTGCGCGACGGCTTGGAGGGAATGTTGTACCCCGCCACCCGGGCGAACTCGCGCAGCTCGCCGAGGTCATGCACATCCGGGTCGGGGTGGATTCGGCGAATCATCGGCACCTCGTGCGCATCAAAGAGACGCGCCACCGCTTCGTTCGCCTCCACCATGAACGCTTCGATGAGCTTGTGCGTGAACGCATCGTCCTCGGGCACCGCATCGATGACGCGGCCGGTGTCGTCAAACACCAGCTCCACCTCGGGCAGATCCAGCACGATCATGCCCGCATTCATGCGTCGCTGACGGATCGCTTTGGCAAGCTCATCCATCATCTTGAGCGTTTTGATGAGCGGCCCGCCATACTTCGGCTCGGTGCGGGCGTGTTTGCGTGCTTCGCGCAGGTCGCCATCGATCAGCGCCTGTGCCTCCAGATAGGTCAGCCGTTTGGCGGAACGGATCACCGTACGGGCGAAACGCGCGCCCAGCACGTTGCCTTCGCGGTCGTAACGGATGAAGACCGACTTGCAGAACCGGTTGACTCCCTCCTGCAGCGAGCACACACCGTTGCTCAAAAGCTCGGGCAGCATCGGCACGACCTTGCGCGGCAGATAGGCGCTGTTGCCCCGTGCCGCCGCTTCGTTGTCCAGTTCCGTGCCCGGTCGAACAAAGTGCGCCACATCCGCAATGTGCACCCCCAGTTCGTACGCCGCATCGCCCTCGCCCTCGAGTTCCGTCAGGCTCAGCGCATCGTCGAAGTCGCGGGCGTCCGGCGGATCGATGGTGATGATGAACGAACCGGTCAGGTCCTCACGATCGGGGGGAATCGCCTTGTCATCAAAGGTGCTCGCCGCCTGCCGCGCCTGGTCCATCACGATGGCGGGAAACTTCTCCGCCAGGCCGTAGGCACGCATCACCGCGCGGGTTTCGACCTCCGGCTCCCCGCCTTCCCCCAGCACCTCGATGATGACGCCCTCGGCGAGGTCCGAGCCCTGTGGGTAGTGGATCAGTTCGATGACGACCTTGTCGCCTTCCTTGGCGTTCTTGGCGTGCGGGTCACGAATCACGACCGGGTCGTGCAGCAGCTTGCCATCCACCTGCACGAGCCACGTGCCGCCCCGGCGAATGAGATTGCCCACATAGTGACGGTCGGCCCGCTGGATGATTTCAACGACACGGCCGATGAACGGCGACTTGCTCGCTGCCCCGCGTCGACGGCGCGGGTCGGGCACGACTTCGGCCCGCACGCGGTCGCCCGTCAACGCGTTGCCGGTGTTCCCGGCGGGCACGAATAGGTCGCCATGCTCCATCGGCGCATCGGGAATGACGAAGCCGAAGCCACGATCCGACAGTCGGAATCGGCCGACCATCTCCTTGCCCACGGGCGGCAGCGCGATCGTCTGGGCGGAGCCGATCACGACCTGCCCGCCTTCGATCATGCCGCTGACCGCGCGGGCGAACTCATCGTAATCCTCCGCGTCGATGTTCAGCGCGCTGGCGAGTTCGCGGATCTGCTGCGGGCGGTAGCGGGAGTCCGCCATGTGGTCGAGGATGCGTTTGGTAAAGCGATTGGTCATGGGAGAAATCGAGACAAGGGTCAGATGCGAAAGTTGGAGGATCCGCGGGCCAGCGAACGGGGTTCAGCGGTTGAATGGCGACCCTGGTGGGGAGGGAGGGAATCACCCGATGTGCGACCCATCCGCGACTTGCCCGATCCCCTTGTGGTTGTCGTCGCGCTGCGCTTGCCCCTCTGGCCACGCCGATCGGCCGCGACTATGCTACCACGAACAATAGGCGGCTGTCGTAGCGAAAGGAAAGGCATGGCGACTACTGAAGAGATCCTCAACGCGGCAAGAGAGTTGGGCAAGCTGCTTGCCACCCACGAGGCAGCCACGCGCTTCGAAGCCACCGTCAGGAAGCTGCAGGGCGACATCGACGCCCAACGCATACTCAATGATTACAATCGGCATCTCGAATCGCTGGCGGAGAAAGAATCGGCCGGCCGCCCCATCGAAGTCGAAGACAAGCGCAAGCTCGACGCCCTGCAGAAGCAGGTCATGTCCAACCCGCTGCTGCAGGAACTGCAGGTGGCGCAGATGGATTATCTGGACCTGATGCGTCGGGTGGACGAGGCGATGAGCCCCAACCCGCCCGCCGCACCCACCGCCGCCGTGCCGCCCGTCGCAGGCCCGGACCTGATGGCGTAGAGGATTTGGTGATATGGCGATGTGGTGATTTGGTGATGCTTCAGTGCGACCCCGCCGCACATATATCACCATCACCAGATCACCAAATCACCCGTTCACCAAATCACCCCATCCCCATAAATCCACTCCGGCAAATGGTCGATTCCCTATTCGGGATGCCAATGTCGGACCAGACGCCTGTGCAACTTCTGGTGGTCGAGGACGACCACGACACGGCCGCGCTGATCGTGGAGTCCTTATCGGACCACTTTGGTGAGGAGTCGGTGCGGTGCTGTCACAACATCACCGATGCGCTGGCGTGCGACCTTAAGTCGATCGACATGGTGCTGTCGGACATGAACCTGCCCGATGGCACGGGGTTGGACCTGCTGCAGCACATGCTTGCCCGCCGGGCCGACCTGCCGGTGATCTTCGTCACCGGCGACAACGTCCTGGAACTGGCGATGAACGCCATTCGCAAGGGGGCGTACGATTACATCGTCAAGACGGGCGACTACCTCTTTACCATTCCGCTGCTGGTGGAAAAGAACCTGGCGATCTGGCGGACGAAGCAGGACAACAAGAAGCTGCACGCGGAGCTGACGCGCACGCTGGAAGAGGTGAAGTTCAAGAACCAGCAGCTCGAGGCGGCGGTAGCGCAACTGGAGCAGGCCGCCGCGACCGATCCGCTCACCGGGCTGGCGAACCGCCGTGCCTTTGGTCGCGCGCTGGAGCGACGGTTTGCCGATTGCAGCCGTTACGGCCGCGATCTGGCGTGCATCATGATCGACCTGGATGGCTTCAAGCCGCTCAACGATACGCTGGGACATCAGACCGGCGACGAACTGCTGCAGCGCGTGGCACGGGTGCTGGAAGCCAACTGCCGCCGCAGCGACGTGGCGGGGCGGTACGGCGGGGATGAGTTCATCATTCTGCTGCCCGGCGCCGATGTGGCACACGCCACACAGATCGCCAACCGCATCAGCGACGAGTTCAACATCACCGCCCGCCGAATGTGCGGCGACGCCCACTGCATCGTCTCCATGAGCATGGGCCTTTCCACGCTGCTGTCGGGCCGACCCGCCAACCCCGAACAGCTCATCTCGCAGGCGGATCACGCCCTCTACCGCGCCAAGCAAACCGGCAAGTCGCGGCTGGTCATCTACCAGCCGGCCGACCCCGCGCCGGTGCGGACAGCCTGAACCCGCCAATAACGACAACGACAACGTCGAACGTCTTCACTGGAGCAGGCGTGCCACATGTTCACGGTGCGCGTATGATCTCGGGCTGATCGGTTCGACGTTTCCGTCCTTTGACCGCTGGTTTTGCCATGAATCCGCTCCACACGCTGCACGAACAGACTGACGCGACGTATCTTCCTTATGGAGCTGCCGATACGGCTGTGCAGGTGGTGGATACGTTCGGCTTTTACGAACTGGAATACGCCGCCATTCGTCGTCGGGTGGGGGTGCTCGATGAGCCGCAGCGTGGGGTGGTGGAACTGCGGGGCGCGGATCGGCTGCTCGTCCTGCACAACATGCTCACGAACGAAATGAAGTCGCTTCAACCGGGGCATAGCAGGCGGGCGTTTCTTTTGAACCAGAAGGGGCGCATCGTTGCCGACCTGATCGTGCTGCACGAAGCCGACCGCACGCTTTTGGTGCTGGATATGTTCCAGGCGGTAACGGTGGCCGGGGAGCTGGACCGGCTGATCTTCACCGAGGATGTGCAGGTGGCGAATCTCAGCGAATCGCTGCACGTGATTGCCCTGCACGGGCCGGGCAGCGCTGCGGCGCTGGCGGAGCTGGCGGGAATGGATGAGTTGGCGCTGCAGCCCGGTGAGCACGCCGCCATCACACTGGCCGGCATCGGCTGTACGGTGTATCGGCGGGATGAAACGCGGTCGCCGGGGCTGCACGTGCTCGTGCCAAGTGATGCCGTCGTGACGGTCTATCAGCAACTGCTGCGGACGCTGAACTACGACCCGAAACAGGAGCAGGATGCGGACGTTGTCGCCCAGCGGCGGGGGCGGCCCATCGGCTGGCTGGCGTTCAACACCGCGCGGATCGAGGCCGGCACGCCGCTCTTCCACATCGACTTCGGCACCGACAGCCTGCCGCACGAAACGGGCGTGCTCGACGATGCCGTGAGTTTCACCAAGGGCTGCTACCTCGGGCAGGAAATCGTCGCGCGGATGCAGCACCTGGGGCATCCCAAACGGGTGGTGGTGGGGCTGCGGTTCACCGATGACCGCATGCCCGTGGCCGGGACGCCGGTGCGGGCCGCTCAGGACGATACCCTCATTGGCGCGGTGACCAGTTCCACGGTCTCGCCCCTTCTGGGCAACATCGCCATCGCCTTCGCCGTGATGAAGTGGGGCTCGCACGAGCCCGGCACGACCGTCCGCGTCCCAGCCGAAGGCGGCGACGTCACCGCGACCGTGCAGCGGTTGGGTGAGTTGGTGAAGTGGTGAAGTGGTGATGTGGTGATCTGGCGATGTGGTGATCTGGTAACGTTACGAGTGGCCCCCATCCGCGCCAACATCACCAAATCACCAAATCACCACTTCACCCAATCACCACCACTCTCCCCCTCTCCCTTTGCAATCCTCGCCTCAACCTCTACGATTATCCCGCCTCCGGTCAAGGCGCGATCCCGATATCCATAGGTGAAGCATGTTCGGCAATCTCTCCGACAAGTTCGGCGCCGCCCTGCGCAAGCTATCCGGCCGGGGCAAGATCACGGAAGCCAACGTTCGCGAAGCGATGGATGATGTCCGCAAAGCGCTGCTCGAAGCGGACGTCCATTACGACGTGGTGAAGTCGTTCACCGCCTCCGTCCAGGAAAAGGCGCTGGGCACCGAGGTGCTCCAGAGCGTCAAGCCCGGCGAGCAGATGATCAAGATCGTCTATGACGAACTGGTCCGGCTCATGGGCGCCAGTGAAACCGATGGCCCGCCCATCATGCAGGTCGACCCCGGCCCCACCATCGTCATGATGTGCGGCCTGCAGGGCTCGGGCAAAACCACCACCTGCGGCAAGCTGGCAACCTATCTGAAAAAACGCGACCGCAGCGTCATGCTGGCGGCGGCGGACCTGCAGCGCCCGGCCGCGGTCGATCAGCTCGAAACCCTCGTCGAGCAGGTTTCCCAGACCCCCGAAGGCTCCGGACGCGTCCACTTCTATGCCGAACGCGACAAGATCGCGGAGTACGGCAAGGCGGTCGGCGCTGCCGTGACCGTCTGCCGCAACGCCGTCAAGGCCGCACGCGATGCCAGGTGCGATGTGCTCATCCTCGACACCGCCGGCCGTCTGCACGTCAACGATGAACTGATGAACGAGCTGCGCCAGGTGAACCAGGCGCTCAACCCGCATCAGATCTTCCTCGTGGTCGACGCCATGACCGGCCAGGACGCCGTCAACAGCGCCAAGGCTTTCAACGAACAGCTTGAAATCGATGGCGTGATCCTCACCAAATTCGACTCGGACACCCGCGGCGGGGCGGCGCTTTCCGTGCGACAGATCACCGGAGCGCCGATCCGATTCGTCGGCATCGGCGAAAAGCTCGACGCCCTGGAAGAGTTCCACGCCGACCGCATCGCGTCGCGCATCCTCGGCATGGGCGACGTGGTCAGCCTCGTCGAAAAGGCGCAGCAGCAGGTCACCGAGGAGGAAGCCCTGGCCCTTCAGGAGAAGATGGCCAAGGGTCAGATGACCATGGAGGACTTCCTCAACCAGTTGCGCACGATCCGACGCATGGGGTCGATGAAGTCGCTGCTGGGCATGCTGCCGGGCATCGGCAACGCGCTGAAGGATGTGGACCTGGACGAGCGGGAGATCGACCGCACCGAGGCGATCATCCAGAGCATGACGCCGACGGAACGGCGCGATGTCGACCTATTGGACATGTCGCGTCGGCGGCGCATCTCGCGCGGGTCGGGCACGCGGCAGGAAGACGTCGGTCGACTCATCAAAGGCTTCAACATGGTGAGCCAGATGAGCAAGCAGATGGCGAACATGGGAATGATGCAGCGGCTCAAGTCGATGGCGGGCCTGGGCTCGCCCGACATGCTTGCCGCGATGGGCTCCGGCGCAACGCCACGCATCGACGCCGGCCGCCAGAAGCAGCGATCCCGCTACAAGCAGCGGAAGCGGCGTAAATGAGTCGATATAATCTTTGTATGAAAATTAATCCGGAAATTCGCGAGCAGCGCCTCCGCAACATGACGGTTACGATCCGCTCCGTGACCGATCCGGAGGACATACGCGATGAGCTTGTCATGACCGCAAGGCAGCGCATTGCGTTGGTCGAACGACTGCGAGAACAAGCCTATGCCATCCTCCGCCCCCGACCTGAACCCCCACTTCCGCGACATGCTTGGCCTGTTGCAAAAACATGGCGTTGAGTTCGTGGTGGTGCGCGGGTATGCCTTGGCAGCGCATGGGCATGTCAGAGCGACAAAAGATATCGACTTCCTCGTTCGGCCTTCTCGCGAAAATGCTTCTCGAATTTGGGCTGCACTGCAGGAATTCGGTGCGCCGCTCGATCACCATTGCAATGGATGTTTTTACCGTTCCTACTCGCGTGGTGCAGTTCGGTCTGCCGCCATACCGAATAGATTGCCGGCGTAGACGACTGGCAGGAGATTATGTCGAACCATGTGGTTGTGGATATTGACGATTTGCAGATGCCGGTGCTCGGTAAAGAGCAGTTGATTCGTAATAAGCGCGCCACAGGTCGGCTGCGCGATATCGACGACGCCGATCTGCTGGAAGGCGGCAGCACGCGTTGATTTTACACCAGAAAACAAGACTTTCATGACCACTGAACTCGCCAAGACGTATCAGCCCGCTGAAGTAGAGCCGACGATTGCCGCGCGTTGGGAGGCGGCCCGTGCTTTCCATGCGGAGCCGACCGATTCGGGTAAGCCCTATGCCATCGTGATTCCGCCGCCCAACGTCACAGCCGCGCTGCACATGGGCCACGCGCTCAACAACACGATTCAGGACATCCTCATTCGCCACCATCGCATGCGCGGCGACAACGCCATGTGGATGCCCGGCACCGACCACGCTGGTATCGCCACGCAAACCGTCGTGGAGAAGCGCGTGCTCAAGGAGGAAGGCAAACGCCGCACCGACTTCGAGCGCGATGCGTTCGTCGCCAAAATTCAGGCGTGGAAGGATGAATACGAGCAGGTCATCACCGGCCAGCTCAAGGCGATGGGCTGCTCCTGCGACTGGGAGCGTCAGCGCTTCACGATGGATGAGATCTGCGCCCGCGCCGTGCGCGAGGCGTTCTTCCAGCTCTTCAAGGACGGGCTCATCTACCGCGGCAAGCGACTGGTCAACTGGGACCCGGTGACGCAGACCGCCCTTGCCGATGACGAAGTCGAAATGCACGATGTCGATGGGCATTTCTGGTACATGAAGTACCCCATCGTCGAGCGATCCGGATCGTCCGATGACTACCGCGAAACGGGCGAGTTCGTCACGGTGGCGACGACGCGCCCCGAAACGATGCTCGGCGATACGGCTGTGGCGGTGAACCCGAAGGACGCCATCCGTGCCCACTACATCGGCAAATTCGTGCGCCTGCCCATCGTCAACCGCATCATTCCCATCATCGGCGACGACTACGTCGTTGTCCCCGACCCGGACAGCGAGGATGCCAAGGCGAAATATGCCTCGGGCTTCCTGAAGGTCACGCCCGCGCATGATCCCAACGACTACGACATCGGGCAGCGGCATAATCTGCCTCTGATTAACGTCATGGCGCCGGATGGCACGATCAGCAACGAGCACGGCTGGCCGGCCGAGGATTTCGCCCGCGCCGATGTGCAGGCGGTGCCGCTCAATCTCGACCGTTACGAAGCGCGTGAAGCCATCGTCGATTGGTTCCGCGCCAACGACCTGCTCGCCGATGTGAAGCCGTACCGCCACGCCGTGGGCCACAGCTATCGCAGCCACGTGCCGATCGAACCCTACCTGAGCGACCAGTGGTATGTGAAGGTGACGGACGACCGCCTGGCGGGCGCGGCGCTGCGCGCGATGGCCGCCGACCAGCGTACCCATACCGGTGAAATGGACACCGCCCCGGGCTCCAGCTCAGAAGGCGAACACAAACCATGGGAAGGGTGCCTGCAGTTCCACCCCGCACGTTACGCCAAAACGTTTCAGACGTGGCACGAAAACATTCGCGACTGGTGTATCTCACGGCAACTGTGGTGGGGGCATCGGATTCCGGTGTGGGCTTGGCACCCAAGCGCATATTTCGCAACGTCAGAAGAAGCCATTCCGTTTAAACATTTCAGATCGAACTTGCAAAGCT
>CAZEFM010000059.1:19598-23359 GCA_964511575.1 uncultured Phycisphaeraceae bacterium | reverse complement strand
TCTGATGCGGGAATCCCCGGGGACGGCTGTCCGAGCTTTAGAGTAACGCCCTTGGAACAAACCCGGGTCAATCCTTGCCGCGGCGGCGGGCGGTGCTATAATGCACGGCTCGATTCACTCCACCCGATCTTTATCGGAGCGCTACCCTTATGATCGAAGCCCTCAAGGACGACCAGATCTTTCAGAAGGTCGGCGGCAAGTTCAAGTTCACCGCCCTCACCCAGCGACGCATGAAGGAGCTCATGGACGGAGCCCGTCCGCTCGTGGAGCGCCGCGGTCGCAGCGACTTTGAGGTGGCGGTGCAGGAGATTGCCGAAGGCAAGATCACGCTGGAGCTCGACGAGCCCTCCGCTCCCGCCGAAGAGGCCGATCCCGACGCCGAATCGCAGGATTGAGCCATGGCCGATCCCTCGGCCGACGCCCCAACCTCCTCACCGTTCGCGGGACGCAACCTGCTGGTTGCCGTTACCGGCGGTATTGCTGCATACAAGATCGCCGCACTGGTCAGCAGCCTTGTCCAACAAGGCGCGGCTGTTCGCGTTATTATGACCGAGGCCGCCACCCGTTTCATCGCCCCACTCACCTTCCAGTCGCTCACCGGGCGAACCGTGCTTACCTCGCCCTGGCACGCTGACGACCACCCCGAAAGCCAGCACATCGGCCTGGCGCGGTGGGCCGACCTCATCATCGTCGCCCCCGCCTCCGCCAACACCATCGCCCGCGTGGCGCACGGCCTGTGCGACGACATCGTCAGCCTCACCCTTGCCGCACGACCGCAGCCCACCCCCCTGCTGCTCGCCCCGGCGATGAACCACGACATGTGGCAAAGCCCCATCCTGCAACGCAACCTCACCATCCTCCGCGAGCTGCCGAACGTCCACATCGTCGGCCCCGATGAAGGCTGGCAGGCGTGCCGCACCCAGGGGCACGGTCGCATGTCCAGTCCCGAAGCGATCCAGGACGCCGCAGCACGGGTGCTCGATCGCTCCTCCCTCTGATGTTGTTTCCACGGAGATTCACCCGCATGTCCCCCACCCGCCGTCAGTTTCTCGCCGCAGCCGCCGCAGCCGTCACCACCCGTTCGCTCATCGCTGGAGAGACGATTGGCGTTCAGGAAGGCCCCTTCCAGGCCGCCGTCAAACGCTTCAGCGGTTTCAAAGTCGGCTTACAGAGCTACACCTACCGGAACTTCAACCGACAGGAGACCATCCGACAGATCAGCGAACTGGGACTGAGCTGGGTGGAGTTCTTCAGCGGCCACCTGGATGTGAACGCCAACGCCGATGAGATCACCACCGTACGCGACGATCTCAGGGGCCGGTTTCTGAACATGTACAGCTACTTCGCCGGCGAATTCACCGGCGATGTGGGACACAACCGCCGCTACTTCGACTTCGCCCGTCGCGCGCAGGTGAAGCTGCTCGTCGGCGATCCTGCGCCCGAGTCGTTCCCCATCCTCCACGACCTGGTTCAGGAATACGACATCAAGGTAGGCATCCATAACCACGGCCCCAACACGCGCTACGACCGAATCGAGGATTCGCTCAACGCCGTCGAACGCTTCGACAAGCGCATCGGCTTCTGTCCCGACACCGGCCACTGTATGCGTTCAGGAGAAGACCCGGTCGAGATGGTGCGACTGCTCAAGGACCGCCTCTACAGCCTGCACATCAAGGATCAAAAGGCCATTCACCGCAACGAACCGCCCGAAACAATCCTCGGCGAAGGCGCGCTCGACCTGCCCGGCCTCTGCAAGGCGCTGCGGGATGTCGGCTTCAAGCACCCGCTGTCCATCGAATACGAGCTCAGCCCCAACAACCCCACCCCCGACCTGCACAAAGCCCTGAACAACTTCGCCAAAGCAGCAAAACCGAGCGAGTAATGAGGTTCGGCAATGGCCCCGGTGGGACTCGAACCCACACGGCCCTTTCGGGCCAGCAGATTTTAAGTCTGCCGCGTCTGCCGATTCCGCCACGGGGCCGGGGGGGGAGTGTTAGTGCAAAGTGCAAAATTCAGAGTGCACAGTTGTTCCGGGTTTCACGTTCAAAGGTTCTTCAGATCCGTCATCCGCAATGCGCCATCAGATTACCTGATTTTCCAGATGGCTTTCATCTCGCGGGCGGTGGAGGCGCGGATTTCGGTGTTGTCGGGGAGGATGCGGAGAATGAGTCTGCCGCGGGCGTCGTAGTGGGAGACCTGTTCGGGCTGGGTCGGGCTGAGGCGGGTATAGACCTTGTACTCGCCGTTGGGCAGCGGTTCGACGCGGTCGGTGCGATAGCTGATGTCGCGTGTGACGGAAGAGTACGCGTAGAAGCCATACTCCGCGGGTTCGCGGCCGGGCAGCAGTGAGCCGAGCAGTTGTGCTTCGACCTGGGAGAGATAGCCTTCGGGGGGCAGTTCCCATTCCTGTTGGTCCGCGCCGGCGGGGTCTTTGCGGTCGACGCTGATGATGTTGGCCCATTTACGTTCGCCGCCGATGACGGCTTCGCTGTCGGCGCGGAGGCCGGTTTCAACCCACAGCGCTTCGGCCGTCGCCGGCTGCGCAGCGCCGGGCCGCCCCACCACCGCACGGCGGCGCGGCCGCACCGCGGTCTTCACCGACCAGATCTCCCGATCGCCCGCGTCGGTCAGGAAGTAGCGGCTTTCGGTATCGACCGTTTCGCGTTCGCTGACGATGTGGACATCGATGTCGACGCGAACGCCAGCGGTGTCCCATTCCTTGCCGCGATTGGCGCGGATGCGCATGTAGCCCAGATCCTTGCGGTTCTTGACCAACCGCAGCCACTGCTCCTCGCCCAGCGCACGGTCGATGATGTCGGATGTGAGCGCCTCGCGCCATGCCTTGCCGCGGGCGATCTGCTTCTCGCGTCGGGCGTCCAGTTCCTCGGGACTGGCAACGCTGAGCGTGTCGACAACCGCTTCATAGATCGGTCGGACCTGTTCGAAGTGAACTTCATCCACCTCGAGGCGAAGCAGCACCACCGTGTGCGGGTCGATCTGCATGAGCGACTGGCCCATGATCCATGTCGCTCGCTTGGGGTCGGGAATCTTGAAGTAGAGCCGGGCGCCCGGTCGGCCGGCGGGCTGAATCGCAACGTTGCTCAGGAGCACGGCACTGGGGTAAGGCAACGCCATCTGCTCGACCGCACGGCGGGCAATGTCGGGCATCTCCAGCGCGAAATCGGTTTCACGGATGAAGACGCTGATGGTGAAGGTGGGGCTTTGGAAGTGCGCCAGCGCCTGGCCACGCGTTTCGGGCAGTTGCCGGGCATCGCGTGGCGGATTGAGCGACACACCAAACGATGGTTCCGACCAACGCGAGGGTGACAGCGTGGAGGGAAGCGGTTTCGCGGCAGGTTCGGCGGCGGGTGCGGGCGCGGGGGCGACTTCACGAGCATCATCGGCGAACAACTGCGCCGAGGCATCGGTCGCACACACCAGGCTGAGGCAGGCAGACCCCACCAGAGCGACGGCAACGCGAATCAAACGGCAGGACAACATGGGGCGAACTTCCTTGCTGCAATCGAGGTCGTAATCATTGCGGGGCGTTGACGGCGGCGACAGCGGCGCGGCGGCGGTCAACGTAAGCCGGACGGCTCCATTGTTACGGCGGCGAGGGTGGGCGAGTTCCCCGGGCGATGCACCAGTTGACGCTGGCTATTGGAGGATGGCGGCTTGGCGGTGCGGATGGTCCGTGCGATGGAGCGGACCAGTTCAATGTCGTTTTGATGAAGCTGCGGATCGGCCAGGCTGGACAGCGC
>CAZEFM010000059.1:0-19588 GCA_964511575.1 uncultured Phycisphaeraceae bacterium | reverse complement strand
ATTTAAATTTTTGTTTTGATGACGGGGCGGCCCGGCCCGGCGGCACCGCGGGTGGGGGCGGGTGGGGCGGGCGGCTCCGCGCACGACAGCCACGGTGTAAGCCGTTTCGTGGCGCGGCGCGTAGCCGATGCGCCATCGCGCGGGCAGCTCACTTTCCAGTTCATCGCCGGCGCGGTTGTTCCAGCGGATGTCGTACAGATCGCCCAGCGCGAACGAGTCACACGCGGCATCGAGCGCAGCATCGATGGATGGAGCGACCGACGGCGCGAGATGCGCAATGACGAGGTGGCGCTGGCTGCGCATCGGATCCTGCAGCAGGTGCGCTTCGATGCCGTGACGGTTGTGGAAGGGATGCTGTTCCCATGTGGCGGGCACCTGGAAGGAGAAGCCGCCGAGGGTGAATTCGGTGGTACGCTGGCCGCGCTTGCTGGCCAAGCCCGCCATCGCCAATGCGAAAGCGAGGATGGCGAGCATGGCCAACGTGACCAGCAGGCCGCGAAGCCGTTCGGACTGGACCAACGGTGCGGGAGGCATGAGGAAGATTGTAGCGTCCCGCGGCGTGATTGAGGCGCAAAGGTGGTCAGGCCGCCTGCCGCAGGGGTGTGGCGACGATGGGCGTGGGTGGTTGCAGCGCCTGCAGGAGTGGTCGGCCGGTCTGCGTGATCAAGCCGTGCTCCTCGACGAAGCTGCGTGCCTTGCGGGCGAGTTCGATGCGGACGGCGGCACTTTGCAGGGCGTCCTGACAGTGGCGGATCCACTCGCGGGCATCGCCGGACAGCAGAAGGTGTTCGCCGTGACGTGCCCCGGCGACATGGGCGGCTGCGGGTGCGGCGGCAACGATCGGGCGCTGCATCGCCATCGCCTGCAGAATGGGGAATCGCGCGGCGGTGGGTTGCGGGGTGACGACAACGCTCGCCTGTCGCAACGCCGCCAGCGGATCACGTTCATCAGCATCCGTGCAATCGAGCTGTGCGTTGGGCACGGCACGCGCGATCTGCGGCCAAACATCGCGCACGAACCAGTCGCTGCGCCGACGTTCCGCCCGATCGCGACCATCCATGTGCAACAGCACGCGCGGCGTACCATCACCTTCCGCGAGCGTCGCCCCACCAAGCGCATCGTGCACGTAGTACGCCAGATCGATTCCCTCGGGGACGGGCAGCGTGGGCGCGACATCGCGCATCAGTTGCTCGGCCAGGCCGTTGGGGCTCACGATCATGGTGACGGGCGCATTGCCCGCCTCCAGCATGCGCGACAAACGCAGACGGAAGCGGTCGACGGTGCGATGGGCCGATGCCTGCATGCCACCGCCGGCAACATGCATAAATGCGTCCAGCGACGACCGCATGTCGCACACCACAAGACGTGCGGCGATATGACGAACGCAGCCGAGCATCCGCGGATGGGTGCAGATCACCACATCGAACGCGGTCGACTCGAGCCAGCCATGCACCGACGGCATGACGGTGGCAGGCGATCGCATGGCAAGCGCCGCAGGCGATCCGATGCGGCGATGGGCATAGTCGAGCAGCGATCCGAACGCATCTGGCGACTGCAACGACAGGTGCGCGGTGCACTCATCGAGCGTGCGCCACTGCGCCAGATCCACCGGGCCATCCACCACCGCCGCCAGGTGCACGCGATGCGTCTGGGACGCCAATCGCAACAGCTCCCAGGCCCTTGCCCGCGCGGCACAACCGCGTGCATTGGGCACGCAGTGACTGAGCATGAGCAGCGATGCCCGATGTGGCGACGACGGGTGCAATGACAGGCCGCCATTCAACCATTCGCTGTCGCCGACAAATTGTGGTTGCGTTATTCGCATCGCCATCTGCTTGTTGCGTTCGGTACGATTCTGGATTGCACCGTGCCGAGCCTCGGATTCACCGTTGCCTTCTGCTTTGCTCCGCAGAGCCGCTCTCGCCCATCCGCCCCGTTGCCCTTCTCTCGCCCATCCGCCCCGTTGCCTCTGACCGCATCACACATCCTGGCATCAGAAGCTCCTCATCGTTGCGGTAGTGAAATCCTCTTGTGGGCATGGCGCCCGAGCCTGTTGTCACGCCGCCTTGGCGTGGTATCGACCGCCGTAGTGATAGCCGTAGCGGTAACGGTAGTAGTACCTGCCGCGATGGCGTTTCTGATCGGTGGCGATCAACCCCGCCACCGGCGCGTTGTAGCTTTCCAGTGTGCGGATCGCCTGCTCCACGAGCTGCCGCGGCGATCGCTGCATCCGCACGATCATGAGCACATCGTCACTCTGCGCGCCGAGAATGCCGGCATCGGCAAGTTCAACCACGGGAGGCGTGTCAACGATGACGTGATCGTACTTCTGTCGCAGCGTCTTGAGCAGATTCGCCATGCGATTGGAGCTGAGCAACTGCACCGCTTCGTTGTTGACGCGACCGCCCGCCGGAATGACCAGCAACCCTGTGCCGCGCAGCTCGTGCGTCACTTCGCTCAGCGTCTTTTCACCCGCCAGGTAATTGAGCAACCCCGGCGCATCATCGGGAAGCCCGAGCAGCTTCGAAAACTGCGGCAAACGCAGGTCGGCCTCCACGACAATGGTGCGCCGGTTGCGCAACTCGGCGAAGCTCAGGCCCAGGTTCAAACTCGTAATCGTTTTGCCTTCCTGAGGCGTGGCGCTGGTGATCGTGTGCAGCACGTGGCGTTTCTGCCGCCAGCGCGCGAGCAACCCCGTTCGAATCGAACGATACTCCTCCGCCATGATGCTCGACGGCTCGGTCACCACGACCATGCGATCATCGATGTCATCCGGCGGCGGCTCATCGTTCGCCATGCGCAGCGCCGGTGTCGACGATTCGCCATCCGTGGCGGCCTGCGACTCCGCATCAGCCGTGCGCAGCGGGCCTTCACCATCATCGATGGCGTTGAGCTGCGCCATGGAGATCGGCGACACCGTGCCCTCGTTGCCCTCGCCTGCATCGGTCGATCCCTCGACCGGCACCGCGGGGTTGTCAGCTTCCATCGGCGGATCGTCCACGAACGACTTGGGACGCGGGCGATCTTCACCCTGCGATCGATTCATTGCGTCGAAGACGTAACCCATGTCAGAAGTTCCCTGCGAGGCTCAGCCGGGGCCGATGCACATCGGTCGCCGTCGTTGAGCTGCCAAAATGGGGCACCATGTCGTCGATGACCCGACCGACGATGGCCGGGGGGATCTGGCGCGTCTCTCGGACATAGCCCAGAAGCAGACAGTTGTCGCAAATGACGTTGGTGAGTCGCGGGATGCCACCGCTGCCGTCGTAGATGGCATCGAGCGCCTGCTCGGTGAACTCAACCTTCGGATCATCCGGGTTGATGCTTGCCGCGCGAATGCGATGCCGCACATACGCGGCCGTTTCCTGACGGTTCATCGGCCGCAACCGGCGCGCCATGACGATGCGCTGCCGCAACGCCATCAGACGCGGACTGCCGATCCGCTCGCGCACCTCGGGCTGACCGACGAGCGCGATCTGGATGAGCTTCTCGTCCGCGGTGTCGATGTTGGTCAACAGACGCAGCTCCTCGAGCGCGGCATCGGTGAACGTCTGTGCCTCATCCACGCACAGCACAACCGGGCGATCGACGCGCATCTGTTCGATGAGATAGTTGCGAAGTCGCTGCAGCATGCGCGGGTGATCATCGTTGCGGCCGACCGGCACTTCGAGCGTGCGCAGCACGTGGCGCACCAGTTCAAAACCCGACTCGTGGCCGTGCATGATCTGCACGATGTGCGCCGAGTCGCTGCACCGATCCAGGAGCGTACGGCAGACCGTTGTCTTGCCGGAGCCCACATCGCCGGTCACCAGCACGATGCCCTTGCGCATGCGAATGGTGTATTCGATGGCGGCAAGCGCTTCGCGATGCTGCTCGCTGGCGAAGAACAGCCGGGGATTGGGCGTGTTCTCGAACGGCAGAGTGTCGAAGGCGTAGAACTGGTGATACATGGAGGTCTCACTCCTGCGACAGGGCAATCGGATCGAGCCGAACGGGCTCGTCGGAGGTTTTCATGGTTTGGGCGTGCGATGTGCTCGGGGCATCATCCCGGCCCATCAACTGATGACGGAAGAACTGCGTGGGGTTATCCTTCAACTCGGCGAACATGGCCGGTTTTTCAAGGTTGAGGTACAAAAGCCCCATCATCGCCAGGACCACCGCCGTCATCACCGTCGCATGCACGGGGTACAGCACGAGGTTGCGCAGACGACGCAGTCGGCGGCGCTGACGGGTGATGATCTCACTGACGCAGCCGAACACCGGCAGATCGAACATGGCGACGAGCTGATCGCCATCGCTGATGGTTTCATCGGTGCGATGTGCGAGAAACACACAGAACGCGCCACCGAGCACCCCCAGCAGCAGCGACGCGGCAATCGCCTGCATCAAAGCCGGAGAAACGGGCTTGTGCAGCACCTCACATGGCTTGACGAACGTCAACTGCACACCACGGTTGCCGCTTTCAGCCGTACGCGCCATCTCGACGCGCCACAGGCTTTCTTCCCAAACGTTCAGCCGACGCTGCGCTTCGTCCACCGCTCGCGTGAGCTTGCGATAGTCCGCCCGCACCGGGTGAAGCTGATCGGCCCGCTGCGCAAGCTGCGCCAACTGCGCCTGCAGTGACTGCTCCTGGAGTTCCAGCCCCTGCACCTCCGCCCGTGCGATCGCCAGGCGAAGCTCCAGTTCGTTGCGTTTGGTGTTGCGGGCGACCTGCGTTTCAACCACGATCTCATCGGGCGCGGCATCATACTCGCGCTGCAACGCGACCATCTGTGCGCGAATCGCCTGCAGATCGGGGTGACGCTCCGTCATCTTCAGCACGTTGACGCTGTGGTTCAGTTCCGTTTCAAGCTGACGCAGCTTCTCCTGCAGACGCGCCTTTTCGGGGTTACGGCCACGCACGATGTGGGGCACCGTCTCGGGCGTCCGGGTCAGCTCGTGTTCCAGCGCCGCGCGGGTGTTCAGCGCAGCCTGATGCCGCTGCTCCACATCCGATAGCTTCAGCCGAATGTCCGCCAGCAATGTCTCCACGCTGTTGGGGTTGTCGGGCAGCAGGTTGTCGTAGCGCATTTCGAACTGCAGCCGCTCGTCTTCGGATTCCTCGATCATCTCGCGGAACCGTTCCACCTGAGCACGAAAGAATTCGGCGCTGCGTGACAGACGTTCATCCATCTCAGCGCGCTGCGTATCGATGTAGTTCTGCACCAGTGTGTTGACGACGAGCTGGGCAATCGTGGGCTCAGATCCGGTGTACTCGACGCGCACGCGATCGTGGGTCGGGCTTTGCACATCGTAGGTCACGATGATGCGGCGGTGCAGTTGGCGATAGAACTCCTCGCGGTCACGCGGCGCTCCGTCAAGCTTGTCAAGGATGGGATCGAGCGTGGTGCGAAGCTGCGCGATAGCGGGCGCACCGGCGAGCTGATCGTTGATGCTCTGCCGCGGATCCTGGAACGACGTGGGCGCATTGCGCATCTCGGTGAGCACCATGTCGGTGCGACGATCAAAGATCGCCTCGGCATGATACTTGCGAGGCAGCACCATACAGATGCCCAGCACCGCGATCGTCACCACGAACGCCGGCAGGAAGAACCGCCAGCGGTAGCGCAGCAGCACGTGCCACACTTCCATGATCGCTTTGGAATGGTCGATGTCTTTGTTCATATAGCACCTGTCCTCCCCGGACGCAGCAGGCCGGTTAGCGTGTCTGCGAGTATGGCCCCTGGTTCAGGTCCTCGTCGATGTCGGACGGCGCACGTACGGTGGCGGCGGCCGGCTGCAGAGGCAGCAGAAGCTGTTGCAACGTGAGTCCCACCGCAGCCAGTCCGTTCGCCGGAACGTAAATGATGTCGCCTTCCTCCAGCACGGCGTCGAGCGTGGTGTCGCCTTCCTGGATCATGGCGTTGAGGTCGATCGTCATACGTCGCACCAGCTTGCCATCCGCATTGGGTCGCAACACCTGCACGCGCGACGGATCGCTCAACCGCGTCGGTTGCGCCTGCGCCAACGTGCCCAGCACCGTGTTGGCGCCGTTGTACGTGTATGCGCCCGCCACCGTCACTTCACCAAAAACGTAAATCTTCTTGCTGCGATATTCCGCCACACGGACGGAGACATCGGCATCTTCGTAAAACTCCCGGGCGATGGCCTGCAGTTCGGCACTGACTTCCTCGGGTGTCCGGCCGGCAACGTAGGTCGGCCCCAGCAGCGGCAACGTGATGTAGCCATCGGGGCGGATCATCTCGACGTGGCCGTTGATTTCGCGAACGCGCTTGGAGCTCACCTGCACGACGTCCGGCGGCTGCAGGCGGTACGGCACCGCACTGGCAAGCGGTCGCGGCTCACGCACGAACGCCCCGAAATCGTGGTGCGTCTGGCACCCCGCAAGTGCCGTCAACGCCAGGAAGGCGAACGCTGCAAGCATCCAGCGATAATCTGTCGAGCGCGATTGCTTCATAACCATCTCCTTCCGCCCCCCGCCATCACAGGGCCGCCTGATCCCACACACGGGGAACGGTGGCGAGGATGAGCCGCAGGTCCTGCCGCAGCGAACGCCTGCGCAGGTACTGAAGGTCGTACACCTGCTTGCGGCGCGCGCCGGCGATGTCGTTGGTGTATCCGTTACGCACCTGCGCCAATCCCGTCAGCCCGGGCGTTGCCGCGAGTCGCTTTTCGATCCGCGGAATGTGCGGACGCAGTTGTTCGATCATTTCCGGACGTTCCGGGCGCGGCCCCACCAGGCTCATGTCGCCTCTCAGAATGTTCCACAGTTGCGGCAGTTCATCGACATGGCTTCGACGCATCCAGTTGCAACCGGGAAGAATCCGGCTGTCGCCCTGGCTCGCCCAGCGGATGCCCTGACGTTCCGCATCGGTGCGCATGGTGCGCAGTTTGTGGATGCGAAAGAGCAGACCGTCGCGGCCGACGCGCCACTGGCTGTAAAACACCGGCCCGCGGTCGCACAGCTTGATCCAAACCGCGCAGGCGAGCATCACCGGCATGCACAACAGCAACCCCACGCCCGCCGCCATCACGTCGATCAGCCGCTTGCCGCGCTCGAATCGCACATCACGGCGTGAACGGTTCGACCGCGGTAGCGGGGAATCCGGCGTCAGAATGGGGTGACAAAGTGTCATGGCATGTTCCGACGATTCCCCCGGGGCACGACTTGAATCTGACACAGCTATCGTCGCGATGCCTGCAACACTTAATCAGGTTGTGCAGTTTGTAACGGCGGAACCGGCCTTACGGGTCACAACGCCTCCCTGCCGCACAGCCAAACCGACGGAAATGAACGATTATTGGGACGTCGCGGGGAGGATGCGCGCCAGAATCAGCGAAACGCCCGACTCGGGCAGTTTGGGCGTTTCCAGCACGATGGTCGCGCGACCGCCGAAGCGTTCGGTCACGTGGCCCCACGATCGACGTGAAGCGATGAGCACGCCGCCATCTGCAACCGATGCCAACGCGCGTTCATCGGTGGGTTGATGCCGTCCAAGAAGCGGCTGCACGGGGGTGTATCCCACATCGTAAAAAGCCAGCGGCGCATTGGTTTGCGTCTGCAGACTGGCTGCCTCACGCACGAGAGTATGGATATGCTCGCCCGCCTGCGATTTGGCGTTGCTGCTCATGGCGTTCTGATAGACGCCCAGAATCGCCACCATGGCGAACGCTCCCGCCACCGCGCCGCGGTCGTACCGTCTGCGATGCACCGCGAGCAACCCCACCGCTCCGCTTACCACGCCGATGATGCCACACAGCAGCGCCCAACTGTTCTTCGCCGGAGCGGTGGTGTACATCACGATCGCCGCGATGCCGCCGATCAACGTTGCGCCGAGCAGGATGTGCGTCAGAGCGCGATGCAATCCCTCGCGTCGTTGCGATGCATCGACGAGCGCCGCCGCCATCACCGCCGCGCCGGCATACGAAGGCAGCAGGTAGTCCGCGCGCCTGCCCTGCGGAATCATGAAGAAGATCAGCACAAGCGCCACCCACACAATCGTCCACCGCGCCAATGCAAGCCGCTCCGTCACCGCCGCATCCGTCCGCCGATCGAACCGCGACAGCAGCAACCCGATCGCCCCGATGACAAACAACCCGCTCCAGGGTCCGAATCGCAACACGAAATAGGCGGGCATCGCCAGCATCGCCGTGTCACGGTGTTCACCCGAGCCGCTGCCGCTGATGCGATCCGCCACCTCGCTCCTGATCGAAGCCGTCCAGTCGGGGTATGCCTCGAGTGTTGCCCACAACCACGACACGGCTGGCAACAGCACGACGATCGCCACGCCCACCTGCCAACCGAGTCGCGCCCGGCGGTGCGGCATCCATCCCGCCCATCCATCGATCACCATCGCCACCGCCAACCAGATAACGATCAATAGCGCCGCCGGCCCCTTCGTCAACAGTCCCGCCGTCAGCATCAACCAGAACAGCACGATCGATCGCAGGTCGGACATCCGTTCTGTCGCCCATCGCTCGCGCTGCCGTTGCACCGCCCACACCCCCACAACGATGCACATGGTCAGGAGCATGTCGGTGCGTGCCGTGTATAGAAGTTTGAACGCGTGATAGTTCGCCGCCCAGAACGCCGCCGCGATGCACCCCGCCTGTACACCCAATGCCCGACGCCCCAGATCAAACACCACCAGCGTCACCACCCCAAACGCCATCAGCGAAGGCAGCTTCAACGCTGTCTCCGATGTCCATCCCGTCGCCTTCACCACGAGCGCGCCCAGCCACGGGTACATCGGCGGTTTGGTCGCCAACCGCCCCGTCGGCTCCGACTGCAGCAACCAGTTGCCGTTCACCGCAACATCGAGAATGTGCATCATCGGCCCGGGCTGATCGTTGTCGTAGACATCGCTCGGTGCCGCAATCCGCGCGGTCGCCAGAAAACAAAGCAGCAGCAGCAACCATCCCGCCGCCCATCGCGTTGACAGGGTGGACGGCGCGCATGAAGTGGCCGCGACATCACCAACAGCACCCGGGTTCGCCGCCGATCGCGCCATGTCGCGATGATACCGCACACCCTGTCGATCGGCATCTCCCCCACCTGCACCTCCTCCGCTGCGCGACTATGATGCAACGGATGCTTGCCGCCGCACGACAACGCGATTGGACGTTCGACCCGCTGGAGGCGCTGGCGCGCTGGCCGGCGGATCACCCTATCGCCATGCTTCATTCCGGTCGTCCCCACCCGCGCTGGTCGCGCTACGCCATCCTCGCCCGCCCCGCTGCGACGTACCGCCTCATCATCGACGACACCGGCCAGAAGCATGCGCACTGGTTGGGCACGCCGCCTCCATCAACGCTCCCCCTCTCCGGCAAGCCGTTCACCGATCTGCGCACGCTCCAGCACGCGGCAGGCGATGCGCTGTGGATCGGTTATCTCAGCTACGATCTGGGGCGATGGGCGGAGCGCTACGCCCCGCTGCGTACCAGCGACCGCGGCTTCCCCCTCATCGAGCTGCACCACTGCCCCGATTACCTCGTCCACGACAACCAACGCGGCACATGGTTCGTCGTCGGCGACGATCACCAACTGCCCGACCTCGCCCACCTGCCGCCGCACCACGACACGTTCGCCGCCGGCGAGCCGCAATCGATCGTCACGCGCGCACAGTACGAAGCCGCCGTCGCCCGCGCCCTGCGGTACATCGCGGCGGGCGACATCTTTCAGGTCAACCTGTCACAGCGTTTCACCGCGCCTTACACCGCTCGTGCACCGCTCGGTCAACGTGCCCTTTTCCAACGGCTCGCCCGGCAATCACCCGCGTGGTACGGCGCTTACATCGAACTGGCACACGACCCGAACGATGCCACCGCCATCCCCCGAGCCATCGCATCCACCTCGCCTGAACTCTTCTTCGAGCTCGCACCCGATGGCATCGTGACCACCCGCCCCATCAAGGGCACGCGGCCGGCCTCAACCGATCCCGCCGAACTGCTGCACAGCGAAAAGGACGCCGCCGAACTGCACATGATCGTCGACCTCCTGCGCAACGACCTGGGGCGCGTCTGCGACTACGGCACGGTGCGCGTCGTCGAGCCGCGCACCATCGAATCGCATCCGACGATTCATCACGGCGTCGCCACCATCACCGGGCGACTCCACCCCAGCAAGGATCTGGCCGACCTGCTGCGTGCCACCATGCCCGGCGGGTCCATCACCGGCGCGCCGAAAATCCGAGCCATGCAGATCATCGATGAACTCGAACCGGTGATGCGAGGCCCCTACTGCGGCTGCATCGGCATGTTCGGCCGCGATCACGCCTGCTTCAACATCGCCATCCGCACCATGCTGCTCGAACAGACCAGCGCCACGGGCGGACGCGCTGACTTTTCCGTCGGCGGCGGCATCGTGGCCGATTCCATCCCCGCCGATGAGTATCAGGAAACACTCGACAAAGCCGCTGCGCTGCGCGCCGCCCTGCGAAGCGACCCCGCACCTGCCGCACCCACAGCAACGTCCCTCCACCCGACCGTGCAATCCGCCGCGACCTGAGAGACACCGCCGTGGCACGTCGACGCACAACCCGACGCAAACCCGTTGCGCCGCAACTGGGTCTCGTCTGCATCACGTCCAGTCAGGCGGTGCGCTTTCGCGTCATCACCCGCGCCCGCTTCCTCAAACTCACGCCCGCCAAACGACGCGATGCACTCACCGAGCTTTACGCCGACAACCTCGGCCGCATGTTCGAAGCGCTCGCCTTCTGCAATCTGCACAACATCCGCCTCTACCGCGCCACCTCCGACCCTTTCCCATTGTGCGATGAACGCGAAGGCATGGCCGTGCTGGATGCCATGCGTCATCAGCTTGCCGCCTTCGGTCGCCGCGCCGAAGCGCTCAACATCCGCATCGTGCTCCACCCCGATCAGTTCGTCGTGCTCAGTTCGCTCACCGAGAAGGTTGTCGCCACCAGCATCCACATCCTCACGCGACAGGCCGACGTCTTCGACCGTCTCGGCCTGCCGCGCACGACATGGTCCGCCATCACGCTGCACGGCGGCAAGTCCGGTCGCGCCGATGCGCTCGTCGAAGTCATCGCCGGACTGCCCGCGCCGGTGCGCAGCCGTCTCGTGCTGGAAAACGATGAATACGCCTACAGCGCAGCGGAAATTCTCGAAGTGTGCACCCGCGCCAGGGTGTCGATGGTGTTCGATGTGCACCACCACCTCATTCGTGAAAAGCTCGACGACTTTGAACACCCAAGTGTCCGCCACTTCGTCAAAGCCGCCCGCGACACCTGGCCGGACCCCGCGTGGCAGATCGTCCACCTGTCCAACGGCCGCGACCGCATCACCGACCCGCGCCACAGCGACCTCATCACCCGCGTCCCCACTGCCTATGACGATGTGCCCTTCGTTGAAGTCGAGGCCAAGGGCAAGGAACGCGCCATCGAGCATCTGCGCTCCATCTGGCCCGCCGCCGAACCCAATCGCCCCGTGGCATAACACACCGCACACTCAGTATGCCACGCCCGACAATCCCGTCGCATACTTCGAGTGCTTGTCGACGCGGCACCCCAGCGCGTGGATCGCGTCGCTGAGCAACCGCGTCGCCCGTCGATCCGCCTTGAACTCCAGCACCACGTAATCATCCAGCCGAAGGCGACGCCGCAGATTCGGCCGCAACCCCATCGTCTGCGACCATGCGTGGATGTGCGTGTCCAACGTGATCCGCACCGCCCGGTCGAATGAGATGTAATACGCGCGGTGATAGCGGTTGATCAGCGTCGGACGATTCACCTGATTGAAGATCAACCGATGCTCCTGAGGCAGCAGGCGACGCAACTGTCCCGCGATCGATCGCCATGACTGCGTCAGGTCGATCGGTTCGTCCAGGGGGCAACTGCGCTTCCAACCCATTCCCCCCACCTTGCACTTGAACTCCAGCGTGCCGCGCATCACCGGCTGCTGGTCACCGTACCAGCGCAGCCGCACCTTCACGCGACGGCCGGCGCCCTCCACCGTGTCGTTGTAAGCGTCCAACTCCTCCGTGTCGAAGTAAATGTTGTTCACCCAGCGCGGCGTGTAGGCCGGGTCGAACTCCGACTCGTTCACCCGAAGCCACATGCTCACGCGATGCAACTGCGTCAACGGCAGAACCAGCTTCGCTTCATGACGCTGCGACAGCGCGATGGGAATATCACGCATAACACCTTCCCGCAAAACTACGGTGCGTTGTCCAACGCCTTTACATCCAGATCCACACCCGGAATGGAATGGGCGTTCAGCTTGATCCACGATTCGGTCTGCACCAGCGTCGGCTGGCGCACGTTGCTCAGTTCCGTCTGGTGCGCGTTGATCGCCGCGGGCCCGAACACCGGCTTGCGCACGTACGCCGCCAACCCCACCTCGCTGTCGCGGATCTGCACCCGATGCGCTTCGATGAACGATGTGTCCCGGCAAACGATGCCGAACCGCGCCGCCATCACTGTCGTCCGGGTGATCTCGGCCCGGCTATCCTCGCCAATCGCGATCGCCTCATCGCCGATGCGGTTGGCGGTCACCTGATCGATGCGCACCTCGCCACCCGACACCGCCACGCCATCGCCCTTCACGTTCGCAAACAAAGTCGATGCGATCGACCCGGTGCTGTAGTCCGCCGCCAGACCATTGAACGCGCACCCGACGAACTCGCTCAACCGCACATCGAACCTCGTGCGCACCATGTTCACCGCACTGGCGGCGCTGCTTGTCGCAATGCGCGACTCTCGCAAGGCCACCGGGCTTTCGTAAAACGTCACGCCACCCGTCAGCCGCCACCCGTGCCGATCGATGCCGCGCGTGCCGCGCACCATCACGTTGGCCAGTGTGCTCTCGCCCTTCGCCTGCAGCACCGCCAGCCCGGGCCACGTTTCCCCCGTCGGCTCCAGCACGATCGGTGCATCCGCCTCGCCTTCAAACAGCACCGGACCGTTCACCACCATCGCCGCGTTCGCGCCGAACCGCAGCGTCGTGCCCGGCTCCGCCAGCAACGCCGTGCCCGTCGGCAGCACCAGATCCTCCGGCACATCCCACGTCCCGGCGCGAATCCGAAGCACGCGCTCTCCCGCCTGCTCCAGAAACGGATGCCGCCCAAGCGCCTCGGTCATCGTCGGCCACACGGGCGCAGCATCCTCCTCCAGCAGCAGCGCATCACCCATCTTCACGTCCACCCACACCTCGCGCTCATTCCCGAGAATGCGCGTGCGCACCCGCACGGCCGGCTGCTCACCCGCTTCCGATGCCCGCCACACCGAGGCCGGCACATCCGCCGCAAACCGCGCATAACGCATCCGCTCATCAAAACGCTTCAGCGGCAGCACCACCGAGTTGCGGTCCGCCATCGTGAGTGCCACCGCATCGTTCGCCTCAAGCGCGACACGCGGCACAACCGATGGCTGATCCTCGAACCGGATCGCCAGAACCTCCACCGGCAACCCCAGCACGTTGCCCACCTGCACCTGCAGTCGCCCCTCACGCAACTGCCCATACGCCAACACCGTTCGCGAAGGTTTCAACATCGCCCGCAACTGCGCCTGTCGCCGACGCAACCCGGCCCAGGGCGGTTCCACCTGCGGATACTCCCGGCGCAACGCCGCCAGATACGTCGATGCTCGCGATGCCAACTGCGACTCCAGACCATCCACATACTCCGGCTCCAGCAAACGGCGAAGTTCACGTACAAACGCTTCCATCGCCACCGGGTCTTCCAGATAACGCGGCGCCCAGAAAACACTCAATCCCACATCCCGCCGATCGTGCTGATAAATCGGCAGCGACACGAACTGAGCCGCTCGATTGAAGTCCGATTCCGCATCGCCGGCGATCGGCTCGAACCGACCCGTCATGGCGTTGAAATAGAACCGCGCGTTGGGCGGGCCCAGCGCATGATCGCTGCTCCACAACTCGTGCATCGCCAGGAAGCGCGATGTCTGTTCCACATCGAACACCTGCGATGCCTTGCGCTCGCCGGTGGTGAAGCGCACCAGCAGTCGAATCGCCGCGTCGCGCTGCTCACGCAGTGCCGGGTCGCGCCGCGTTCGCTTGCCGTGGTACTCCTCCGCTGGCGCGTTGGCGAACCCCACGGGATACACCCCGCCGAAATGCTGCCCCAACGCCAGGTACTGTCGCCAGATATCCGTGTCGTCCATCCGCACGATGACGCCATCGCGTCGGCCCTGCGATGTCAACCAGGCATCCGTCACGTGTTCCTCGATCGCGAACACCCCCGTGTTGGCGCCATTGAACACCACGTTGGAAAAGTCGTACCGCGGGGCGAGCAACCCCTCCAGCCGCATCGATTCGAGATATACCCACTCGTGCAGATAGTTGCGTGTGCCCGGATGCTGAATGGAGAACGTCGACATCCCCGCATAGGCGTGATCGCTGGGCATGTCGATGCGGTAGGACCACTTGTCCGTGTTGCGATGATCGTTGAAAAGACCTTTGAGCCGCATCTGCACCGGCACGCCCAACCCGTCCACGCCGACCGTCGCATTCACCCACGGCTGCTCATCCGAGAACAGAATCCCCGATGCCATCGCCTGGTCGCGCGCGTTCTTGATCTGCAGACGCTGCACATCCTTCATCTCGATGCGCAGCTCCGGCAGCGTCGCATCGGCAAGCATGGCACGCGTATACCGCCCCACGTGTTGCGCCTTGGCGAGCGTCAACTGAATCCGCTCGCGCGCCGCCGTGTCCTGCATCACATACGCGCCAACCAACGTGCCCACGATGAACAGCCCCACCGCGCCCAACGGCACGATCAGACGCGACCAGCGACGACGTGGCTGCGACGACTCCTGCGCATCCCTGATGACAATCATCACGCCCCCATTACAAACCGAGCCCCTGCTGACGATCGATCAGACTGATCGATGCGTGCGGCAGGTTCTTCCTGAGATTGTCCATCGCGCTGAGCACCGCACGATCATCGCGACAGTCAATGTAAAACGTCGCCTGCGTCGTGCCGTTCTCGCTGTCCAGACGGCGCAGGTCCGCCACGCGCACATGCGGCGTGAGCAGTTGCTGCACATCGTCGTAGTTGATTTCCCTGCCGTTGTTGTTCGCGAATTCCACGTTCAGATAAAGATGCTGCGACGCGCCGCCCGGCCCGCGATGCGACCAGAGCATCAGAAACCCGAAGATCATCGCGAACGCCGTCACCGTGATGATGCGCTGCTCCGCGCCCAGGCCAAGCCCCACCGCGATCGCCATGAACAGGTACGCCAGTTCCTCCGGCTCCTTGATCGGCGTGCGGAAGCGCACGATCGACAACGCCCCCACCAGGCCCAGCGACAACGCCAGCGATGACTTCACAATGAAAATCACCAGCGCCGTCACCAGCGCAATGAAAGGCAGAATGCGCGCCAGTGCCGCGCGATTCGTCAACGTGCGACCGAAACGCGTGTACTGCCACGCCAACAGACTCGTCAACGCCGCGGCGAGCACCATGTTGATCACCAGCGTCAACACACTGGTCGCACTCGGAAGCGGAATATCGGTGGGCATAACCTGCGTCTCCGGAAAAACCTGACCGTCATTCGGCCGACACCACCGAGCAAGCGCAGTGCCGCGCCCACGCCAACCGCGCATCCTCCGCAAATCGAAGCCCTTCGATGTTCACCACCCGTCGCCGGAAATGTAAGAAGGTCGTTTGCGATCGGGAAAGATGACAATCGCCCGCCGCGCGCATGAAAAAACCCGCGACGCGCTGCTCCATGGGAGTCACTTGTGAGCCCTTCAGGGCGTGACCGTTATATGCGTTGAACAGGTCGCGGGATAGGTACCTTCATTATCGTCCCGCCACCAACCCCGCCTATAGGGGAATCACCGAAAAATTGTCGTTGTCACCCGCCCCGCAGCCCTGCGTAAAAATCCGAAATCCGCCAATGAAACCGGAATCGCCTATAGCTCCGCCACTTCGCCCAGGTGCCGCAGCCGGTCGTACCGCCTGGCGATCAGGTTTTCGATCTTGAACCGCTTGAGCTCGCGCAGCGACTGAATGATCCACTTCTCCAGGAAGTCCGCCGCCAGCGTGGGGTTACGGTGCGCGCCGCCCAGCGGCTCCTGAATGATCGCATCGATGGTGCGGTGGCGCAGGTTGTCCGCCGCGGTGAGCTTGAGCGATTCTGCCGCTCGCGGTGCTGCCTCGCCCGTCTTCCACAGAATCGACGAGCAACCCTCCGGGCTGATCACGCTGTACCAGGCGTACTGCATCATCGCCAACCGGTCCGCCACGCCGATCCCCAACGCCCCGCCCGAGCCGCCCTCCCCCGTCACCACCGACAGAATCGGCACCTTCAGCCGGCTCATCTCACGCAGATTCACCGCGATCGCCTCGGCCTGACCCCGCTCCTCCGCGCCGATCCCCGGGTAAGCGCCCGGCGTGTCCACAAACGTCACCACCGGCAGCCCGAACTTCTCCGCCAGCTTCATCTTCAACAACGCCTTGCGATAACCCTCCGGATGCGCCATCCCGAAGTGGCACGCGATGCGGTCGCGCGTCTCCTTGCCCTTGTTGTGGCAGACGATCATGCACTTATGCTGACCGATGCGGCCGAAACCCGTAAGAATCGCCCGGTCATCGCCATACGCCCGGTCGCCGTGCAGCTCGCACCAGTCCTTCACAAACGCGCGAATGTAATCCACCGGCTGAGGCCGACCCGGATGCCGCGCCACCTGCACCGTCTGCCACGCCCCCAGCTTCTCGTAAATCTTGCGCAGCATGGCCGTGTGGCTCTCGCGCAGCTTGCGGATCTCCACGCCCAGATCCACCGCCTGGTTCGAACCGCCCGTGCTGCCCAGCCCCGTGTTCGACTCCAGCTCGGCAATCTGCCGCTCCAGTTGCAGCAGCGGTCGCTCAAACTCCAGCTCGTACGTGCCCTGATAGCTGTTCAGTGCGGTCATGGTGGTCCATCACAGATTCGTCAGAATCGTTCGGCGTGGCCGCTCCAGCGAACCACGTCCCCAAAAGTGGTCGCTTCAACGAGCCACGTCCCCCAGCCGGAAAACTGCTATTCTAACGCCCCCCAGCGGTGGATGCATACGTATGGACCGGTTGCAACAGGTGACGATCGTCGGAACAGGCCTTCTGGGCACCAGCCTCGGCCTCGCGCTCAAGACCCGAAATCTGGCCGAACGCGTCGTCGGCGTCGGTCGCCAGGTCGCCACCGTGGAGCGTGCCCGCGACCTCGGCGCGGTCGACGACGTCGCCACCGATGTCGCCGCCGCCGCCGCCCCAAGCGACCTGGTCGTCCTCGCGACCCCGCTGGGCCAGTTCCCCGCCGTCTTCGCCGCCCTGGCGTCGTGCGATCGGCCGGACCTCACCGTCACCGATGTCGGCTCCACCAAGGCCGATGTCTGCCGCTTGGCGCGCACCCACCTCAAACGCCCCCAGCGGTTCATCGGCTCCCATCCCATGGCCGGCAGCGAGCGACAGGGCCCCGATGCCGGCTCCGCCGACCTCTTCAACGGCAAACCTTGCATCCTCACCCCCGAAGCCGACGCCGACCCCGCCGCACTCACCCTCGTCCGCGACCTCTGGCTCACCCTCGGTATGCGCGTGCTCGTCATGGCCGCCCCCCACCACGACGCCCAGGTCGCCCGCATCAGCCACCTGCCCCACCTGCTCGCCGTCCTGCTCGTCGACCTCGCCGCCCGTCACGGCTCGCTCGACGTCGCCTCCACCGGCTTCGCCGACACCACCCGCATCGCCTCAGGCGACCCCCACATCTGGGCCGACGTCTTCACCAGCAACCGCGACGCCGTCCTCACCGCCATCGACGCCTTCACCGCCGACCTCGCCCAGGCCCGCCACCTCATCGCCCAAGGCGACCCCGCCCAACTCCTCCACTGGCTCACCCAATCCAAAACCACCCGCGACAACTGGCAATCCGGAACCAACACCCCCGAGGATTGACCGCACCACCCACCGCAACACCATTTCACCGCGGATCACGCGGATCGCGCGGATGACACGGATCGCCCGTCTCTTCATCCTCATTACCATTCAAGCGCAGCAATATGTGAGCGCCGCCCCAAACCCCACCGCCTCATGACCAAACCCCGCGACGAAGGACGAAAAGCTTTGTTGGGACAGGGAGTTGAACCTTAAGTTAATGGCATTCGTGACGGACACCGTTTCGGCCCCCGGCACCGTTTCGGCTCCTCTTTTAGCAGCAGACCGCGTCGACATCGAAGATAAATCAATTGGCATTTCATGATCATTTCTCGCGATTGATTGGCGCTAATTCTCATCCTTCACAGACGGCTCGGCGTTCGACTCCGCAATTGACGTTTCCAGTTCCTCCCACAATGCCAACGCCGCGAGTTCCTCGTCGCACTGCTCGAGTTGTTTGTTGAGAGCGGTGAGTGCATCCACATGCTCTTCAACGATCGTAGGAGTATCGTGTTCCTGAGCGCGATTCAGGTCCATCCGCACTTGTTGAATGGTATTTCGAAGCTCCCGTCGGCGCTGTTTGATTGCGTCGCGATTGTCATCCCATGGATGCAATCCCTGTTCTGCCATCCGTTCGCGCTCGAACTCCCTCAACTCGTTAATCGTACGGTTCTGCAACTCGGGTGATGCCGATGCAATCGCGAGAACCAGAAGCCTTGCCGTCTCAAAGGCTCTCTCATCGGGGTTCTGACGGATCTGTCGATAGACCTGCAAGAGGCGCGGCACATGAACATCGATTGCCCCTGGATTACGCCTCGCTCTTACAAAGAGGTTTGAGCTGACCTCTCCAATGGTCGTCCATGACGGTAAATCGCTCAGAACTTTAATCTGACGGTCCACGTTTGCCGGATCGGTCGCCGTCATTCCCCCAAGTAAACTTTTACGCAGACTATCGCTCGTATCACCAGCGTCGCGTCTGCCTTGGACTGCTAACACGGCCTCAAAGCGTAGCGTGTCATGCTCGGGCGTCTCCAGCAAACCTCGAATCTTCCCGTCAGGATCGACGTCGGGTGAAGTAATGTAACTCCATCCGCCCCCACGTCGCATGTTCGGGTGCTCCACAATCTCTTTAAGCCGATCATCGAAGTCTTTTGCGGTGGCTGGATCATTCCGTCGCAACTTCAAACCGTCACGAACCGCCAAGGCCCTCCATCCAGTCAGTTTGGACAGGTTTTCGATAAGAAGAGCGAATTCAGCATCCGGAAGTTTGAGCGCCTGCTCCCTGGCATTCCTATAAGAATCAACATTATTTTTTTGAATTGCGTCCAAAATATCGTCCAACACCGATGTCGCATCCGGCACGGCGTTCGCGAATGCCACGCACGGGATCGTAATCACAAGTCCCAAAAGGATGAGAGCACAGCTTCGTAGGTTCCACGTCATCGGCTACTACTCCTCATTCCACCATTCTGCCATTTCGGTGTGTGGCTGACGCGCCACGTTGGTTGCGCAATGCAACCCCCCGCCACCATTGTGAATTTCAAGGTCTTCAATCCAAACCGGAGCAACACCCAAAGCATTCTGCATTTCCTGCCGGAAGGGTGCATACATCGGGTCTAAAGTAATAAGCGGACGGAAAAAGTGGACATCCACAATTAGTTCTCGCTCTCGCCTATGCCGGCCGTCGTATTCGTAGCG
>CAZEFM010000058.1:20949-23671 GCA_964511575.1 uncultured Phycisphaeraceae bacterium | reverse complement strand
TAATTTATCTTTTAATTTAATAAACATTCCTTTGTGATCTTTCCCTACTACCTGCGCTCGCTGCAGTTGTTTGCAGCGTCGCCGGCAATGCGGATGAAGTCGAAGGTTGCGGCGCCAAGCGTCTGGTAGATCGGCCCTGTAAAGCCGCGTTCTCGCAAGTTGGCCTGCGGCAATGCCGCGCCGGTACCGGATGCGCCAACGAAGATCGCATCGGCTTTCGATAGGGGGCGCAGGCTAGCGCTTGAGGCGAATCGAGAAGGAGTAATGCTCGGGCCGATACACCGCGCGAACGAACTCAATGGGGGCGTCCTGGCGCGTGAAGGTGAGGCGTTCCATCACCAGCACGGTGTCGCCTTTTTTGATGCGCAGGTGCGATGCTTCGTCACTCGTGGCGGGGCGGGCGCTGATCGTTTCCTCAGCCCATTCGATGGGGATGCGGTATTTGTCTTCGAGAATGCGATAGAGCGAGCCCTGAAAATCCTCCTTCGGGTCGATTTCCAGGCTCGCGGGCAGGTTCGATTCCAGCAGCACCACGGGGAACACCTCGCTCGTGCCGCGAAGACGGCGAATCTGCAGGCACTTTTCCCCCTTTTTCAGTCGAAGCTTTTCCTGCACCTCCTTGCTGGGTGCCTGAATCCGGGCGGCGATGAGGCGCGTGCTGACCTTCAGACCCTTGGATTCCATCTGCTCGGTGTAGCTTTTGAGCCGGCCGAGGTCCTCGGTGATGTTGGTACGCACCACGCGCGTGCCGACGGCCCGTTTACGCTCGATAAGCCCCTTGTCGGCGAGCTGGTCGGTGGTCTTTTTGACCGTGGCGCGGCTGACACCGAAGATTTTCATCAAATCCATCTCGCGCGGCAGTTTGCGGCCGATCGCCTGCTCCCGCCGGATCCGCTCGAGAATGACCTGCTCCATCTGGTGATAAAGCGGGACCGGCGACTGGGGATCGAGTGAAAACCGCTCATCCTCGGCGAACAATGCTGGTTCTTCGGTGTTCTGCATTTCCGATCGTGCCTCTGGCTTGGAAACCATGGTTGCGCCGCAAGTTGTCGCGTCTTCCGCGACAAGGGTGCCCGAAAACGATTGTCCTGTCAAAGGTTTTTACGTCTGAAGCTCGCCCCGCGCGCTGCCCGGCGCCATTCCGACATCGGGTTGGGGCGACACCGGCCGTTCTTCATCGGGCGGATCACGCATCCGGGTACGAATTTGCTCTCCCGAATACCATCCAAACCATAGGTCATGTCAAACATGCTTTTCCACGTGACACGACTTGCAGGCGGTGCGGAAAACGGCGATGCTCCTCGCGAGTGGAGGGAGAAGGTCGCCTGTCATGCAAGCACCTTCCCTGCCGGAAAACGCGCAACCTGCTTTATCTAAAGGTTTAATGCGTTCCGTCGGAAAAATCATCGTCGTTGCGGCATGCCGAGAAAATCAGGCTTGATGTCTCCGGGCAGTCTTGATACGATTGTACGGACATAGTGGTTGATCTGAATATGTTCGCAAAAAATTGCGGGCACACGCAACTCTGAAGTTCGAGGCAAATGCTGGTGGGAGATGGTCTGCCAGGCCGGGAGAGTGGGAGTTGAAGCGTTGTCATCTCCATTCGTCAACCATAAGGCGTGCGGCGTGGCTCGTCGGGCCGCACCAGGGAGAGCGTGGTGAAAATCAAGGGTGCTTTGACGATCGTGTTTGCACTTGTCGCTGCGTGCCTGGCGGCATGTATGGCTCCGGCGTTGCAGGCAGAGGATGCCGAGCGTAACCCGGTTCGGCGGATCGTGCTGATCGCAGGTCCGGAAAGTCACGGGCCGGAGGGCAATGGGTATCACGACTATGCGTGGAGCGTTCGCCTGCTGGCGGTGATGCTGCGAAACTCCAACGTGGCGGACAAGGTCGAGGTGGCGACCTTCTTCAAGGGTTGGCCGGAGGATCAAACCGCGCTGGAGAAGGCGGACACGATCGTGATCATCTCCGATGGTCGCGATGGTTCCATCGGTCGCGAAGCACTTCATCTGGAAACGCCCGAACGTCTCGAATTCGTGCGGAAGCAGATGGATCGCGGTTGTGGCCTAGTGACGTTCCACTTCGCAGTGTTCGGCCCGGAGGCATATCGCGACGACATGCTGGAATGGTCCGGCGGCTATTTTCAGTGGGAGCAGAACGGCGAGCGCAACTGGTACTCGGCCATCAA
The DNA here is from genome assembly GCA_964511575.1 of uncultured Phycisphaeraceae bacterium. Lineage (GTDB taxonomy): Bacteria > Planctomycetota > Phycisphaerae > Phycisphaerales > Phycisphaeraceae > CALKHT01. The sequence goes on along the minus strand of CAZEFM010000058.1, from coordinate 21,483 downwards.
CACCATCAAGGCGGATGTGAAGCTGCCGAGCACGGATCATCCGATCTGCCGTGGTGTGCAGCCGTTCAATCTGAGGGATGAGTATTACTATAACATCCGCTTTCCGGCCGATGGCAGCACGCAGCCGATTCTCGATGTGCCGGCCCTGAACGGGCGTGCCGGCGACGGCAATGTCGTTGCCTGGGCGCGTGAGCGTGACAACGGCGGCCGGGGCTTTGGGACCTCCTGCGGCCATTTCTATGACGCCTGGGAAAACGAGCAATTCCGCAAGGTCATACTGAACGCGATCGCCTGGACCGCGAAGGTGGAGATCCCTGAGCAGGGCATCGTGGCGGACTATTTCACCCACGAGGAAATCAAGCAGGCGGAGAACCGTTGAAGGCGACGTTCCATCAGGGCGTCAGCCGGGCCGCAGTTGCGTTGTCGAATGCGGGACGCGAACTGCTGACGTGAGGGAGAAAAGGCGCATCTGCCCTAGAGCATAAAACCATTACAAACTTAATAACCGAATGATATTGCTTTATGCGGGAGGCG
>CAZEFM010000058.1:0-20849 GCA_964511575.1 uncultured Phycisphaeraceae bacterium | reverse complement strand
CGTATGTCTGGCCCGGTGGGACGGGCAATCTGCAGGACAACATCTGGTACAACCAGACACAGATGCTTCCGAATCAGTCGCCCGTTGACGGGAGCATTCTTCAGATCGGGGGCGGCGGCGTGGTGAACAACGCCGCGGACTTCAACATGGGCGGAACCTTCCGCCTGGGGGTGGGCGGCGACAGCGACACCAGCGGTTCGTATGTGCAGACCGGCGGAAACGTGACGGTTGCCAATATCCTCTACATCGGTGATGTCGGAGCGGGCCACCTGACGCTCGGCGGCAGCGCGAACATGACCGTCAACGGCGAAACGTCGCGACTGGGCAGTGCGGGCAATCCCAGCACGATAACCCTGGAAGGTGACGCGATGCTGACGCTGGTGGACCGCATCGACATCGGTCGCGGAAACCTCAACGATGCCGCGAGCGTTCTAACCATCCGCGACAATGCGACCTTTAACGTGGCCAACGACCTGGTTCTGGGGGGCTGGACCGACGACAACGGGCATCTGGAAATGAGCGGCGGCACGCTCAACGCCGGCTGGCTCAACTGGGGGTGGGGGGCAAAGGCTTCGGTGAACATCACCGGCGGCCAGATCAATGCGGCGGGCTATCTCTGGGCCGGCATCGATCCCACAGCTTCGTTCAATGGCGTTCAGTCGGCCGGTTCGGTCAATCTTGGCGGCTTCGCACTGTTCAATCGCGCCAGCAGTTATGAGCTGAGCGGTGGTGAGTTCCATGCGGGCGACTGGATGGCGCTGGGGAACACGAATGACTCGCAGGTGACGTTTACGCAAACGAACGGTGCGGTGACTATCGATGGTTCAGGCCTGTGGATCGGTCAGGGGGCCGTCAACACCCACGCGGTCTACAGCATTTCCGGCGGGACGCTCGACATCACCACCGGGCGGATCGACATCTCGGCGAACGGGGTGTTCCGCGTGGAGGGCAGCGCCGCTGAAATCAACGCGATCAACTACGGTCACGGTGGCGTGCTGGAACTGGTCCTCGATGAGCTGGGTGGTCTGTCGGTGATCAACATTGCTGACACGGCGTCGATCCGGGAAGGCGCGACGATTGTCGCGGACTTCAGCGCCTACGCCTACGCGGAAGGTGAAACCTGGGACGTGTTGTCCGCCGCCACGGTTGAAAACTTTGCGAATCTGGTTCTCGATGGTCCTTCGGATATCGCGCTGCGTCTGGTGGACACGGACAACGGTCAGGTCATTCAGATGTACGCCATTCCCGAGCCGGCTTCGCTGGTGCTGCTGAGCGCTGGTGCTGTTCTGATGCTGCGTCGTCGCAAGTAAAACCTGCCTCTCGGCATCCGCGTTAACGCGCGGATGTCGACTTTCCATTCCGAGGTCCCATGGAGGTGGGAGAAGCGTCGATCGATCGATTTGAACCAGGCTTGAAGGGAACAGCCTATGACGCGCACTTCGATAACGTTCCGTCCTCGCGGTTTCACCCTTATCGAGTTACTCGTGGTGATTGCGATCATCGCGTTGCTGATCGCGCTGCTTCTGCCTGCGTTGTCGCGGGCACGTGAATCAGCGCGGCGCACGCTGTGCCTCAGTAATCTGCGGTCGGTGGGTGTTGCCGCGACCACCGCAGCGGGTGACAACGACGGGAAGTACCCCGAGCGACGTCGCAGCGATCCGACCAACCCCGCGTCGCACCTCTGGGCGCCGCAGGTCGCGTACAACGGCAACCCGGCTACGGACATACGTGACATCTGGGTCGGTTACCTCGACGGCTACACGGTCGAAACGAGCACGCGCGCCTTCTACTGTCCGGCGACGGCGGAGGCGGATTCGCTGCACTCGTTTGAAACGGCGTGGAACGAGTATCACAAGGTGGCGGCGTACCCCGCGGGTAGTCTCGGCGAGTATTACGCCTGGGGTTATTCCTACTTTGCGGACTTTCGCCAGAACTGGGTCGCGCGTCGGGGCGGTCCATGGTACATGGTGGCCCCCGCGCCTGTCAGTGTGGATGATGCGCCAAACATGGGGCTCTTCGCCGACCTGATCGAAGATTGGCGCGGCACCCAGGGGTATTGGCGGCACGCGCCGCACACCTCGGCGGGCGGCATGGATCTTTCAACCGCCAACCCCGAAGGATTCAATCAGGTGCACGTGGATGGTTCGGCCCGCTGGTACGCCTACGCGGATGGCGAGCTCGGAAAGACGATCGAAGTCGCGATCGGCTCGGCAGCGCAGGGTTACATTTGGGGATTCCGCTGATCGCGGTTGCTCTGAGCATGCGGGAGTGTGCCGCGTCGCAGTACGGTGCCAATCCCGCTGTGTGACAACTTTTCAGACGGGCACCAATCGCTGACAACGCGATGAGGAGTAGCTTAAAAAACCAAGGCCGCCGGCTTGCATTATGACCGTACATACGTACAATAAGCATGTAAGCCCTTCGCGGTCCACCCCTGACAATCTGTAAGGATGAGTTCATTGCAATCGAACACGGTGAAGTTTTGTCTGATCGGCGCCGGGCGCGCCGGGTTGATTCACGCCCGCAACATTGTTGAGCGCATCGCCGATGCGGAACTTGTGGCGATCTGTGATGCGAACGCCGATCTTTTGAAGCAGGCGGGCGAGGCGTTGGGTGTGTCGACGCTGTACCGCGACTACCGCCAGGCTGTGAGCGATGCGCAGGTGGATGCGGTGGTGATCGTGACGCCGACGTTTTTGCACTGCGAGATCGCGTGTGCGGCGGCGGCGGCGGGCAAGCACATCTTTCTTGAGAAGCCGATGGCGGTGACCGTCGCCGAGTGCGAGGCGATCAACGACGCGGTGGCGAAGGCGGGGGTGAAACTGCAGATCGGGTTCATGCGACGCTTTGATGAGAACTTCATGCGAGCCAAGGAGACGCTGGATTCGGGCGTGCTCGGCCGGGTGATGAACATCAAGTCGACGGGCCGCGGCCCGGGTGGTCCCGGGGCGTGGATGTACGACCTTTCCAAGAGCAACGGCATCGTCGCCGAGGTGAACAGTCACGACATCGATTCGCTGCACTGGTTCACCGGTTCGACGATCCGCCGGGTGTATGCCGAGGGGCACAACTTCAAGTGTCCGGATGCGAAGGAGTCGCACCCGGATTTCTACGACAACGTGGTGGCGCAGTTCCGGTTTGCCGACGACACGCTGGGGGTGATCGACGGGGCGTGTCCGGCACATTACGGCTACGACGCGCGGGTGGAGATTCTGTGCGAAAAAGGCGTGCTCTTTCTCGGCTCGGCACAGCAAAATGGTTTGACGTGGATCGATGTGCAGGGGCAGGTGCACGGCAAGGCGGTGGTGAGCTGGCGCAACCTGTTCAAGGATGCGTACCTGGCGGAGATGCAGCACTTCGTTGAGTGTGTGCTTGGCGATGCGATGCCGCGCGTGACGGGACAGGATGGTCTGGAAGCGGTGCGTGCAGTGGTGGCGATCAATCAATCCATTCGGACGCACGAGGCGGTCGAACTGGAGCAAGCCGTAAAGGTGTAATTTGTATGCTGGCGGCAAGGTACACACAGGGCGGTGGTCTGGCGATCGAAAAGGTGGCCGTTCCTGCGATCGGTGACGATGAATTGCTGGTGCGGGTGGAAGCGGCGTCGATCTGCGGGACGGATGTGAAGATCATCCGGCACGGTCACCGCAAGTTGACCGATGGGCAGACGATTACGCTGGGTCACGAGTTCGTCGGTCGTATCGAAGAGGCAGGTCCTCGCGTGCATGGCTTTGAGGTGGGGATGCGCGTGGGGGTTGCGCCGAACATCGGGTGCGGCTCGTGCGAGATGTGCGCCCGCGGGCTGATGAACATGTGCCCGGACTATGAGGCGTTCGGCATCACGTTCGATGGCGCGCACGCGGAGTTTGTGCGTATTCCGCACGCCGCGATCGCGCAGGGCAGCGTGGTGCCGTTGCCGGGCAACGTGTCGGCGTTGGAAGCGACGCTGGCGGAGCCGTTGTCGTGTGCGTTGAACGGCGTGCGAGCCTCGCGGATCGACGTGGGGGACGCGGTGCTGGTTTACGGCGCGGGGCCGATGGGGCTGTTGAACATGATGCTTGCGGGCATCAGCGGCGCTTCGCGGATCATCGCGGTGGATTTGAATGACTCGCGCCTGGAGGCGGCGCGGCAGATCGGCGCGACGGACGTGGTGAACTCGACGAAGCAGTCGGTGCGCGACTGGGTGGCGGAGCAGACATCCGGCCGGGGTGTGGACGTGGTGATTCTGGCGGTGCCGGTGCCTCAGTTGCAGCAGGAGGCGGTGGAGATTCTCGCGCCGTTCGGGCGCCTGTGCCTGTTTGCCGGATGGGCGAACGGCACGGCGGGGGTGACGCTGAACACCAACCCGATCCATTACAGGAATCTGGTGGTGACGGGCATGACGGGTGGTTCGCCGCGCGACTATCGCGATGCGTTGAAGTTGATCGCGCGGAACACGGTTGATGTGACGCCGATCATTTCCGATGCGTTTCATCTATCGGAGTTGGACCGCGCCTATGAGCGGGCACAAAGCGGCGAGGGGATGAAGATCGTGATCGGTGCGGATCGCTCGATCTGTTTTTCCAGCGATGATCAGGAGGCGCACGTGGTGCGCCACTCAGCCATCACACGAGCGAGGCTCGGGGCGATGCAGGGAACGGGTCAATGAGTCTGTTGATCGGGGTTGACATCGGAACGCAGGGCACCAAGGCGGTGCTCTTTTCGAGTGATGGCAGGTGTCTGGCCCAGGCGTTCGAGGCGTCGAAGCTGCACACGCCTCGGTCTGGCGTGGTGGAGGAGGACCCCGAGTGTCAGTTCGCCTCGGTGTGTCGCACAATTTGTCAATGTGTCGCCGAGGCTGACATCGCCGCGGAAGAGGTGGCGGGGATTGGTATCGATGGGCAGATGGCGGGGGTGATCGGCATCGGAGCGGACGGGAAGGCGGTGACCCCTTACGACTCGTGGCTGGACACGCGCTGCGCGGAACAGATCGCGGTGATGGAACGGCAAGCGGGTGATCGGGTGGTGGCACGCACGGGTTGTGCCCCGAGCTACAACCATGGGCCGAAGATTCTCTGGTGGAAGACTCAGCGCAAGGGCGATTACCGGCGCGTGGCGTCGTTCGTGCAGCCGGGCGGTTACGCCGCGATGCGTTTGTGTGGGTTGGACGCCTCGCAGGCGTTCATCGACGAAACCTATCTGCACTTTTCCGGGTTCGCCGACAATCGTCTGGCGCGATGGGACAGCGAACTGTGCGAACTGTTCGACGTGGATGAAGCGAAGCTGCCGCGCATCGTGAAACCCAGCCTGGTGGTGGGGGGATTGACCGCCGCGGCCGCTCGGTCGTGCAAGCTGAAACGTGGTACGCCGGTGGTGGCGGGTTGCGGCGACACGGCGGCGAGCTTCCTGGCGGGTGGGGCGGTGCGCGAGGGCATCTGCGTCGATGTGGCGGGCACCGCTTCGGTGTTTGCCGCGACCACGGCGTCGTTCAAAGCCGACCGCCGGCATCGCATGCTCGGTTGCGGCCGTTCAGTCATCGAAGGGCTGTGGCATCCCTACGCCTACATCAACGGTGGGGGGATGAATCTCAAGTGGTTCCAGAGCGAGATCACCAGCCGCGGAGGTGACACCGGAACCTTGACGCTGCGCGACCTTGATGCGGCTGCGGCGAAGCTGTCGCTGTCGGACGGGTTGCCCCTGTTCCTGCCTCACCTGGGTGGACGCGTTTCGCCGAGTCAGCCACACCTTCGCGGGGCGTGGGCGGGACTGACGTGGGATCACCAGGCAGCGCATCTGTATCGCGCGGTGCTTGAAGCGGTGCCTTTGGAGTATGCGCTGTACAAGCGTGTGCTCGGGTCGCTGTATCGCGACTTCGCGATGTCGGAACTGCGTGTGACGGGCGGCGGTGAGGTGAGTCGGCTGTGGAACCAGATCAAAGCGGATGTCCTTGGCGTGCCAGTGCGGCGGATCGATCGGTCGCTGGGCGCTCCGGCAGGCGCGGCACTGGTGGCGGCGCACGGGGTGGGGCTGGTTCGTTCGCTGCCCGCCGCGGCGAAACGGTGGATCAAGGTAGGCGAGAAGGTGTCGCCCGACCGCAACGCACGCAAGCTCTACGATCGACGCATCGAAGTGTACGAGGATCTGCTTCGCCGTCTCGATGGCGTGAGATTGTGACTCCGATCAGCAGAACGATTTTTGTCCTGGAGTGTTTTCATGGTTCAAGCGGTACAGGCATCAGCCGGTGAGCAGTTTCCTGCAACGGTGAAGCCAACCTTTTATTTCATCGGTGTGACGACGGGTAAATCGTCGATCATGCGGGTGTTTCCGCGTTGGGCGGAGTATCTCGGGTTGGGCGATGTCGCGATTCAGGGCATCGACTGCCGCCAGCACGATGATCCGCAGGTGTATCGCCGCGTGGTGTCGTTTCTGCGTGATGATCCGTTGTCGCTGGGCGGGTTGGTGACGACGCACAAGATCGATCTGCTTGCCGCCTGCCGCGACATGTTCGACGAACTGGACCCGCACGCCCAGGAGACTGGCGAGATCAGTTGCATTTCCAAGCGTGATGGCCGGCTGATCGGGCATGCCAAGGATCCCATCACCAGTGGTCTGTCGCTGGAGGCGTTCCTTCCGGAGAATCACTGGAAGAACACCGGTGCGGAGGTGTTTCTGATGGGGGCGGGTGGGTCATCGGTGGCGCTGAGCTCGTACTTTCTCGAGCCGCGTCATGGCGACAACAGGCCATCGCGCATCGTGGTGTCCAATCGCAGCCCGGGTCGACTCGAAGCGATTCGCAAGTTCCACCAGGATCACGGCGCCACGATGCCGATCGAGTATCACACCGCACCGCGTCCCGAGGACAACGATGCGCTGATGGCAACGTTGAAGCCGCATTCCCTCGTGGTCAACGCCACCGGACTGGGTAAGGATGCCCCGGGTTCGCCGATTACGGATGCGGCGGTGTTCCCGCAGGACGGATTGGCGTGGGAGTTCAATTATCGCGGTGACCTGGTGTTTCTCGATCAGGCCCGTGCACAGGAGAATCCGCGAAACCTCATCGTTGAGGATGGATGGGTGTACTTCATCCATGGCTGGACGCGCGTGATTGCGGAAGTGTTCGACGTTGACATTCCCGTGCGTGGGCCCCGGTTTGACGAACTGTCGCGCATCGCTCGTGAGGCGCGCTGAACATTTTTTTTGAGTGAAGGAAGGAACGATGGAATCCACCGCCCTGATGCGGCCGTTTGGCGTGACGATCGATTTGGTCACCGGCGTGATGGAAGAACCGGACGTTCATCTGGTGCGCCGCGCCTCGGACATGAAGGGGTACTACGCCGACGAGGCAGCGCTGCAGCGTCTGATCGATGATGGCGATCCGGTACATTACGAAGTCTTCGAAAAGCACATTCCGGAAGAGTCGGGGCATTTGCGCTTCTGCATCAGTAAGCTTTATCCCGGCCGCGTCGGTGAGGAATGTTTCATGACCAAGGGGCATTACCACACGGTCAGCGGCACGTGCGAAATCTACCTCGGCGTGTGCGGGCAGGGATACATGATGAACAAGACGGTCGATGGTGAATGCGTGGCGGAGCCGATCATGCGAAACCGCATGGTGTACGTGCCGCCCCATTGGGCGCATCGCTCGATCAATACCGGCAACGAGCCGTTGATCTCGTTCTGCGCCTACCCGGCCGAAGCGGGACACAACTACGGCGACATCGAGCGCGAAGGGTTTCCCAAGCGCATCTTCATCCGCAACGGCGAGGTTGTCATCGAATGATGAAAGTGCTCGTCACTCCCCGGTCGATCACCGCGGCGGGCGGACACCCGGCGCTGGACGCGCTGCGCCGCGCCGGTTGCGAAGTGGTGCTGTGCGGTGAGGGAAAGCAGCCCACCGAGACGCAGTTGCGCGAAGCGATCGGTGGGTGCAGCGGCTACCTTGCAGGTGTCGAGCCGGTCACCGCGGAGGTACTCGAATCGGCGACAACGTTGAAGGTGATCGCACGCAACGGGGTGGGGATCGACAACATCGACCTCGATGCCGCGAAGCGATTGAACATCGCGGTGCTTCCAGCCAACGGCGCCAACGCGCAGGGGGTGGCGGAGCTGGCCGTCGCCCACATGTTCGCTCTGGCGCGCGCCATTCCCGCAAGCGACCGTGCGATCAAGGCGGGGCAGTGGAAACGGATGCGCGGCATCGAACTGAGCGGACGCGTCCTCGGCATCGTCGGTTGCGGGCAGATCGGCAAGCGCCTGGCGAGGATGGCGCTGGGGTTGGGCATGCGTGTGTTGGCGTATGACGTTTACCCCGATGCGACGTTCAGCCCTGGGAATGCGTTTGCGTATGCATCGATCGATCAGATCGTGGCGGAGGCGGACGTGATAAGCCTGCATTGTCCCCCGCCGGAGGACGGCTCGACGCTGCTTGATGAGGCACGGCTGTCAGCGATGAAGCGCGGTGTGCTGATCGTGAACACCGCGCGTCATCAGTTGATCGACACCGCAGCCGCGCTTCCGTTGCTCGAGTCGGGTCAGCTCGGCGGTATCGCACTGGACGTGTTCGAAACCGAACCGCCAAAGGTGACCGGCCTGCTCCAACACGAACGGGTGATCTGCACGCCGCACATCGGAGGTTTTACCGGTGAGAGTGTGAACAACGCGGTGGAGGCGGCCGTGCGGAATCTTCTTGAAGTGCTGGCGCCAAGCGCCGTGTTGACGTAAAGGAACAGTGTTGCGAGTCCATGTGGAGCCATGTGATGTGATCGCGATGCTTGCCGCCGAGGCAGGCGTCGGTGAGGTGCGCGTTGCGTGGTTGGGACAGGCGGGATTCGTCATCCGCATGGCGGGGTTGCGGATCGTGATCGATCCGTATCTGTCCAACAGTCTGGCGGTGAAGTATGCGGGCAAGTTGTTTCCTCACACGAGAATGATGCCCGCGCCGATTGAGCCGCAGGCGCTGCGCGACATCGATCTGGTGCTGTGCACGCATCGTCACACGGATCACATGGACCCCGGGACGTTGCCAGCCATCGCGAGCAACAATCCGCAGTGTCGCTTCGTGATTCCCGCTGCGGAATCCGAGCATGCCTGGCGCATCGGCGTGCCGAGAGATCGCACATTTGCGGTGGACGCGGGGGTGCGGTTAACTGTGGGCGCGTCGCTGCAGTTGCACGTGGTCGCATCGGCGCACGAGCAAATGGAGCGGGACGATGAGGGGCGGCATCGCTTCCTCGGATTCGTCATGCAGACACCGACATGCACGCTGTACCATTCGGGCGACACCATTCCTTACGACGGTTTGGCGGACACGCTGGCGCCGTGGGGGATCGATGTGGCGCTGCTGCCGTGCAACGGACGCGATGCGTATCGTCGCGAGCACGGTGTGCCGGGCAACATGTCGCTCAATGAGGCGATCGCGTTGTGTCGAACGCTGCGCGTCCCGTGGTTGGTGCCGCATCACTTCGGCATGTTCGCATTCAACACGTGCGATGAGCAAACACTGGCGCTGGCGGCAACTGCGCAGACCGAAGCACCCCGCCTTGTCGTGCCAACCGTGAATCACACAATGATCTTTCAACCTCTTCCCGTTTCACCTTGCTAAGGAGTTTTGCGATGAAAGTAGGGATCGACAGCTACTGCTACCACCGTTTCTTTGGCGAGGTGTATCCGTTCCAGAACCAGCCGCTGCGGCGCATGACGTTGGAGGATTTCATCGATCGCGCCCACGAACTGGGGGTTGACGGCGTGTCGCTGGAATCGTGCTTCGTCGATCAGCGCGACGATGCGGGCTACATGCGATCGGTCGCCGAGCGCCTGGACAAGTACAACATGGATCGCGTCTGGGCGTGGGGTCATCCCGACGGTCTGGAGGGCGGCAAGAACAAGGACGAATTCAGGGCGATGATCAAGGCATTCGATCAGGCAAAGGCGATCGGCGCGAACGTGATGCGCATCGTGGGGTCGTCCTTCACCTTCCGCTTCGAGAATCACCAGGAACAGATCGATCGCCTGGTCGCCATGCTCAAGGAAGCGGTGCCCGTGGCGCGGGATCACGGCATCAAGATGGCGATCGAAAACCACATCGACTTTACCGCCGATGAGTGCCTGCAGCTTCTGGAACGCGTCGGTACGGATTGGCTGGGCATCAACTTCGACACGGGCAACTTCGCCCGCCTGCTGGACGATCCGGTGGACGGCATGAAGAAGCTGGCGCCGCATGTTCTGGCAACGCACATCAAGGACCTGAAGGTGGCGGCGCCCGATCGCAAGGTGACGGACTGGTGCTTCTTCGCCTGCACGCCGGTGGGCGATGGGTTCATCGACAACCTGACGCTGGCGCGTCTGCTCAAGGCGGCCGACTATCAGGGCTTCCTGGCCATGGAAATCGACTACCTGCACCCGGACTACAACGAGGAAGAGGACGCCGCGGTGGCGCAAAGCGTCAAGGTGCTCAAGCAGATCTCCGAGCAGGTCGAATCGGAAACGGCAACGGCGGGCGCACATTGAACCATTGAGGAAAACATGAGTAAACCACGCCTTGTCCCGCTTTACTTCGAGCCCGGCCGCGACGACGGGTTCGATGTGCAACTCACCAACCTTCAGCGTCTGCTCGCGGATGACGCTGAACTGCTTGCCCCCGTGCCGCTGGGAGCCGCGCTGCCCGACTGTGACGCGGTGATCTTCCCGCAGTTTCTCGGCGAAGGCTACCGGCGCGTCGCCGACTTCCGCGCGATCGATCGACCGATCCTCGTGATCACCAGTGAGTTCGGCACCATGTCCATGTGGGATTGGGAACTCATCAGCTACCTCCGAAGTGAGGGCGTTGATACCATTGCCCCCTACGACATCGAGCAGACGCGCAAAGTGTGTGCCGCCCTCCGTGTCCGTCGCGACCTCAGGAACGCGAAGTTCGTCGTCTACCAGGACAACCCCGGCAAGGGGGCGCAGGCACCGATCTTCAAACGCTTCTACTGGTGGGAGGACGAATGCACGCAGCGCATCTTCGCCAAGTTCGGCGTGTCGATTGAAAAGCGCAGCTACCGCGCGCTGGGACAGGCGGCGATGGCGATCCCCGACAGCGAAGCCGAGGCGGCGCTGGCGACGAAACAGTTCGGCTGCAACGGCGCCAAGGGCAAACCGGTCACCAGCGCGGGCAAAATGTATCTCGCGCTGAAGCGGGAACTCGATGCCGACCCCGATATTCAGGGCCTCGGCATCAACTGCCTCAACGAGTCTCACTTTTCCGACACCACGCCATGCCTCGCCTTCAACCTCCTCTACCAGGAGCGGCAGCTTATCTGGGGCTGTGAAGGCGACACGATGTCGATGCTCTCGAAGTATCTGCTGCACAAGTCGCTGGGCGTGCCCATCTTCATGACCAACCTGTACCCTTTCCTGATGGGGCAGGCAGCGTTGAAGCACGAGCGCATCTCGCACTTCCCCGAGGTGGAAGACGAACCGGAGAACCACATTCTCATCGCCCATTGCGGGTACATGGGGGTGATTCCCCAATCGTTCGCCACCGATTGGACCCTGCGCAAGAAGGTGCTGGCGATCGTCAACGACAACGCCACCGCCATCGATGCGCGCTTTCCCACGGGGCCGACCACGCTGGCAAAGCTGCACCCGACGCTGGATCGCATCACCGTGGCGGAGAGCACGCTCAAGGGTTATGTGCAGTACCCCGATTCGGACTGCGTCAACGGAGGTCTGGTGAAGGTGCGCGATGGACACAGGCTCATGAACAGCCTGGCGTCGCATCATTACCTGGTCATGCAGGGGCACAACCTCAACGACATCAACATGATCGCCAAGGTGTTCAACATGGAAGTCGATGCGATCTGATTCCGGAAAGAGTTGACGCATGGCATATCGCTGAAGAAGATCAGGCAGTCTGCTTACAAACGTTAATGATCGGGAGGCACACGCGGTGGCGAAGAAGAAACTGAACGTCGCAATGATCGGCTACAAGTTCATGGGCAAGGCGCACAGCCAGGCATGGCGGGAAGCGCCGTTGTTCTTTGACACAGCTTATGAACCTGTGATGAAAGTGGTGTGTGGTCGCAACGCCGGCCCGCTGCAGGAGTTCGCTGACCGATGGGGTTGGCAGGAGATCGAGACGGACTGGACAAAGGCCGTCACCCGCGACGATATCGACATCGTGGACGTGGCCGCACCGCCCAACCTCCACTTCGACATTGCCCTGGCGGCGGTGAAGGCGGGCAAGCACGTGTTCCTCGAGAAGCCGTTCTGCCTCACGCTGGAACAGGGCGAGGAACTCGCCGCCGCGGTGCAGGGCAAGCCGCTGGTGCACTACGTCAATCACAACTACCGTCGCTGCCCGGCCGTCGCGTACGCCCGGCAACTCATCGATGAAGGACGCATCGGGCAGATCTACCATTGGCGCGGCTGCTACCTGCAGGACTGGATCATGGATCCAAACTTCCCGCTCACCTGGCACCTGCGCAAGGAAACGGCGGGCGCCGGCCCACACGCTGATCTCAACAGCCATTCGATCGACCTGGCGCGGTACCTGGTCGGTGAGATCGCCTCGGTGCAGGCCATGATGACCACCTTCATCAAGCAGCGACCAATCGTTGAATCCGCCTCCACCTTCAACGCGGGCGGCGGCAACGACACCAGCAACGCCAAAATGGGCGAGGTCGACGTCGACGACGCCGCGTTTCTCGTGGTGCAGTTCGAGAACGGCGCGCTGGGGTCGTTCGAGTCGTCCCGATTCGCAGGGGGTCGCAAGAACTACAACTCCTTTGAGATCTACGGCTCCAAGGGATCCATCATCTTCAACCTCGAACGTATGAACGAACTGCAGTTCTACGATCGCACCGAAGGTGACACGAGCGGTGGCTTTCGCACCATCCTTGTTACCGAGGCAACACACCCGTATGTGGCGGCGTGGTGGCCCCCGGGTCACATCATCGGCTACGAACATGCGTTCGTGCATGCCGTCGTCGATTTCCTCGACGCCATCGCCAAGAACGGTTCCGTTCAGCCGAACTTCGACGACGGCCTGGCGTGCATGCGCGTGCTGGAAGCGGCGGTGCGCTCGGCGGAATCGGGCCGGCGCGTCGATGTCGCTGCCGTGAACAGCGCTGCCCCGGCGGCCAGCATCGCGTAAACGGCGGGTTTGTGCGTTAAGGCAAACGGATCAGGCACGGCGGGAAGCGCGCCGAGGGGTTATTGCTGCACCCCGGACACGCCCGGAGCCCGCGCCGGGTTGTAGTTGCGGCCGCGCGGCGGGGGAACGGTGCGACGGCCGGAGGGGGTACGGGCCGGCTCACGCACGCTGTTTCCCGCAGGTGCCGCCGTTCGGTTGTGACGCGACGGCATGGGCAGACCGATCTGACGATGCACGTACATCGGCGCGTTGACCACCAGCTTGCCTTCGAAGTAACGGATCGTGCTGCGCCCGCCGTAAACATCCCACGTTTCCGGCTCGATGGTGTCGCGGATGAGGGTGGCGATCTGCTCACCGCGCTCCGTCTTGGTCAGCACCACTTCCTTGTCATCCTTGTCGTCGTCGGAGAACAGGCCGCCGCTGCGTCCACCGCCGCCGCCGCCGCTCGATCCGCGACCGCCGGACTGACGATTGGTGTCCAGCGCGTTTTCCAGATCGAACTCAGGCCCCTTGAAGTCGGGCACGCGCACCAGCAGGTCGTTAATCTCATAAATCCGCGTCACGGTGATCTGGTTCGCCTGTTCCTTGGTCATCACCTGCACGTACCAGGGCGTCGATTCGTAGATCATCGGCACGTCCGGCGCCACCTGCTTGATCAGCAGGTGCAGCATCTGCTCGGCCGGCACGTGGTCCAGTTTCAGCGACACGCGTGCATCGGGCAGAACACCCGCCAGTTCCAGCGCGGTCCAGTCCATCACCAGCGGAATCCCCGTGGTGCGCGACCACCATTGAAACGCCTCGCGCGCGGTGACCTCTTCCAGTTCCACCTGCCGCAGCATGGTGCGCATCTTTTGGGGGATGGATGGTTCCTGCGCGACGCCGGCTTCGGTCACCGCCGCCGTTGCCGCAGCCGCCCGGGCGGCGCGTTCCTGTTCGCGCTGCTGCCGCACGCGTTCAAGCCGCTCCTCAAACGATTGCCCTGACGCCATTCCGCCGCCCAGGCTCAGCACCACTGCCGTCGACCACACCAGGGTCCATCGTTTCATCGGCTTGCTCCTTTCATGCGGGCCGTCGCGTCACGCGCCGCCCCAAAATGCCCGGGTCCCCTGAAAAACTCCGGAGCTTCCCGGAAAGCTGCCCCGGAAACTTCCCCCGAAAGCCCTTTGAAGTTCCCGATCGCCCGGAACACCGGTCCCTTCTGCAAAACCCGGGGCAGACCACCCGCCCCATTCTAATCGGCTTGCTCGGCGACCCAATCACAATCGACGCACGAGCCAGGGCAAAGTTCCCGGAAACGCTGGAAAACGTGCGGATGGCCAACGGAATTGGCCAATGGGGCGGACCTCCGACCTCTGATCCACTGGTTTTTACCCACAGCGCACATGGCGCACTCCGGCGTCGTCGCTTCAGCGAGCCACGCACACCGCCCGAGTCAGACACACATCCTGAATCCGGAAAACGCGATGTCGTCCCCCCCCCGGGGCCACCCCGGCACATCAGTACGCATCTCCTTTGAAAATCAATATTTCCATCGTTTTTCAGCAATGTCACCCCCACGACAAACACGACATGATTTCGGCGATTCGGGCGGGCGACCTGCTCGGCAATCCGCGCAAATCAACCCTAATTCTACCCGAAAATCAGTGGCGATTCAAGTCCATCGCGTGCATCTTTGTGCGCGCGTTGCGACGGAGCAACACGTTTTAAAGCCGGGGGATGGCCATCCCCGGGTTTTAGAGAAGAGCCGGTCGTTTGTAATGGGTGGTGACGGTTACTTTTTCGGAGATGGGACGAACATGATGGGTTGGGAGAAGAGGCGTTCGCCTTCGGGGCAGTCGACTTCGATGCGGACGAAGACTTCGCGGCCGGTGAGGCGGTATTCGGCGCGGTTGCCCTGCGATTCCTGGACCACGCCTGTCTGGGTGATGAAACGCACCTTTTCGCCCTTGTCCGTGTCGATGCTGACGATGGGCAGATCGACGCTGATGCGGTTGATTTTGGCGGTGCCGCGCAGCGCGCCGTAGAACGCGCCGCGTCGATAGGCGCGCATCGCTTCGTGCTCCGTCAGTTCGGGCACAAGCAGAACGTTGCGGCCGAGCGGGTCGTCATCGGAGTGGTCGATGACGAAGAAGCCGATCACGAAGCGACCCGTGCCGAGCATCGTCTGCCAGTAGTCATCGCTCCAGCCCAGTTCGGGCGTGTCGGTGCGTTTCTCGCACACATCGTTGTACACCTCGATGCCGAGCACGCGCGGGTCGTAGTCGAACATTTCGATGGTTTGGGCGAGGGTGAGCCTGGACCATACGGGATGGTTGATGGTGATGCCGCCGCCATCGGGAAACTGAAGGTGATCGAGCGTTGCGCGGAAAGCGTGCTGCCAGGTTCGGCGAACACCTTTGGGTTGCTCTCCCTGCGGGCTGCCGCTGCGGAAGAAGCTGCCGAGGCTGTTGAAGTGCAGCGGCGTGTTGGTCATGGTGTGATGTTCAGCGTTGGGGCCGACGAGTACATCATCGGGCAAATCGGGCAGGTAATCCTTGAGTGGGTAGTAGGGGGCGGAAGGGTAGTAGTTGGAAAAGGGAAAGTGACGTATGCCGCGATCGTAGAGCGCGCGAACGCGGCGATAGATCGGCGGCGCATCGCCCCAGCCGGTGTGGATGTGCGACAGCGAATGAAGGTGATGCGCGGTGTCCCAGTCGACGTTGGCGTAGGGATTGACCACGGGGGGACGCACCCGGCCGGGCGGACGCGCGGGGATGATCTTCGGTTCGGTTGCGGCCGGTCCCTGCGCCGCGGCCCCCAGCAGCAGCGCGAGCATGAGCGCGCTGAGGACAACGGTGAAACGCATCAGACGACGCCACGAAACAGCAGGTAGCGATTTCAATAGTAGAACTCCATTTCGTATCCGACCCGGCCGGGCTTGAGCACGCGTGCCCGGGCGCGAAGTTCATCCTTGCCGCGGATCACTGCGTGCCCGTCGCCGTAGCCGACGACGGTGGATTCGGATGCGATCACGCCATCGGTTCCCCACTGCCGTCCGCGGTGGCCGAAGTCGTAGACGTTGGTGCCGTTGGGTCCTGACCCCATGGAGATCCGCACGATGCGATGTGACAGCAGAACGTTGTTGGCGGTGCCTTCCGCCATGGTGTTGGGCCAGGCGGGTTCATCGTCCATCCACGTCACCTTGGAGTGTGCCTCGGTGATGTAGTGGGCGAAGAACGCGTAGCTGGTGGCGATGTTGCTGGCGGTGGGCGTGCTGTTCCACGCGCCCCAGCCGCCGCCCGGCTCGCGAAACTTGTTGTCGGTGTAGATCCAGCCGAAATCCTGCGTGAGCGGGCAGATCGTGATGCTGCCGTCGACGAGGTACCCGCCGTGGTACATCTCCTCCCACAGCGAGGTGCCGATGGTGTTGGTCGCCTTCACGTGGTCGGGGAAGACGGCTTCGTGCTGGGGGTACTTGCCGTCGTTTTCCGCCGCCATGGTCATGATGGCGGTGAGCATCTGCTTGCTGTTGGAAGCACACTTGACGCGGTATGCGGCGTCTCGCGCTGCCGATAGCGCTGGCAACAGCAGCGCTATCAGCAGTGCAATGATCGAGATCACCACCAGCAGTTCGATGAGCGTAAAACCGCGAGATCGCGCACGGGATGGCGCTGTCATGATAAAACTCCGGTACAAAGCGTCGCACGCAACGAAGGCGGCGCGACGCGGCATGAACGAACCGTTACAGCACCGCGCGACGACGGCGCAGCACCAGCAGCGCTCCCGTTCCCATCAGCACCAGCGAGGCAGGCTCGGGCACCAGCGCCACGCGCACGTTGTCGACGTACGCCGAAGCGGTGGTGGCGTTGCTGCCGCCGGCGGCGATCTTCTGGGCGATGAACGCGATGTAGACCTGCGATCCGGGTGTCGGCGCCACGTCGAACACGCTGGTGTCGAACGTCACGGTGAAATCCTCGAACACCGTCGTGGTGCTGGGCGACTGGGGCAGCAGGTGGTCGATGCTGATGATCGACGATGCCAGTTCGGTGTAGACGCCTTCGTGATACTGGCCGATGACGAAGCGCACACCGTCGTTGTCGGTGTCGAGCCGCCACGTCGGTTTGCCCAGCGTCGCGGTGACTTCGAAGATCTCATCGCCCGACCAGAGCAGCGGCGAGGTGTCCTCGTGATGCAGCGCCTGCAGCACACGCTGGTTCAGTCCGGCGAGGTAAACCACCTTGGTGCCATCGGTGATGCCCGAGGGCGAAGACGTTTTTGCCGCATTGGTCGCGACCCAGTCGATCGGGAACTCGTTGGTGGCGGCGTTGGCTTCGAAGGAATGGTTCTCCACCAGAATGACCGCCTGGGCAGTGCTGCTCCATGCCAGCATTGTGCCGAGAACCACCGCTGTCAGATGCTTTGCGTTGCGAAACATGGCAATCTCCTTGAGTAGATGACGTGTAAAGAAAAATCTCCCCGTCGTACGGGAACACCGTGAAACCATTGCGTTGACTGACGAATCCCTCCTTTCGTGGCGGCGTTGTTGCGCGGTCGGCGCTAGGTGCCGCCATCCCTCCAAAGGTCAACCTGTTCGAGTTTGCGAAGTCGGCTGAACATCGCGGTGCTGGTGCCGCGCATGCTGTAGCATTCAAAGCCCAGGCAAAGGTCGCGATAGGTCGCCAGTTCATCGTGCGTGCGCTCGCCCAGCTTGATCAGCTCGCCGGTGGCGGCAACGCCCACATGAAACGCGAACCGGTTCGCCGCGACGCGATGCACCACGATGGTCAGTGGGCCGCCCGGGTCGCTCAACCCTTCGCCGCCGGAATCGCTCGGGGCGCTCAGATCGTTGATCGGTGCGCTGCGCTGATAGACGCTGTGAAGTCGCACCACGCCTTGGTCCAGCGTCGTTCGCCGCACCAACAGGCCCGGCACGTTGCGGCGGTTGAAGTTTTCCGAAGCGCGGCCCGGCTGCACGAAATCGGCTGACACCGTGACGTACGCGCCCAGCGAGTCACGCTCGTCGTAATCCAGTTCGACGTCCACCGCCCAGATGTCGCCCACCGCGAGCAGTTGCTGACGCATCGGCAGGAAGACGGTGGCGGTGTTGCCCGGCCCCGGTTCGATGTGCAGCGCATCGCCCCGCACGCGATACGTCCCGCTCGACCCGGTGGGCGACAGGTAGGAATCGCGATAGATGTAGCGGACCGCATCGGAGAAGGGCACCTCGAGAACCCGCCTTCGTCGCGCTTCCGCAAGGTCGCTGACGAACCGCCACGCCGAAACGCCGACCACGTTGCGTTGCGGGACGACGCGTTCCCGCTCGACGAGGGCGAAGTCGCCGGAATGGAGTCGCACCTTGTCGCCGGCGAGGCTTACCGCATCGACGGCACCTTCGAAAACGTAAACCTCCACATCACGCTGCGGCTCCACCGTCACGCCGAACCGCGTGCCGAGATCGACCACCGTGCCGCGTGGCGTCAGCACGGTCAGTCCCTCCGCGCCGGGCGGACAGTAGGCCATCAGTTGTCCCGCGTGCAGTTTCAGTTCCTCTTCGGAGGATGGTTCGAATACTGCCGGGCCCTGGACGATGATCCGCGCGCCGCGACGGCTCACCAGTTCGACCCAGCCGCTTTCCAGTTGCAGGCGTGATGCGGTGAGGTGCTGCACGTTGCCTTCGATAATGCCGCGCGGCTCGCCGTCGGCCGCCCAAACCGCATCGACCTCACCGCTGAGCGTGAACGCGATCGTCGGTGGTGCGGGGTCGCTGACCGGCTCGATCGGTGTGCGTTGAAACATCGGCCACACCAGCATCGCCGTGAGCGCGACAATCGCCGCCACCGCGCCGTACGCCAGCCAGCGCGGGATCACGATGTGCCGCACGGGAACCGACTGTGCCGCCGGGTCGAACATGAAACGTTGCGCATCGAGTCGCTCGGCTGCATCGCGTTGTCGTGCGGCTTCGTCGAGCTCACGTTCCGCCTGTCGTCGGGCGCGGGCCCGGGCGTCGATCTCGATCGCCTCCATGAGCAGCGACTCCGTGCTGTCGGGCGATGGCACATCGGTGTTGGCGCATGGCGCGATGCGCTCGCGCAGATTGCACAGGACATCATGCTCCGCATTGGCGCTGCACGTCCATGCGATGGAGCCGTGCAGGTCGATCTGCCGCAGGTAGAACCATTGCGCCTCCGGGTTGCCTTTCAGGATCGCTTCGAGGCGCGCGACCTGTGCCGGCTCGATCACGCCGTGATACGCGGCATCGATCAGGTCCAGCAACTCGGCGTGTTCTTCAGGCAGATTCATTGCGCCGCCTTTCCCAAACGTGCTTCGATGCACGAGAAAAGCAGTTGCCGGATGCGGCGCAGCGAGCGGTAAACGCTCGTGATTTTGCGTTCCATCCGTTCCGCGACCTGTGCCACCGCCACGCCCTGGCCGTACACCAGATCGACGAGTTCCTGATCCTGTGGCGGCAGCTTTTCGATGCACGAGGGCAACGCGGCACGGCGTTCCTCCAGCACATCGCTGTGCCGATGGTGCATCAGGCTCAGCTCATCCAGCAACTCGTTGCTGAAGCTCAGCCCGTCGCGCCGCTTGCGGTCGTAATGCTTGCGGACCCGGTAATAGGCGATCTGAAACACCCACGCGCGAAAGTCCGTGCCCGGCTCGAACTTCTCAAAATGCTGCCAGACGGCGATATTCGTGTCCTGCAGCACCTCCTCCGCATCGGTGGGGTTGGGCACCATCGACAGGATGTAGAGGTAAAGCCGCCGCTGATACCGCGCGAACAGGGCCATGCAGTGGTCCAGCGACCGGGAACTGGATGATTGAGGCGGATACACCATGGCGCTCCCCGACCTCGCGGCCGGTCCCAATAACGTCGAGCCACTAGGTTAAGACGCCTTTTCCGCCAAATGTGAACATGCGAAAACAAAAAATTTAGCGGTGTTGGTGTGACGCGGCTGAAAAGGGCAGGGGCGTCGGGGCTGGTCATCCGAAAACGGCGATCAGCGTCCAGCAGGCGATCCAGCAGGCGATCGCGGTGAGGAGGGCCGGGCGGGCGATCACGAAATCAGGCCGGCGAAGCGCATCGGGTCGGTGGGGTTGGGGGGTTCGGCATCGGTCCCAGCCCTCGGCGGTGGGGGGCAGTGGATGTGACAGCCGTTCTACCCGCGCGAGCAAGGACACGCAGAGGGTGCCTGCCCTTGCCGGGGTCCGAACGTGAGCGATTCGAAAGCCCGAAAAGATTGGCGCGAGCGGTTTTCAGGCGCCACCAGCAAGAGCCTTATCAAGTTGCTCAAGCACAAGTGGCCACGCCTGTTCATGGCGGTTCCTCGATGCTTCGTCCGCGAATCCTGCATGGACAAGCCGCAAATGGGTTCCCTCGCCTTGAGGAGTGAATGCAACCGTTACAAGGGTTTCAGCGCCGTTGGTTCCTCCCTCCCCGGTCATCCACGTCAGCTCGACAAGCCGACCCGGCTCGAGCCTCAGAAATCTGCCGTAATGAGGATGCAGCGTGTTCTCAAACTGAGTGGCAAAGAAGAACGGCACATCGACCTCTGCCTTCATGAAAGAGGTATTGGGAGCTGCAAACCAGCGCTCGATTTGCTCGGTCCAAGCCTTGAACAGTTCATCAGGGGACGCTGCCATGCTGCGTTCGACCGTGAGTTGAAACGGCCGTGAAGAAAGATCGGGCCTCGGTAACATTGGCTTCGGTCCTTGATGGCGCCGACGGTGAGCGATAGGCCGCCGAACGCCGAAC
>CAZEFM010000057.1:0-23679 GCA_964511575.1 uncultured Phycisphaeraceae bacterium | reverse complement strand
GAGATCACCAAATCGCCACATCACCAAATCACCAAATCCCCTTGATTTTCGCCTAATATTAGCCTACTGTTCCATGCTCCCCGGTCTGTCCGGAGGCCAGAAGACGCAAGTCAGATGCCGGAACGCAATAAGCACTGTTGCTGTCCGCACTTAAATCAAAATCCGCAATCCGAAATCCGAAATCCGCAATTCAAAAGACCATGTCGTCTTTGTCGTGGGGGTGACATCGCCTGTTTTTAATGTAAAGTATGCCGAATCAGTGGTTTGCAGGAAACGACACGAGGTCGAGGGGGGAGGGGGGTGACATCCAATGCGAGGCTTGAGGCTTGAGACCTGAGATTTGAGGCCCGAACCCGAGCCGTGACACTCCAGAAACCCCCTTGGCCCGAGGCCTCTAACTCTAGACCCCATGCTCTGGATCGCCGCCGTTTACGCTGTCATGAGCATCGTCACCTTTGGCGTGTACGCCTGGGACAAGTGGTCGGCTGCGCGCGGGCGACGGCGGGTGCCGGAGCAGACGTTGCACGGCCTGGCGCTGCTCGGCGGCCTGCCCGGGGCGCTCATCGCCCAACAGGTCGTCCGCCACAAGCGACGGAAGGGTCCGTTCATGTTCACCACCGCTCTGATCGCTGCGCTGCACATCGGCGCGTGGGTCTGGTGGGCGACGGGGTGAGAAGGACGAAGGACGAATGTCGAATGACCAATGACCGGAGCGCAGCGGGTTCATGGCTTCGGAACTGTGGTTTTGATGTTCTTTTGGCATTGGGATTTCGTCGCTCGACTTTGCCAAAAACTCTTGGTTCTGAATAGATCAAGGGTTACAATTGAAACGGCGTTCGCCGATTCCCTTCTCCGCTCACCTGCAAAGGAGCGCAAGCCATGTCGACCGTTCAGGACATTCTGGCGTACAAGGGGGCTGATGTTTTCTGCATTTCACCGGAGGCATCGGTGCTGGAGGCTGCCCAGCAGATGAACCGCAACCGGATCGGGGCGCTGGTGGTGGTGGCGGATCGGCAGATCGTGGGGATGTTCACCGAACGCGATGTGCTGCAGCGCATAGTTGCCGCACGGCGGGACCCGGCCGGGACACCGGTTGGACAGGTCATGACCCAGCCGGTGACGTGCTGCAGCCCCGAAACATCGGTGGAAGAGGCCCGCGCGGTGTTCCGGAATCGCCGCATCCGCCATCTGCCCGTGGTTGATGACGATCGGCACGTGCTGGGGCTGATCTCGATCGGCGACCTCAACGCCCACGATGCCCAATCGCAGGAAGAGACCATCTATTACATGCGACAGTACATCTACGGCCGAGCGTGAGAGTTGCATTTCGGATGTCGGATTGCGGATTGATCTACTGCGGGCCCGTCCTCTGACCTCTGGCCTCCGACCTGTGATGCCGTCCTCCCGCTATGATGTATGCATGAGTACCCTCCGTGAAACCCCGTTGGGCGGCACCGGGACGCATTCGCATGTTGAGTCACCCGAGGCGCTGCGGACGACCGGCGTCATCATCGTGGACCATGGTTCGCGACGGGACGCATCCAACCGCATGCTTGAGCATTTCGTCGAGCAGTTCAGCGCCTTCAGCCCGTACGAAATCATCGAGGCGGCTCACATGGAGTTGAGCGAGCCGTCGATCGACACGGCCTTTGACCGATGCGTGGCGCGAGGCGCCAAACGGGTCGTGGTGATTCCCTACTTCCTTCTGCCGGGCAAGCACTGGGAGGAGGACATCCCTGAACTGACGAAGCAGGCGGCGAGCCGTCACCCGGGTATCGCTTACCTGGTCGGCGCGCCGATCGGTCTGCACCCGATGATGCTGAACGTGATCCAGGCACGGCTGGAGCATTGCCTGGCGCATGTGGCTGGGAAAGCGCCGGAGTGCGAGTCGTGTGCCGGCACCGGCCGATGCGTGATGCAGCAGGGTTGATTCGGCTGCATCGCGGTGAACAGAATGTCTGACGTCATCGGGCTGCGCGTTCCGTGCGGTTGTGCGATGACTGCTTTGTGTCTTTTTGTGGCCAACGCGTTCGGCTGAGCCTAGTGTTGAGCGAGGCCGGGCGAACGACTGCGCGACTTGGCGCGCCGATCGGCTGACGAAGGGATGAGGGCACATGTTCACCAAGCGCATCAGGCTCTTCAACGTTTTCGGGTTTCCGCTTTATCTTGATCTGAGCTGGTTCATCATCCTGGTGATCCTGATCTGGTCGCTGGCGATCAGGATGTTCCCGCGCTACTACCCGGGGCTCGAGGCCTCGTCGTACTGGATCATGGGGGTGGTGGGGGCGCTGTCGCTGTTCGCCTCGGTGGTGCTGCACGAGCTTGGGCATGCACTGATGGCGCGCCGGTTCGGCATCGAGATGCGGGGGATCACGCTGTTCATCTTCGGCGGGGTGGCGGAGATGGGCAGTGAACCGCCCAGCGCGCGGGCGGAGTTCATGGTGGCGATCGCCGGGCCTGTGGTCAGCATTGTGTTGGCGGGGCTGTTTTACGCAGCTTCGCTGATCGAGGGGCTGCCCATCGAGGCGCTGGGCGTGTTGCGGTATCTGGCGCTGATCAACACCATTCTTGTCATCTTCAACATGGTGCCCGCGTTTCCGCTGGATGGCGGGCGGGTGCTGCGCTCGATCCTCTGGTACACGAAGGACAACCTCGCCTGGGCGACACGCATCACCTCGCGCATCGGTGCGGGGTTCGGCGTGCTGCTGATGGTGCTGGGTGTGTTCTCGCTGTTCGCCGGGGATTTCGTCGCGGCGATCTGGTTCTTCATCCTCGGCATGTTCCTGCGTGGGGCGGCACAGATGTCGTATCAGCAGCTCATAATTCGACGGGCGCTGGAAGGCGAGCAGGTGCGAACGTTCATGCGACGTGAGCCGGTCACCGTGCCCACGACGATCCCGCTGGACCGGTTCGTGCACGACTATGTCTATCGGCATCACTTCAAGATGTACCCGGTGGTGGACAACGGTGAGCTATTGGGGTGTGTGACGACGCGGAACTTGAAGGATCTGACGCCTGACGACTGGCCTCACCGTACGGTGGGGGATGTGTATCAGCGCTGTTCGCCGGAGAACGTGATCGAGGACACGGCCGATGCGACGGATGCGCTGGCGCGGATGAGTCAGCAGGGCGTATCGCGCATGGCGGTGGTGCATCAGGGCAAGCTGGTGGGGGTCATCGCGTTGAAGGATCTGTTGGAGTTTCTTTCGCTGAAGATTGAACTGGAGGAGCCGGACGGTCAGCAGGCGGTGGCGGGGCTTGCCGAGGAATGAGCGGAGGGTGGAACGATGCGATGCACGATGGGTTGTGCGGGATTCGTTGAAACCCGTGGGATGGTTACGGGGATTTCCCGAGGGATGCGCGTTGGGGTGTGGCTTTAGAATGGAATGGTCCGCCACGGCGGGTGGCGACGAACCGCAAACGTGAAGCTGCAAAGGAGCTGGTCATGTTGCAAGTGGATATGGGCCAATGCGGGCTGTGCGTGCATTTCGGGGAAGTGCATCCGTCCGATCAGAAGCTGGTGCAGATTCGCACGACCCGTCAGGCGCCGGAGGATCTGGTGGATGAATGTGATCATCCGCGGCATGCGACGCTGCACCTGCGGGTGACGCCGATCAGCGGATGTGACGGGTTTGAGCCTGCGCCGCAGGCGGTGGCATAGGGGGGATGTGGACGAGAGGGGTTGAGAGGAGCTGAGGGATCAAGGGACTGAGGGATTGCACCCTTCGTCCCTTGTCCCTTTGTTTCTTTTGTCCTGCATTCCTTCTTCCGCGACGCTACACTTCCGGCCTATGGCGTTGCGGTTTGAGATTTTGCGGGAGGATGGTGAGTCGTCGGCACGGGTGGGTCGGGTGACGACGCCTCACGGCTCGTTCGACACGCCCGCTTTCATGCCGGTGGGGACGCGTGCGACGGTGAAGGGCCTGCTTCCGTGGCAGGTGGCGGAACTGGGGGCGCAGATCATCCTCGCCAACACGTATCACCTGTTGTTGCGTCCGGGGAGCGAGCTGGTTGCGCGGATGGGCGGGCTGCATCGCTGGATGCGGTGGCCTGGGCCGATCCTGACGGATTCGGGTGGGTTTCAGGTGTTCAGCCTGGCGGACCTGAACCGGATCACGGACGAGGGGGTGGTGTTCAAGAGCCATCTGGACGGGTCGCTGATCGAGCTGACGCCTGCGCGGTCGATTCAGGTGCAGAATGAACTGGGGGCGGACATCATCATGGCGTTTGATGACTGTCCGCCGAGTGCGGCGCCGGGGGATGCGCCCGCTGAAGCGGGACGCGCCTCGTATTTGAAAAGGGTGCGGGCGGCTTGTGATCGGACGGCCCGGTGGTTGGAAGCGTCGATCGCGGCGCATGGTCGGCGGGACGAGCAGGCGCTCTTTGGCATCGTGCAGGGGGGGACGGATCTGGATGAGCGGACGCGAAGCGTGGAGCAGGTGTGCAGCCACGACCTGCCGGGTTTTGCGATCGGCGGGGTGGCGGTGGGGGAGGGGTTCGATGAGCTGGTGCGGGTGGTGGAGCACACGGCGCCGCTGATGCCCAGGGGCAAGCCGCGGTACCTGATGGGGGTGGGTTACGAGCGTGACATTGTGGCGGCGGTTCGGGCGGGGGTGGACATGTTCGACTGCGTCTTGCCGACGCGTAACGGTCGAAATGCCAATGCGTTCACGCGGACGGGGCCGATCCGGCTGCGCAACGCGCAGTTCGCCGAGGATGCCCGTCCGATCGAGGAGGGGTGCGATTGTATTGCCTGTGGAGGGCCGGGGGATTCCGAATCGGCCCCGCTTGGCTCCGGGCCGATGGCCCACGGCCCTTTCTCTCGCAGTTATTTGCGTCATTTGTTCATGGCGGGCGAGATGTTGGGTCCAATCCTGGTCAGTGCGCATAACATCCGTCACTTTGAGCGTCTGGTATTGGACATCCGCCGCGCAATCGCAGACAATGACTGGTCTTATCTGCGCCGCCGCTGGCCGGTGCTGGAGAAGGTTTAAGGTGTGAAGGGCCCGATTCTGAGCGGTGCGTCTCGGGATCGGGTTGTTTTCGCCGCCCGGCCCCGGCCGCAAGCCGATACAAGCCGACGCCCGAGGCTTGGTAAAGTATCGCAACGAGCGGTCGAATCGGACCGCAAGCCTCGCGTGTGACGCGCCAAGCCTCTACAAGGATTCGCCATGTTCGACACTGTTCCCCTGATGCTCGCTCAAACCCAGGCTCCCGTGCAGGAGGATGCCCCGCCCAGCGGTGTTGCGCCTTCGACGGGTGGCGATACAACGACCACGACACAGAACGGCGCGCCATCGGGCGACCCCAACGCTGCGCCGCAGCGCCAACCGGGTCTGCTGGATGGCGGCGGGTTCCTCTTTGTCATGATCGCGGCGTTTTTGCTGATCATGATCTTTTCGACCCGCAGTCAGCGTGCTGAGCGCAAGAAGCGTGAAGAGATGCTTGCCGCGATCAAGAAGGGCGATCGCGTGCAGACGATCGGCGGGATCCTGGGCACGGTCGTGGAGGTACGTGATGCCGATGTCCTGTTGAAGGTGGATGAAAGCTCGAACACGCGCATCCGCTTCGCACGTACCGGCATTCAGACGATTGTGCAGGACAAGGAATAAGTCGCGCGACACGATCGCGTGCAGACCACCCCTGAGTATCGACGCTTATGAAAACGCCTCTCTGGAAACCGATCGTCATTGTGCTGACGCTGCTCGTCTGCGGGCTGCTGCTCTATCCCCCGCAGGAGCGTTTGAAGCTGGGTATCGACCTGGCTGGCGGCACCACGCTGGTGTACCAGGTGAACTTCGACCCGGACGATCCGGATACGCAGAGCACGCTGGAAACGACGATCGATGTGCTGCAACGGCGTGTCGACCCGAACGGCGTGCGGAATCTGATCTGGCAGCCGCAGGGCCGCGATCGCATCGAGATCCAGATGCCGTTGGCGTCGCCGGAGGTGCGTGAGCGGCGTCAGACGTACATCACGCTGCGCAACGCGCTGCTGGAGACGAACCTGACGTCGGGCCAGATTGACGCGGCGGCTCAGACGGGGCAGATTCCCGCGAATTTGAGCGAGGAGCAGCGTGCCCGTTTTCAGGAGCTTGTCGATGCGTATGCCGCGATGAGCCAGGCGCGTGAGCCGTACGTCGAAGCGTCCAACGCGCTGCGTCAGGCGGAGCAGATGCTGGGGCAGCTCAGCGATGAGACGCCGGAGGATGAGCGTCAGCAGGTGGAGGCGGCGTTGGAGGAGCAGCGGCAGGAGCTCTTTGCCGCGACGCGTCGCTATGTCGAAGCGCGTAACCGTTATGAGGCGGCGCGCGAGGCGGTGACGGGGAACAACATCGATGCGCGGGCGCTGGACAACGCGTTGAACGCTTCGACGTCGGCGTTGTCGGCGGCGCAGTTCGCGACGCTGCGTCAGCAGTTGCCGCCCGATCGTCTGCCGGCGAGCGAGCTGGACGCGTTCGCGCAGAAGATCGCTTCGGGTGAGAAGGTGAGCCACCGCGATGTGGAGCTGCGTGCTTTGGCGCTGCGCTTCCCCGGTCGGGCGGAACAGATTGCCAAGGTGGCCGAAGCGCACACGGCGTATGAGTCGGTGCGTGGTCCGCTGGATGACCCGGAGGATCTGAAGCAGATGCTTCGTGGCGCGGGTGTGCTGGAGTTCCGCATTGCGCCGCAGCCGGGCATGGTGATCGATCTGGATGAGTACGTGGCGGACCTGATGGAACGTGGGCCGCGCGGCGGGACGAACAAGCCCTACCGCTGGTTCCGCGTGGATCCGGGTTTCGCCGACACGCCGCGCGAACTGGAAGCGATGCAGACCGATGCGGCGAGCTTCATGGCCAATCATCGGATGATCGGTCGGAACTACGGCGATGAGGTGTACGTGCTCCTGGGCAACACGCCGCAGAACTCGCTCACGCAGGCGCAGGAAGGCTGGCAGGTCACGGGCGCGACGCGCACGAGTGATGACCGCGGCTTCCGCGCGGTGGGCTTTGCGCTGAACCCTGTCGGGGCGCAGCTTTTTGGCGTGTTGACGTCGAATCACATCGGCCAGCCGATGGCGATCGTGCTCGATGGTCGGGTGATGAGCGCGCCGAACATCAACAGCGCAATCACGGGCGGTCAGGGCATTATTCAGGGCGGATCGGGCGGCTTCGGCATTGCGGAGCAGGAGTATCTCGTTCGCACGTTCCAGGCGGGCGCGCTCAGCGCGACGCTGAGCCCCGAACCGATCAGCGAAAAGACGACCGGGCCGCAGTTCGGTCACGACAACCTCGTGAGCGGTCTGCAGGCGGCGGTGCTGGCGCTGGTGATCGTCGCGATCTTCATGGCGGTGTATTACTTCGCCTGGGGCGTGGTGGCGGACTTCGCGCTGTTTGCCAACGTGGTCATCATTCTGGGTGTGATGTCGCTGCTGGATGCGACGTTCACGCTGCCGGGCATTGCGGGTATTGTGCTGACGATTGGTATGGCGGTGGACGCCAACGTGCTGATCTTCGAGCGTATCCGCGAGGAACTGCAGCGCAACGCCGACCTGCGCACCGCGGTACGGCTGGGTTATGACAAGGCGCTGTCGACGATTATCGACGCGAACATCACGACGCTGATCACCTGCGTCGTGCTGGGTTACACGGCCACGGCGGAGGTGAAGGGTTTTGCGATCACGCTGGGCATCGGTGTGGTGGCGTCGATGTTCACGGCCCTGTTCTGCACGCGTGTGATTGTCGACATATTCCTCGATGCAACGAACGTGAAGAACGTGGGCATGCTTGCGACGGTGGTGCCTTCGGTGCGAAAGATGCTCACGCCGAACATCAACTGGCTGGGCAAGCGGTACCTGTTCATGGGGATCAGCGGTGTGCTGCTGGTGGCGGGTGTGATCGCCATCGGGATGCGCGGCGGTGATATGTTCGACATCGAGTTCCGCGGCGGCACGCAGGTGACGTTCCGTCTGGCGGACGACAAGTGGCTGACGATGGAGGAGGCGTCGCAGCGCATGCAGCAGGCGGCTGAGGCCAGCGGCATCGCGACGCTGGAGCGCAACCGCGGTGCGACGCTGGTGGCGCAGGGCGAGTTGCAGAACGGCGCTGCCCGGGAGTTTTCGATCGCCACGCTGCACACCGATCCCAATGCGGTCAGCGATGCTTATCGCGATGCGTTCGCCGATGTGCTGCAGGTGGAACGCGCGATTCACTTCGATGGTGAGGATGCGGCATTCGGCGATGCGCCGGTGTTCGCCGTGTCAGCGGATCGGCTTGGCGATGTGATCAACCGCGCCGATGCCGAGCAGAACGTTACTGATTTCCGGGGTGGGGTGGCGATTCTGCTGGAGAACATGAACCCGGCGATTTCGGCGCAGGAGATCGGCGAGCGGATCAACCGCATGCAGTTGCAGCCTGCCTTCGAGCAGATGCCCTTCCGTCCGGCGACGGTGATCGGGTTGACGCCGGCGGGTGTGGACGACTCGGGTGAACCGCTTTACACGAGTGCCGTCGTGCTTGCCGCGGATGAACAGGTGAACTATCTGGACGATCCGGAATCGTTCCACATGGCGGGCGGCTTCTCGGAGAATCAATGGAAGCTGGTGCGCGATGCGATGGTGCGTGATGCGATTTTCGGCAGCATCACGAACTTCTCGCCGGCGGTGTCGGGCACGATGCAGCAGCAGGCGATCGTCGCGCTGGTGTTGTCGATGCTGGCGGTGCTGGCGTACATCTGGTTCCGCTTCGGCTCGCTGCGTTACAGCCTGGGGGCGATCTTTGCGCTGGCGCACGACGTGGTGGTGGCGCTGGGGCTGGTCGCCATCATGAGTCTGCTCTACCTCAACGCGGGGCACCTGGGCCTGCTCATGCTCAGCGATTTCAAGATCAACCTCGCACTGGTGGCGGCGATGCTGACGCTGGTGGGTTACTCGCTGAACGACACGATCGTGATTTTCGACCGTATTCGTGAGAACCGCGGTCGACTGGCGCGGGCGACCCCGGCGATCATCAACGACTCGATCAACCAGACGATCAGCCGTACGCTGCTGACGTCGTTCACGACGCTGCTGGCGCTGCTGGTGCTGTATGTGTTCGGCGGCGAAGGCGTGCACGGGTTCGCGGCGATGATGATCATCGGCGTGGTCGTGGGGACGTACAGCTCCATCGCCATTGCCACGCAGGTCTTGCTGTGGGGCTACAAGGGCGCGTGGGGCGAGTCGGCCCTGGCGACCGAACCCGCCGTCAACAACCCCGCGCCGAGCAAGCCGACGGCGTGATCGGGCGCGACATGCTTCGCGAGCAGCCCCGAGCCGCGCGGACGGCAGCCTTCGCTTGTTGCAGGCGTGACCTGTTCACGGGTTTGCGCCCGTGGCTACGTCCCGGTGGCCCTTTGCGGCTGTTGGATGTAGACGTCGTAACGCAGGCCGCGGGCTTTGTGGGTGGTGGTGGGGGTGGTTGGCGTGAGGACGGGGGCGCGTAACGGGCGTTTGACGACGATGCGATGAACGCCGGTGGCGCGTGCGGCGTCAAAGAGGGTTTGGGCGTCATCGTCCGGGCCGACGAGCGTTCGCAGCACGCGCATCGGTTTGCGTTCGAGGGTCTTTCGGCCGGTGGGGAACATCGGATCGAGGTAGACGACGTCGGGGGGGTGGAGTTTGGCGAGCAGTTGGGCGCTGTCGCCGAGGCGCAGGTCGATGCGTGCGGCGATGTCCGGCTGGACCTGTGCTGCCCGGCGCAGGCCATCGCGCAGCAGCGCCGCCATGATGGGCGAGCGTTCGATGGCGATGACGCGACAGCCCAGCGAGGCGAGCAGCCAGGCGTCATCGCCGAATCCCGCGGTGGCGTCGATCACCGTCGGCGGGCCGAGCCCCGCTTCCTTCCGCGCGGGTAGCCCCACCGCTTTGGCGATCGGTTGCCGCACCCGCCTGCCCATCGGCGAGGTGACATCCAGCGCCAGCAGGTCCACCGATACCGCATGCCCGCCCGCCAGTTCGCCCTGCATCACGCGAATCTCCAGGCGATCTGGGCGCACCACCAGCAGCAGCGGCGTCCGCGGCGGCACATCCGCATCGACTTTCGCCAACCCCAGCGACTCCGCCAGCGCCATCGCCTCCCGTTCAGCGGTCGCATCGCCTGCCGGTTCCGCGCACACCGCGATCGCCTGGTCAGCGTTCATCGCTGTTTCGCCCGCATGTTGCTGGATGATGCACTACGCCCCGGCGGCACGTTCCGCGGCTTCCGCTTCGCGCTGCTGACGTTCGTAGCGCGCCTGATTGGCGCGATGATCCATCAGGATGACGACGCGCTCCTGATCCTCGCGCGGCAGGGCCGAGGCGATGAGTTTGCGCGTGCGGTCCAGGTTCGTTCGCCGCGACAGGTGCGTGAGCACGACCGCCTGTGCCTTGCTGCGCTGCACCAGCCGAACGACGTCGTTGATGTGCAGGTGCTTGCCCACGCCAGCCCGCGCCTGATCGCCGGGCTCCACGAAGGTGCATTCGGTGATGAGGACCTGTGCTTCGAGCACATCCTGTCGATCGAAGTGCGGCCCCCATGCCGTGTCACCCGTGTAGCACACCAGCGGCACCTCGAGCGTCTGGGTGATCTGCTCGCCCTTTTCCTTGAGTTCGAGCAGCTTTTCCTGTGGCAGGCCGACGAGGTCGGGCCGCAGCTTGCTGCGTCGCTCGATGACGGTGTATCCCATCGAGGGGCAGGTGTGCACCGTTTCAAACGCGCGAAGGAAGTGGTTGTTCTTGATCTCCAGTTCTTCCTCGTGCGCCAGCGGGATGACGCGGTAAGGCGTTCGCTGCAGTTCGATGTCGACCCACGCCTTCATGAGGTTGTGGATCGGCTGCTCCAGTGCGGGCGGGCAGATGACGGTGCCGACGCCCATGCCCTGAAAGTTGCGCTGGGAGAAGTAGTAGGACAGGGCAGCCACGTGATCCATGTGGCCGTGCGACAGGGCGATGAACTTCGCCGCGAGCACCGGCCGGGGGCACATGCCCACGTCGAAGGCGACGTCGAGTTCGGGGATCTGGACGGTGGTTTCCTCGCCTGCGACGCTCAGTCCCTGCACACGGAACGGCGGGACGAAGATAAAGCCCATCTGCGAACGGCGCGGCGGCTGACGCGGAATCATCGGCGCTCCTCTTCCGGACCAGTCACTTCAACCACACGGAGGGACGCCTGTCGACTGGCCCTTGGAACGCCGTCACCTTCCGTTGAAACCGGTCGTGGCGGGATTCGAACCCGCTGGCATCTTGCGACGCCTCCTCCGGCGCTCGCCACGAGCGCCCCGACCGCACGCCGCCCTCAGCCCCCACCGCGAGCGACGTCTACCTGACGGAACTATCCCCCAGCCCTGCACGCCGGTCAAGTCGGGGGGAACCGCACCGACACGGTTGCGCGAACGAAGGCCGAAGGGACCAAGGATCGCACGGATCGCACGGATCGCACGGATGCGAAAGTGCAACCCTTTGCCTGCACCTCGGCCGCCTGGCATCGTTGCTTTTTGGCGTTTAACGCGTCGCCTCATCAGGTTCAGCGGCGACGTCGCCTTTGCGGAGGTAGATGTGCAGGGACATGGAGCCGTACGGATGGGTGCGTGGGGGGTGCCAGTCGTCGATGGTGGGGGCGGCGATGGGGCGTTGCATGCGCAGCACCAGCCCCGCACCCGGTTCCGCGACCTGCGCCAGCCGGCGAATCAGGTCGGCGACCAGCGGCAGCGTCTTTTCATCGGCGGTGAGGGCGTAGGGCGGATCGCAGAAGATGAGCGTCAGCGGCGTTCGCGGCAGCAGCCCCGGCAGGTCGCTCGCCAACGCGTCGACGCCCAGCACCGAGGCGTCGTCCGCCACGCCGAGGTTGCGCAGGTTGCCTTCGAGGATGGTGCGGATGCGGCGATTGCGTTCGACGAACGTGCAGTGGTCAGCCCCGCGGGACAGCGCTTCGAGCCCCATCGTGCCCGTGCCGCTGAAGACATCCAGCACGTTGCCCTCGCCGAGCAGTCCCAGTGACATCAGCCGATTGAAAAGGTTTTCCTTGACCCGATCGGTGATCGGCCGGGTGGTCGACGCATCGGGTGGTGGCTCAATGACGCGATGCCGAAGTGATCCCGCAATAATCCGCATTCCGTCATTGTAGCAGCAAGGCGGAACCGCGAATGATTGAACCACCAAGGTCCCCAAGGACACGAAGAGCACCGAGACCAAAGATTGAAGGGATTTCAAGACGAATCGCTTTCAAGCGTTTCATGCCTTCGTTGGTGTCCTGCGTGTTCTTCGTGGTTCATCCATTAGCGTTCATCAGCATTCATTCGCGGTTCCTGCCTTGTGTCCGTGCCATCCGTGTGATCCGTGGTGAAAACGCGTATCGTAGGCGAGGCAGTCAAGAGGAGTAGCCGTGTCGTCATCGTCGGTGTTGGAAGGTTTGCTGGTGGTGGACAAGCCGTTGGGCGCGAGCTCGATGGATGTGGTGCGTCGTGTGCGTCGGGCGGCGGGGTTGGGCAGGCGGTTCAAGGTGGGGCATGCCGGCACGCTCGACCCGTTGGCGACCGGGGTGGTCATCTGCTGCCTGGGCAAGGCGACCCGACTCGTTGAAAAGCTCATGGGGCTGACCAAGGTGTATCAGGCGACGATCGACCTGTCCGCTTTCACCACCACCGATGACCGCGAAGGGGTACGGCAGGAGGTGGCGGTGGAAGACCCGCCCGATGAAGCGGCGGTGCGCGCCGCGCTCGCACGTTTCGTGGGGCTGATCGAGCAGCGGCCGCCCGCGTTCAGTGCGGTGCACATCGATGGCCAACGGGCGTACAAGCTGGCGCGCAAGGGGGAGACGCCGGAGATGCCTGCTCGAACGGTGCGTATTGATGCGATCGACATGCATCGGTACGACTGGCCGCTCCTGGATGTGACGGTGACGTGTGGCCGGGGCACGTACATCCGATCGCTGGCGCGGGATATCGGGGTGGTGCTGGGGGTGGGGGGACATCTGGCGGCACTGCGGCGGACCGCGGTGGGGCCTTACACGCTGGAACGGGCGGTCGATTTCAACCGGTTGGAGCAGCCGTTGCGGCAGGAGGATCTGCTGCCGGTGCCGGAGGCGTGATGGGGTAATTCATCAGCAGCCGCGCCACTTTGTGCGACGTTATGCGACGAAGGGCGGGGCGTTGACGTCGGCGGCGACTTCGAAGCGTTCGATGGCGGTGGCGCGGGCGGTGGTTTCGTCGATCTCGATGAACACGCCGTTGACCCGCGGGTCGCCCGGCGGAACCTCGAAGGGTGCGTGCATGGCGGTCGCCATGTGTTTGACCACCGGTTCGATCTGTCGGCCGATGACCGATTCGTGGGGGCCGCACATCCCCATGTCGGTGATGTAGGCTGTCCCCGCGCGCAGGGTCGGGTTCAATAGCGCCGAAGCGGGGAGAATGCGTGCATCGGCGGTGGGGACATGCGTGTGCGTGCCGACCACGGCTGCGACGCGACCGTTGAGGTGCCAGGCCAGCGCCTGCTTCTCGCTGGTCGCCTCGGCGTGAAGCTCCACCAGCACGATCGGGTCGGCCTCGGGCAGCGATGCCAGCACCGCATCCGCGGTGGTGAAGGGGTTGTCCGCGGGCAGCGACATGAACAATCGACCCAGCAGCGTCATGATGAACACGCTTCGCTTGCCGGGAATGTCGAGTTTCATCCACGTTCGGCCGGCGGCGGCGGCGGGCAGATTCGCCGGGCGGATGATATTGCCCTGCGTCTCGAGCGTGTGCACGATCTGCTTCTTGCGGTAGACGTGATCGCCCAGCGTCATCGCGTCCACGCCTGACCGGAGAATCTTGTTGTACAGCTCGGGCGTCAGCCCCGAACCGTTGGCGGCATTTTCCGCGTTGGCGATCACCACATCGGCTGCGTAACGCTCACGCAACCCGCCCAGACACTGCGCCACCGCCTGTCGCCCCGGTGTGCCGACAATATCCCCCAACATGATCAGGCGAATGCTCATACACGAAGACTAGCAGAAAGAGGAGGGCCAAGGGGGATACCGACGCCCTCGGGTTTCCTCTTACTTCTTGGCGAGGGTCTGGGCGATGTGCTGTCGGGCGGCGTCGCTCAGGGGCCAGCGCCATTCCTTGGTGAACATCTCGCTGAGATCCTTGCCCGCCGCGATGCTCGCCGCCACGATGAAGTTGTCGACGGCATCCTGCGTCGACTGCGCCCGCGGCCGCTTGTTCACTTCGCTGAAGAACCGCTTGACGTATTCCGTTCCGCCGTGCTCGTTCGACAGCTTCAGGCAGAATCCGGCGAACAGGTCGGTCGCGTTGAGGCCCATCGGGTTGCGTGGCGCCTGGCCGATCTTCATGGTGTTTTCCCACGTGAGCGATTTGTCAGCCACGTAACGGTCGACCATCTTCTCGACCTCGTCACGGAACTGCGCCCAGGTTCGCCCGCGGAACGGCCCGCCCTCCAGTCCCAGGTGCTCCACCGCCACGAAACGCATGTACACCGCGTAACCGGTGGTCACCGAGCCGGTGCGGTCATCGCCCTTGTACTCGAGCTTGTTTTCGAAGAACCAGAAGTTGCGGCCGAACTCGTAGAAAAGCACCTGGTCGTACTGGTTATTGTCTTTGACGCCGTTGTAGAGTTCGTTCCATGCGCCGGTCATCAGTTCGATGCCCTTGGCGCCGAGGTAGCCGCAGCCCGCGCCGCAGGTGTTGTCGACCTGGGCGATGGTGGTTCGGCCGTCGATGACGGTGTGCTGCAGGCCTCGGGGTTCGCGGCCGGTCGCCATGTGGAAGAAGTCGTACACCTTGTCGAAGGTGTCGCACAGGCGTTGCATGGCGGAGGCGTCGAGGTCGGCCTCGCGGGTGAGAAACACGACTTTTTCACCCTTCCAGGCGTGCAGATCGAACTGTTCCTGCCGGAAGGAGGTGTATCGGACGGGGCTGGGTTCGAGCGCGGGGCGATCCGCCGCCATCACCACACCGATCGCCAGTACCGCCGCCGCGCCAATCCATTTGCCGATACGCATCGTCCATCGTCCTTTTTGGGGTGTCAGGGAGGCGGATCAGGGGGTGTCCGCCAATTCTGTCAAGCGATATTTCTGGCCGGATTCCGCCACCCGCTCTTTTGGAATGTACGTGCGAAACGGGAATCTGTTGCATGGGCGGCGGCAATCCTCGCCCCGGGGCTGTGGCACGCTAAACTATGGTCCGCCTATGCGATGCCCATATTGCCAGAGTCAGGATGACAAGGTGATCGACTCCCGTGCCACGGACGGGGGCCGAGCGATTCGGCGACGCCGCCAGTGTCTGGGGTGCGGTAGGCGGTACACCACCTACGAGCACATCGAGGCGACCAACCGCATCGCCGTCATCAAGAAAGATGGGTCGCGCGTGCCCTTCGACCGCGAGAAAGTGCTCGCCGGCCTTCAGAAGGCGTGCTACAAACGCCCGGTGAGTGCCGAGGCGATCAACCAGGTTGTGGATGAGGTGGAGGAACAGGTGTTTCGCACCTTCGACAAGGAGGTGGATGCGATCGACATCGGCCGCATCGTCGCGGAGAAGCTCAAGCGTCTGGATCAGGTGGCGTACGTGCGATATGCAAGCGTGTACAAACAGTTTCGCGATATCGACGACCTGCTCAACGAAGTCCGCGACATGATCGACACCCCGGCCGACCCGCCGAACCAGGGAAAGCTGTTTTAACCACGGAAGACAGAAACCGCGCATGGACGCTGATGGATGAACCACGTAGAACAACAAGGAAGGCATGAAGAGGTTGAAAGCAATGGTTATTGAAACCGCTCCCGCCTCTTTATTTGATGCCCTTGGTGTCGTTGGTGTCCTTGGTGATCTCAGTGGTTCAATAATCAGCGTTTTTTAGCGTTCATTCGCGGTTCTGCCTTCCTCCGTCGTTCAGCGCGTCAGGTAGCGGAGGATGGCGGTGGCGGCGCAGGCAGCGGTGGCGATGCGGAGGGTGTGGGGGTTGAACTGCCACAGCATGCAGCCCGCGGCGACCATCTGATCGCGTTCGGCCGGGGTCCAGCCGCCTTCCGGGCCGATGAGCACCTGCACCCGTGTGGCGGCGCGCAACTGGTCGGGCAGTGTGGCGTGCAGATCGGGTTGTGTGGGGACTTGGAGTGCCGCGGTGAGTCGCAGGTCTGCCGCGTGGGTGAGCGCAGCCGTCAGTTCCATCGCGGGGTTGATGCGCATGAGGTGTGATCGGCCGCACTGCTTGGTCGATTCCACGACAATGCGGTTGAGCCGATCCAGCTTGGCATCCCGGGGATCGACACTGGTGCGGCTGGTGAGCAGCGGCGTCAGTTGATCGGCGCCGAGTTGAACGAGCTGGTGCACCATGTCGTCGGCCCGGCCACCCTTGGGCATGGCAACGAAAAGATCGATTGCGGGCTTTGGCGCGGGGACCTCGGCGATGTGCGTCAGCCGCACCACCACCGCCGGCCGCAGCGTTTCGATCACCCCGGTGGCGCGCCGCCCCTCGCCGTCGAAAAGCTCCACCTCATCGCCGACGTTCAGCCGCAACACCCGTCGGGCGTGGCGTGATTCGTCATCGTCGAGCATGACCGCCTGTTGCAGCGATCGCGGGTGGGGCAGGTTGGGGTGAAAAAAGCGGTGCATCCTGTGTCGACCATACGTGATGTTGGTTGGCCGGGTCGGGTCGGTGGGGCTGAACCCGCCCGGATGGTGCCGGTCGCGACGATTGTACGGGCTGGCGAAGCGTTGAAGCGTCGTGGCGGTGGGAAAGGGGTTCATCGGGCCGGCCGCCTGACCGATGTTGGCGCTGGATTGGTGCGCCTGGTGTGCAGGTGTGGGGGAAGGACGGCGACAGGACCGGCTGATGGTGAAGGACGCATCCAAGACAGCGGCGATGGAGTTGCCCGAGGATCTGGGCGATCCGCTGGATCTGCAGCGCATGATCGACGAGGCGATTGCCGAGGCGAAGGCTGCGGGTGCGCCGCCGGTGGAAAGCGACGAGCCGATTCCCGATTTGCAGCCGCCGCCCCCGCCGCCTTCGCCCCCTGCCGTGGAATCGCCCGAACCCCTGGCCGCCGAGGCGGCCGCCGAACCGGTCGCCGAGTCGAACGCGGAAGTGGATCTGGCGGCGCAGATTGATCGGCTGCTGGATGCCGGTCGTCAGTCGGTTGCCGCGCCAGCCGAGCGCGCACCCGCCCAACCGGTCGGCGCCGTTGTCGAGCCGGAACCGGAGGATGCCGGGAAAGCGACGTCGGCCGAGCCGGATCTGGCGCAGCTTGACCGGATGCTGGCGGAAAACGCGGATGTGGCGATCGCCGATGAACTCGCCGAGACGCCGCAACCGCCGCCCGATCCGCCTGCTCCGGAGCCTGAGTCCGTCGCCGAAGCGCCTGCCGAGGAACCGGAGGCCGAGGCGGTTGAGGAAGAGGCGGCTGAACCGGTTGCCGAGCTGCCGTCGCGCCGTTTGCGCATGCCATCGGTGCGGGAGCTGTTGACGATCGAAAGCGCCCGCCGCGTCTGCATCGTGCTCAATCGGCCGATTGCCAACGCCTCCGCGCAGACGCGCGACCTCATCGGGCTCGTCGGCCTGATCACCATGGGCAACGCGCTGGCGCTGATGCTCTACGCCCTGTTCCGGGTGTGAACTGCGCCGAAAGCGTCGGCAATCTTCAAGGGATGTCGCGAAGGTCGCGCATCAGTGCGACGTTGAGCCCGCCATCGCTTCCGCTTCCATGAGGAAGCCGACGAACTTGCGGCGGTGCTCTTCTTCATCGCCCTTGAGCGAGATGGCAAGGTCCTGTGTGACCATGTCCACGCCATCGGTCGCTTCGATGATCTTCTGATAGTGGCGGATCGCCTGGTCTTCCGCTTCGATGACGCCACGAATCACGTGCAGCAGGTCCACGGAGTTGTCCGAGGGCTGCAGTTGCGTCTGCGTCATGGTCAGCGCCTGCGAACCGGGGATTCGGCCGTCGAGAATCTTGATGCGTTTGGCGAGCTTCTGGGCGTGGCCGAGCTCTTCGCCAACGTCCTGCGCCAAGGCATCCTTGACGTGTTCGGCACGCAGGCCATCGAGCCAGATGGAGTTGGTGACGTAGTTGATGACCGTCTCCAACTCCATGTTGTAGGCGGTGACGAGCATGTCGACGATGTCGGATTTGCCACTGCGAATCATGCCTTCATCCTTTCGGTTTGATGCCGTCGCTCGGGGCGCTTCAGGCAAATGGTAGACCTGTTGGGCGGCGGCGGCGACCCGAGGGCGGCAGGTCGCCGCAACGCACGCCCGTCTAGGGGATTAACGGATGAAAAGGGCGGTTTATTCCCGAAGAGAGGCCACGAAGAGGCACAGGAGGGCGCAAAAGGGGAGAAAAGGGCGCGAAGAGGCATCGTGGAGTGGTTCACAACACCCAATCACCACATCGCCAAATCACCAGATTTGATCTGACTGGCTCGAACGATTCTTATGTTTTCTGTGCCTTCTCGTGGCTCATCACCCGAGTGCGAACTCGGCGGCGAAGCGTTTTTCGCGGATCATCTGGTCGCTGGGGACCATGGTGATGCAGTCCCAAGGGCAGACCTGGGCGCAGAGGGTGCAGCCGATGCAGCGTGGCAGGTCGATGGAGCAGTTCTGCATGACCTGGCTGTGGTGCGGGCCGGGCAGCGTGTCGATGCAGTCGACGGGGCAGACCGAGACGCAGGCTTCGCAGCCGGTGCACATGTCCTCATCGAGCAGCGCGAGTTGCTTGGGCAGTTTCTTGGCCATGCCGCCCATTGTAGGCGATCGCCCCAAGCCCCGCCACGAAGTGGCGCGGGGGGCTGGCCGCGGGGGCAGCGGGAGAGCCAGGGGGATCCAGTCGCTGCGTGGCTGGTCTTTGGCGGTAGACTGGGGGGATGGAACGCAGTCTGATTATCGTGGCAGGGGTGCTGGGCGTGCTGGGGGTGTTGGCGGGGACGGTGGGGGCGCACGTGCTGGCGGATCGTCTGGAGCTGGACATGCTTGCGCGGTTCGAGACCGCGGCGAGGTATCACCTCTATCACACGCTGGCGCTGGTGGGGGTGCTGGCACTGCTGCCGCGGTTCAGCAGGCGGCTGTGCCTTGTGTCGGCGGTGCTCTTTGTTGTGGGCGTGGTGCTCTTTTCGGGCAGCCTCTACGCCTATGCGCTGACCAACGCGCGGGGCCTGGTACAGATCACCCCGGTCGGCGGATTCGCCTTCATGTTCGGTTGGCTGTCGCTGGCGCTGGCGGGAATCGTCAAGCGTTGATCACGGCTCAGCCGGCGCTTTCCTCGATCGCCTTCACCTTCTCCAGTCGGCGAACGTGTCGCTCCTCGTTGGAGAATCTGGCATTGACGAACGCGCGGACGAGTTCTTCCGCCAGGGCGACGCCGACGATCCGTGCGCCGAGGCACAGGACGTTCATGTCATCGTGTTCGACACCCTGATGGGCGCTGTAGACATCGTGGCAAACGCTGGCGCGGACGCCGCGGATTTTGTTGGCGGCGACACACGCGCCGACGCCGCTGCCGCAGATGAGCACGCCGCGCTCCGCCTGCTGA
The DNA here is from genome assembly GCA_964511575.1 of uncultured Phycisphaeraceae bacterium. Lineage (GTDB taxonomy): Bacteria > Planctomycetota > Phycisphaerae > Phycisphaerales > Phycisphaeraceae > CALKHT01. The sequence continues at coordinate 4,168 of CAZEFM010000057.1, read as the reverse complement.
TGCTGGATGGCTTGTCCGATGTAGCGGGCGAAGTTGGGGTAGTCATCGCTGGCGTCGTATTCGTGAGCGCCCAGATCGAGCACCTCGTGGCCCATTTGTTTGAGCACCTGGATGACCGGCTCCTTGAGGGCCCATCCGCCATGATCGCAGGCAACAGCAATTTTCATCGTCGTTTTTCGCACGGTTTGGTGTCGCGAGGGGTCGCGACGAAAGTCAGATGATTACGGTAGCGGTCGCCCTTGGCCGATGCAACCGCGAAAGCGGTCGGGCATGCGGTTGGCGAGCGGGGATGGCGCTTGGATGCGCGATGGCTTGATCGGCGGGGGGTTGCACCCGATACTCGGCTTTCCCCCGGCAGCCCCTGCCCAGATGGAGATCATGATGCAACGACCGATGCTCGAAAAACCGGACCTCAGCGAAAAAGGCGCTCCGCGCGGCGGAGAGCCCCAACGCAGCGATCGCCGCCTGTTCATGCAGTTTCTGGCGTTCGGCGGGTGCCCCGATGCCCAGCCGCTCGTCGCCGCCCTGCGCGATGCCCACATCGAAGGCGTGGTGTATCAGGATGTGAACGATCCGCGCGGTGCTGCGATTGTGACGATGAACGAAGACCCCGCCTTTTTCGTGGGGCCTCTGCGTGACATGCTCAACAAGCCGCCGTTCGCCGGGCTGACGCTGAAGCCGGAGTACACGATGTTCGGCCGAACGTATTCGTTGGGGTATGAGCCGGATCTGGAGGAGACGCTGTTCACCCGGCCGCGCAACACGCTGCTGCACCCCGAGTGGAACTGGGCGGTGTGGTATCCGCTCCGCCGCAGCGGCAAATTCATGAAACTGTCGGATGAAGAGCAGCGCGACATCCTCATGGAGCACGGCAGGATCGGGATGGCGTTCGGACAGGCGGACCTGGGCCACGACATCCGTCTGGCGTGCCACGGGCTGGACAAGAACGACAACGACTTTGTGATCGGGCTGTTCGGCAAGGAGCTGTTCCCGCTGTCGGGCCTGGTGCAGACGATGCGCAAGACGACGCAGACCTCGCTTTATCTGGAACGGCTGGGGCCGTTCTTTGTGGGACGCAAGATCGGGTAAGACAGCGGCCCCGGGGAGGGTTCCGGGCAGGAGGCACGGAGAGAGCCGGTCCCAGCGGGTCATGCGTTCAGCACCCCTGGCTGGATTCGAACCACCCTTTTGGGGAGCGGTTAAACCGAGTTTCTTTTCTCCTGTCGCCGGTGCTGTTTTTCCGGTAGGATGTCGGAATCACCCGCAAAGAAGAGGTTTACGCGATGACGCAGCGCGCGATCATGATGGGGAAGAAGTTCGTGGGCAAATTGCTCGGCCGCAAAAAGCCCACGGCCGAGGAGCAGGAACTCTTCGAGAAGCACGATTATCTGTCGGCCTACAGTCTGCGGACGGACCAGCGGGTGGAGGTGGATCCGGCGCAGGCGATCGGCGGCCGATGGGAGGAAATCGGCGAGCTGCAGTACAACTTCCTGCTGCGAAAGGGCCTGCAGCCGCACCACCGCATGCTGGACATCGGCTGCGGGACGCTGCGCGGCGGGCAGCACTTCATCGCCTACCTCAACCCCGGTGGATACACCGGCATCGACATCTCCTCCAAGGCGATCGCGTTTGCCCGGCAGTTCGTCAACGACAAGGGCCTGGCGGACAAGCAGCCGCGCCTCATCGTCAACGAACGCAAGAACCTCAAGTTCGACGACTTCAACAACGAGCAGTTCGATTACCTGCTCGCGCAATCGGTGTTCACCCATCTCATGCCCGAGCACATCGAGGAATGCTTTGCCCACGTGAGCAAGGTGATGCACAACGGCTCGACGTTCTACTACACCTATCAGCGAGCGAAGGTGTATGAACAGACGAGCGTGACCGACTTCCGCTATCCCTTCTCGTTTTTCGAGTCGCTGGCTGAGCGGTACGGGTTCCACGTGCGTGATGTGGCCGAGGATTACCCGCATCCGCGGTTCCAGCGGATGGTGGCGATGCGCAAGGCCTGAATGGAAGCGTGAACGTGGACGGTTCCCAGTCCTCTGCGTCCGGTTCGTTCGTGCTGCCCGTCGCTCAGCCGGTCCTGCGATCGGCGATGGCGTGCGACAAGGGTCGGCTGCGCGTGGTGAACGAGGATGCCGGATACGCGGACATGGCGCGTCGGCTGTTTGTCGTTTCGGACGGCATGGGCGGGCTGCCCGCCGGCGGGGCGGCATCGCATGTGATCGTGCGGGCGATGCCGACGGCGGTGACGCACGCGATGCGCTTCATCGACGATGAAGCGGACGATGCGACGGTGCACGCGGCACTCGCCGGCGCGACGATCGCGTTGAGCCGTGCCATGTTCGAAGCCTCGCAGCGCTGCCACGGGATTCACGGCTGGGGTGCCACGGTGGTGGCGATGCTGGTGCGCGGCCGCAAGGCGCACATCCTGCATGTGGGCGACAGCCGGGCGTATCTGGTGCGCGGTCGCAAGCTGGTGCCGCTCACCGATGACCACTCGTATGTGAGCAAGCTGCTGGCGCACGGGCGTCTGGTGACGGAGGAATACGAGCAGAAGAACCGCTATCTCGTGTCACAGCATGTGGCGATGCGCGACAACGTTTCGCCGAGCGTCCGCACGGTGAAGCTGATGCCGGGCGATCGTCTGCTGTTGTGCACGGATGGCTTGTCGGGTCCGTTGTCGGATCGGGATATCGGCCGCTTGCTGCTGTCGCAGTCGGAGCCGTTGGCGGCGTGTCAGACACTGGTGGAAGCGGCGAACGCGGCAGGGGGGCCGGACAACATCACGGCGCTGGTGGTTGATTTTCAGGGGGTGCGGGAAGCCTCGGCCGTATCGTCGGCACTGGACACGGGGGCGATCGATCCGGCGGACCGTTCCGGTGAGCGCGTGCTGCCGGTGGAACTGGAACGTTTGCACGAAGCGTTCGGGCGACTGGAAGCGGAGTTGCAGTGGCTCGCTCAGGGCGCGATGGAAACGGCCGGACCTGAGAAGGTCGCGGCGATGGCGGCGGCGAAGCGGATGCTGGGCGAAGCGCGGTATGTGACCTTCATTCAGCGTTACCCCAACGACAGCCCGGTTCACACGTTCCATCGCGGGTGCGCGGATGTCGACAGCGAGTGGCTGGAGCGATACGACACAGCGGTGAAGCGGCTGGAACCGCTGATCGCGCAGCTTGCCGCCAGCGATTCGCGGTTGTGCCCGCTTCTGAGCAACGAAGCGGCGGCCCGGATCATCGTCACGCTTTGGAACGAGCTGCGCGGCATCGAAAAGCGGTATCTGGCGATCTGCCGTCGTGGTGAACTCGACAAGCGCGAACGTACGCTGGACATTCTCATCGAGCACATGCTCGAATCGACGCGTACGCTGGTGGGGTTGGTGCAGTTTCTGCCGCTTTTCGATCTCGCCGATTTGCCGCACGATGAATGATGCGGCGGGGCAGCCCGCCATCCCCTCGTTTTGATATTTGATTGGTCGCGGAGGTTCCTGGGGTGCCTCAGCCGTGCTCGGATAGGGGCATGTGCTGGTGGTGTCATCGGGAAAATTGGGTCAAGGTGCGATGGTTGTGCATGTTTTGCATCGCTGGCGGGGAGGGGGCGGGTATACTTACCGTACAGCACGGTCGAGTGTCGGCCGGGCAACAACGCATCGGTGATGCCCACGCAGGGTTCGATTCAGCCGCTGGTGAGCTTCACTGTCTGGAGAGTTTGGCGATGAAGATCTACGTGGGCAACCTCAGCTTCCAAACCAGCGAAGACACGCTGCGCGACCTGTTCGGGCAGTATGGCCAGGTCGACGAAGCGACCATTGTGATGGACCGGGAGACCGGCCGATCGCGCGGCTTCGGGTTCGTCACCATGGGGGATGACAACGCGGCGCAATCGGCGATCGAAGCACTCAATGGTCAGGAGTTTGAAGGCCGACCGCTGACGGTCAACGAAGCGCGGCCGAAGACCGGCGGCGGGGGTGGTGGCGGTCGCGGTTATGGTGGTGGCGGCGGCGGCGGTTACGGCGGTGGGGGAGGGGGCGGCCGAGGCGGTTACGGCGGCGGACGAGGCGGTGGTGGCGGCGGTGGTCGACGCGACCGCTGGTAAGCCCGAAGCTCTCGCCCACAAGCTCATACATTCAAAGGAACCCCGCCCCCGATGGCGGGGTTTTTTCATG
>CAZEFM010000056.1:0-24146 GCA_964511575.1 uncultured Phycisphaeraceae bacterium | reverse complement strand
GGGGGGGGGGAAAGACCCTTGTCGGGGGTTAGCCCGACAAGGGATGCAAGGCAGATTAGAACAGCAGCTGGAACTGGGTTCGCAGCACGATCTGATCTTCTTCGCCCATCGCGTCAGCCAGGAGACCCTGTCCCTGGAGGGTGAACGGGATGGGATCCAGCGCCCAGACGATGTCGAAGGTGAACTTCGCATTGTGGCGATGGAGGTAGTAGTTGGCACCGAAGGTCACGAGGTTGATGGTGTTGTCCTCGTTGATACCGAAGTCGGTGACCGCGCCATCGAAGTCCATCCACTCATAGCGGATGAACGGCTCGATGCTGTCGTCACCCATGGCGATGTTGTAGCCGCCCTGGATCACGAACGCGTAGACGTCGAAGTCCTGCACGCCGGCGAACTGCGTTTCGTTGTCGGTGTGCATGCCGTAGAACGCGGCGAAGGCGTTCAGGCCGTTGACTTCGATCGAACCGTCGATGGTCCACATGAAGAAGTCGTTGTTGAGGAACACGTCGCCGGTGCGACCAACTTCGTAGTGGATGGCACCACCGATGAACGCCGCGAACTCTTCACCGGGGAAGCTGGTGAAGTCGCGCATCTGAGCCCATTCGCCGGCCAGCCGCAGGTCAACGCGGGCGGTGAAGGCGAAGTCGGAGGCGTCTTCGTTGAAGCGCTTGGTGGTTCCGCGGGTCGTGGTCTGAGCGCCGAAGCTATCCGACTGGGTGAACGGATTGACGCCGGTGCTGCCGTCGCCGGAGCGGAGGCCGTCGTTGATCATCAGGTGGACACGCAGCATGTCGTTGAGGACAGCGGGATCCTGCCAGATCAGGCCGACGCCCTGGACGCGGTCGAGGTTGAAGAACTCACTGACGTAGGAACGCTCAGCGGCGAGCTGGTAGCGGCTGCTGGTGATCTCTTCGCGGGAGAACGGGCCCTTGTCCTCGCCACCCCAGATGTAGATGCTGTCGGTCAGCTGGTAGCCGATGACGATCTTGTCGGCTTCGACAACGTTGTCGTAGTGGGCCACGCTGAGCTGCACGGCATACTGGATGCGCGGATCAGCGATGTGGCCGGAGAACTGCAGCTTGGTGCGACGCAGTTCGAAACCGGCGGAGTGGTTGTCCTCGTCCGGCGCGACGGCGTCTTCACGGCTGTTGTAGGTGTGGCGCAGCTGGATCTGGCCGTCGATTTCCATGAGGAAACCGCCGTCGGCCGACTGCAGGAAGAACTTGCTGCCGTTGTGGCCGGCATACATGCCTTCCTGAAGGAGGCTGGCGCGGGTGTCGGCGTCGGCGAGGACTTCCTGCACGATGGCACGGACTTCCGCGGCGCGACGTTCGTTCATCCAGCTGTCAGTCGCCTGACCCTGCTGTGCACGAAGCTGGGCGATCTCCGCCTTGAGGGCTTCCACCTCAGCACGGGAGACCTCCTGCCCGAGGGCAGGCATGGAGAGGCCCAGCATGAGCCCTCCAACAATAAGTCTGCTACACGCGTTCATGGTCACTGACTCCTTTCGATAAGTGCCTTGCATGCGCTTCGGGAGGGCCCTGGAACTGTATTGTCCGGGAAACATGCCCCCCACTCACCCCTGACTCACGCGGTCAGGATATTACCAATGCCGTGGACGTCACGTCGAACGGAATGGTTTAAGGGAATGTGTTTTGGAAGCGGAATGCGGAACACCGCGGCGCAAGAGCCCCCGTCGCCGTGTTCTTCTTTTAGATAACCCCTGCGATCGAGCATCCGTACCCGACCTCCAAAACCCGTTCGTGCCGACCGTCCCAAATCGGCTGTCCCAGGCAACCCGACGGTGCGAGGTTGCCCCCACTTGCGTGCAGAGGCTAACGTCTGGCCTACTGCTGTCAAGTTCGCCACGACCGGTCACGGACCGTTGCGAACGCCTGTAGCGAACGGCCCGAAGGCAGTCCGCCTGTAACCGTTGTATCGGTTGTCGGGGCTTGGGGCGTTAAGAAATCGTCCGGTTGGCCGCTCCCGTCGCCGGGGCCATCCTTTTATTGGACGGTTGCCGTCGCAACCGCCGTGCCACGGTGCCGTGGTACCGCCGAGGTGCAAGAGAAAGCCCCCGCCGGCATTCGGGCCGGGCAGGGGGGCGTGTGAGATATCCAGAGGTTATCAATCAGAACAGCAGTTGGAACTGCGTGCGAACGACGAACTGGCCGTCCTCGCCGGGACTGTCCGCCAGCACACCCTGCCCGGTGAAGTCCAGGGGCACCGCGTCGAACGCCCAGACCAGGTCCAGCGTCAGCTTCGCCGCATGCTTGTGCAGGTAGTAGTTGGCACCCAGTGTCAGCAGGTTCACGCGGTCGTCGGTGTTCACGCCGGCATCGCTGATTGCGCCGTCGAAGTCCAGGTGCTCGTAACGGACGAACGGTTCGAGGCTGTCGTCGCCTATCGCGATGTTGTACGCCCCCTGCACGACGACGCCGTAGAGGTCGTAGTCCCGAACGCCGGCGAACTGGGTCTCGCTGTCGGTGTGCATGGCGACGACTGCGCCGTAGAGGCTCAGACCGTTGACCTCGACCGATCCGTCGAGGGTCCACATGAGAAAGTCGTTGTTGAGCAGGGTGTCGCCGGTGCGTCCCACCTCATAGTGGATCGCTCCGCCGACGAAGACGGCCAGTTCCTCTTCGGGCCAACTGGTGAAGTCGCGTGCCTGCCGCCAGTCGCCGGCGAGCCGGGCGTCGACACGGGCCGTGACGGCGAAGTCGGACCCGTCGCGGTGGAACCGCTTGTCGACGGAACGGTCGGACAGGTTTGCACCGAAGGCGTCCTTCTGCGTGAAGGCGTTGACCGATGCGGGAGCTTCACCCGATCGGAAGCCGTCGCTGAGCATGGCCTGCACCTTGAACATGTCGTTGAGCACGTTCTTGTCGCGCCACTGCAGCGCCACCCCCTGCACGCGATCGATGGTGAACACCTCATTCACCAGCGACCGATCGACGGCCAGCTGCCGGCTGGAGCTGATCAGTTCCTCCCGCAGGAACGGCCCCTTGTCCTCGCCGGCCCAGAGGTACAGGCTGTCGGTGAGCTGGTACCCGAGGGTGATTTTGTCAGCGTCGACGCTGTTGGTGCCGCGGTTCACGGCGAACTGCACGGCATATCGGATGCGCGGATCGGCGATGTGCCCGGCGAACTGCACCTTGGTGCGGCGCAGCTCAAATCCCGCCACGTGATCGTCGGACGAATCGTTCCGGTTGTTGTACACGTGGCGAAGCTGAATTTGGCCGGTGATCTCCATCAGAAATCCGCCGTCCGCCGAGGCGAGAAAGAACTTGCTGCCGTTATGGCCGGCGTACATGCCCTCCTGCAGCAGGCTGGCGCGGGTTTCGGCATCGGCGAGAACCTCCTGCACGATGGCGCGGACCTCCGCCACACGACGCTCGTTCATCCAGTTGTCGGTGTCCTGTGCCTGACGCTCTTCCAGCGTCGCCAATCGGTTGCGCAGCGCCTCATACTCGGCACGTGAGACGGTATCACCATCCGCCATGACGGCACCGGCTGATAATCCCATCGTCAGCGCGGCAATACCCCAGACCCTCGTGGACGCTTTCATCATTGAAACTCCATGTGGTTGCGTAACGCGGCATCAGCGACCTTGCTGAGCTCGCGAGGAGGGTAGACAAACCGCATTGCTGAACAGTGCGGATCGCGTTAGGAAAGGGTGACGGCGATGCGGCGATGTGGTGAATTACATCACTTCGTGCTCATCAGGCAGGGGCTCGGCCAGCCGCAAACCGCAGCGTTCCAGCACGAGGATGATGGCGTTGAGCATCACCCAGCATTCGATGGCGAAGGGCAGGAAGCCCAGAAAGCCCAGGACAGGCATCTCGAAGTAGCGAATGTGCTCGAAGTCGCCCAGAAAGGGCAGGTGGTAGGTCCATTTGGCGATGGCGTAGTAGTTCCACGACTCCCACAGCAGGCCGCATGTCGCCCCACCGAGCATCAGTGCGACGGTTCGGCCGTAGCGTCCCTCCTGCCAGTCGCGCAGGATGCTTGGCGCCCCGAATCGATGGCAGATCGGATCGAGCAGATAGATGATGCCGACCCAGAGCGTCATGTTGCTCAGCGGATCCGCCAGAAGGATCGCCCATGTGGTGAAGGACAGGCCGAAGATGAACACTGCGGTGATGAGGTTGCGGCTTGTGCCCAGCACGATCAATCCCGGGCCGATCAGCCAGAGCATGGATGTCATGAACACCGCCCCGCGATGCTGCATGACGCCGATGAGCGCGATGATGATGGTAAGCAGGACGATGACGCCGATGGACAGCGCTACCGTGATGCTGCGCCGCGCCGAGGGGCTGGCGACGGTCAGATGGCGGACGCCCAGTCGTTGGAACCACGCGGCGGCGAGGAACATGCCCGGGGAGATCGCGGCGAAGGCAACGAAGTACCCCACCAGACGACTGGCGAAGTGCGGCGGCAGGCCGTGATAGCTCCATGCGTGCATGTAATAGAAGTTGATCCAGTCGAAGAAGCACCAGACGGGAATGGAGGTGAGCCAGGCTACGATGAATCGGTTGGGCCGGCTGCGAATGGGGGATGTCTCGCGCGTATTCGCGGCATTGCCGTCGCCAGCACGGCGTCGAAGGCGCGGCGTCAGGACGAGCAGGCCATCGAACACGAGCAGATATCCCACCCAGTTGATGCCGGTGATGTTGACAGCCGCCCAACGGGCGAGTCGCTGCAGCGTGGTGGTGGGGTGCGGCAGGTTGCGCGGCAGGGTGTGCGGCACGATGGCACCTTCCCGCAACGGCACATCAACAAGCAGCACCAGCGCCAGGGTGGCGAGAATCATCGCCAAGCCTAGATAGAGCGTCCATGCTGCGGTCCATCGCGCCTTCATGATCACGCCTCATGATACCGGGCGTGGATCACGAAACCGATGAAACGCGGCCGAGTGGTGATGGGTGGGGGGCGGGTTTGATTCGGATTGTGGCGGTTTGAGCAGAGGCCGTAAAGCAAACGCCCGCGGCAGGGAATGCCACGGGCGTTGGGGGGATTCGTTTGTCGGGGCGGGTTTATTTGAAGAAATCAAAACCGCCTTCGTCTGCGGGGGCGCCGCCACCGTCGCCGCCCATCATCGTCAGCATCATGACGGCGGTCTGGACCAGCGGGCGAAGCTTGACGGCGTCGACGGCGATCTCAACCGAGTCGCCGCTTTGGCGGGTCGTCACGGCGTTGGCGGCCTGGGCGAGCAGCATCGCCATCATGTCGCCGGGCTGCGGTGACGCAGGACGCAGCGATGCTTCGATCATGGTCTTGAGCTTCTGCGCATCGGCGGCGGCGGCGAGCTTCACGGTCACATCGATCCGAGGCGTATCACCCAGCCCCACACCAGCCGCGAGCCACTGAAGCGATTCTTCCATCAGTTGCGACATGTCATCGGAATCTTCCGCATCTTCCGTCGGGGCAAAGGCAGCAAGGAGTTGCTTCGCTTCGTCACTGGGTGCCAGGACCAGTGTGATCGGCTTCCTGCCCGCCGCGGTGAGCGCCTGCTTCACCCGCTGCTGGTGGGCGGTGTTGCCCGCAGAGGGAACGGCGGTGCCCTGCGGGTGAATCGCCAGCCACTGACCCACGCGCGTCACATCGGTGGCCGGCGCTTCGGGAGCGGCATCACGGAACGAAGCGTGCACGCGGTTGGCGTCCAGCGGCTGATCGGATCCGATGAACACAATGGCTTCGGGTTCGTCATCGGGGGTCTGCGGAGCGGGGTAAGCAATAATCAGCCCTTTGCCCCCTGTCGAGGTCATGGCTGCATAGGTGTCGTTAAAGCCCGACAGCGGCTCGGCGAGCATCTGGGCGGTCTGTTCCCCCGCGATCGCCTTGATGCTCGTCTGCAGCGCCTGCGGGTTGAAAGTGGTGGCGTCGATCACGATGAAGGCGGCGATCTGCTCGCTCATCACGGCGTCGGGCAGTGCCGGCATCGCGCCGGTCACCGCCGCTGCGGGGCTCGTCGTGGTCCCGGTGGGGCTTGTCGTCGTGCCCGCAGAGGGGGACGGCGTCCGCGTGATCGGGGCGGTCGGGCTCGCCGAAGGTGCCGCCGTGTGCGACACCTTCACCGCCTCGACCTTCGCCTCTTCCACACGGGCACGGTAGTTGGTCATCAGGCTCTGCAGGCTCTCACGCACCTCTTCGGTGCTGATGTTGCCGAGCACTTCCAGGCCTTCGCTGGCGGCACGCTGGGCGTTATCCGTCACAGTCGCGGTCTGGTCCTGAATCTGCTTGAACGAAGCGGCGATCGTCTGGACGTGGTCCGGCATCACCCGCGGGGCGTGCGCTTCGACCACCGCGAGCGTGCGGCCGAACTTCGTCTGCACCACCGCGCGGTCCGCCAGGATGCCCATCAGCGTCAACTGCTTGCGTGCCTGCTCCACACGAATGGCTTCGCCACGCTGTGCATCGCCTCGGGCGAACGAGCCCGCCTGGGCGACGGCCTCCACCGCCTTGGTCGCTTTTTCCGCCGCGCTGTCGAACGTGGCCGCCACCTTGGTGGTGTAGTCGGAGGTCATCTGCTCGATTTCACGCAGCACCTGACGCTGCGCTTCCTCGCCTTCGATCTGCACCGTCTCGATGGTGCGAAGCGAATCACTCTGACGGCGGTTCATCGAGGCGATCTGGTTCACAATCGCGTCCAGCCGTTCCTGCTCCAGCGCGATCTGCTGCTTGAGGACCGCCGCTTCAGCGTTGTGGCCATCAACCTGCACCTGCAACTGCTGGATCTGGGCGTCGAGGGCATCGGCCTCACGCTGCTTGGCGGCCGACTGCTCGTTGAGCTCGAACTGCTCATCGCCGCTGGCGACAAACGCCGCCTGCCGCAGCTTCAGCGACTCACCACTCAGGCCGTCGCGCTCGGCCGTCATCGATGCGATCCGGTTCTGCAGCCCGGCGATGTTTGCCGACAGGTCCGAAGCCTGCTTGCTGAGGGTGGCGATGGTCTGCTCCGCACTGCGCTGATCGCCCTGCAGCTTGCTCAGCAGCGTGGCGAGGTCGGCGCGGTTGGCCTCGACGCGGCTCTGGGCGGCGTCCGCCACGCCGAAGTACCCCAGCAGCACGGTGTCGCGGCCGGACACGTGCGACCACTGCCGCAGCGCCAGCGCCTGCTCGTACCGAGCGCTGAATTCATAGATGTCCGCCAGCAGACGCAGCGTCGCCACCTTCTGGGCGTCCGAGCCTTTGCTGCGGATCGCTTCCAGGGCGGAAGCCGCCTTCTGCATCTTTTCGTAGCGCACCTGATCGAGGTCAGCCCCGTCGTTGGAACTGGGGTCGAACCCGATTTCCGCCTCGCGGTAGGTCGCCAGTGCGGACTCAAACTGCCGCGACACCTCCTGCCGCTCCTGGGCCTGGGGATCGGGACAGCCAACCAGCATGGCGGTAACGACGGACAGTGCCACCGCACGGCCGAACATGCCACGCGCGAACGCGACGGCGAGCAGCGAAGACTTAAGCACGACGCAGATCCTTTCGCAGGTGCTTTGCACGGACACACCCAGTGCCCGCACACGATTGCGGATGCCCGGACTCGGTTGAGCCCGGGCGAAATCGATCAATGACTACAGACGAGCCCCGGAGCCACAAGCACATCACGATGTCGGCGCGTTGTCCGCAGCCGCATCGCCCGCCCCTTCCTCGACAGCCGGCGCCCCCGGAGGCGTGTATTGGATGTCGTAGTTGGCCGGCGGAGGCGGATTGTTGAACAGCGTGCCCACCCAGTCGCGGATCGTCCGGAAACGCGGGGCATCCTCGGCGTGGAACTGCGCACGCCAGCCCGGAACATCCGGGTGAGGCGTCTTGGCGGCACGACGATCCAGCCCATACTGCAGCAGCAGCGAACGGCTCGGATCGTTGCGGTTGATCATCCGACCCGCTGCATTCTCATACTGGTTGAGGATGAAAAAGTTCGTGTAGGCCTGTTCTTCCGGTCGGCGACCGTCGCGGAAGAGATACAAACCGCCCACGACGTTCTCTCCGCCGTGGCACTGCACCGTCGCACAGTACGCCACCACATACTGATTGTGCACTTCCCGGCGGAACTGCGCCAGGGCCGGCGGGTCCGTCCGCACACGCACCAGCGGGTACAACTCCCGGGCGCGAAGCTCGAAGATCAATCGCAACTGCTGCCAACCCGGCGCTCGGCGGAACGCGGTCTGCGCCTGGTGGCCCTTGGGGGTGACGTCCCGATCGGCGTACTCGTTCAGCACCCGGTCGATCACCTCGCGCGGCACGACCACTGGCGGACGGGTCGCCAGATCAATTTCATACACCTTGATCAGGTTGATCTGCTCCTCGTTGAGCATCTCGCCTGCCGCCTGCGGTTGACGCGGCTGCTGTTGCGGCTGGGTTGGCTGCTGCCCGGGTGCGGGACGGGTGGGCCGGTCCTGACGGTCGCGCAGCTGCTGGGCGATCGCCTGGCGCAGCGTTCCGATGCGTCGATCCTCCGGCGCATCCTGCGCCAGCTTGTCCAGCTCGCGCAGCGCCAGGTCGTATTCGCGTCGTTCATAGACCCAGTAGATCAGGGCGTACCGCGAGTCGATGTCATCGTCGGCGATTTCCGCGCGACGCTGGGCGTATTGCTCAGCGGTGCTTTGCAGCCGTTCGATGCGACGAACATCGGTGCGATCGAATCGTGTGTGAATGCCCGAGACGCTGACGGTGACGGTGTTTTCGTCTTCGGAGACGAGTTCGCCGTTGATCACACGTCCATCGCCGAGATGAAGGTTGACCTCGATGGCGTGCCCGGGGGCGGCGCACAGGAGGATCGCAATCAAGCCGGCGACACAGGGAAGATGGCCTATCCGCATGGGATGCCTCCGAACATATGGGCCGAGGCGGTTGTGAGTTCAGTGGATCGGGACGGGCGACCCGGGACCGGTCGCCGGCTGCAAGTATAACGCCTGCCGCACCTCACGGAAACCAGCGCCCACCCATCGCCCTCAAACGCCCCTCCCCCAAAAGCCCGGGGAGGGCAATCCCCGGGGGAGCCCCCATCCCGAAGGTGCCTCCCTCCGCGCGCACAAAAAAGGCGAAGCCCACCCGGGCTCCGCCTTTTGGGATCTATTGAATAGATGCGGTTACGCCGATTCCTTCGCCGACAGCAGGTCCTGCGCCAGCGTGATCAGCCGTTCCAGCCGCACGGGCTTGAGCAGGTAGCCATCGACGCCCAGTGCCTCGGCGTACTGCTGGTGGCGCTTGCCCTCGTTGGCGGTGACCATGATCACCCGGGGCGCGACGGGGAGCTTCTTCACCCGTTCCAGCACGAGGAAGCCGCTGCGCTTGGGCAACATCATGTCCAGCACGACCAGGTCGGGCGGATCGGTTTCGCAGATGCGGACCGCGGTGTTGCCATCGTGGCAGGTCTGCGTGAGCGCGCCTTCCGCCTGCAACGCCTGATCGATGCTGATGCGAACGTCAGGATCGTCGTCCACCACAAGGATCTTGTGGCCCTTCAACCGTAAATCATCGTTTTCTTCTGGCAAACTCGTCACCTCTCATAGGAAAGCGCCTGCGCCGCGTGGCGCGGCAAGCCGGGGGCTGTGCATTCTTTCCGCACCCGCCACCGGCGTCAAGCGCTCATGATGGCGCGATTTTTGGGATGAGGGACGGTCCGTGACAGTGAGTGGATGAGGGAGAGCCAAGCATTTTAGGTATAATTTAGGATTATGTGGTGAAATCCCCCGGGGATGCCATCCCGGGGCTTTAAAGGATGGGGGTGAATGCGCCTTTGCAGTTGGGCGGGGTTGTGTATAATCCTTTCATCCGGATAAGCGAATGGAAAGGTGAGGCCAGCATGAGCCTGTTTCTGAAGCAATTGGACCGACGCGTGCTCATTTTTGATGGGGCGATGGGCACGAGCATTCACAATTTTGAGGATCTGGACCTGGAGCGCGACTATCTCGGGCGGGAGAACTGCACCGAGGTGCTCGTGCTCAGTCGGCCGGACGTGATCCAGTCGATCCACGAATCGTTTCTGGCAGTGGGCGCGGATGCGGTGGAGACGGACACGTTCAACGCCAACGTGATCACGATGGCGGACCAGGATCTGTCGGACCGGGTATACGAGCTGAACAGAACCGCTGCGGAGATTGCGCGGGCGGCTTGCGACAAGTACGCCACCGCCGACAAGCCGCGTTTCGTTGTCGGGTCGATCGGCCCGGGCACGAAGCTCATCACGCTGGGCAACACCGACTGGCCCACCATGTTCGAAAGCTACCGCGAGCAGGTGCGGGGGCTGATCGATGGCGGGGCGGACGTGCTGCTCATCGAGACCGCGCAGGACATTCTGCAGGTCAAGTGCGCCATCAACGCCTGCCTCGCCGCGTTGGAGGACAAAGGCAGGTCGGTCAACGACATTCCGATCATGGTGCAGGTGACGATCGAGACGACGGGTTCGATGCTCGTGGGCACGGAGATCGCCGCCGCCGCCAACGTGCTGGGCAACTTCCCCATTGTTTCGCTGGGCATGAACTGCGCCACGGGTCCGACCGAGATGGCGGAGCACGTGCAGTGGCTGGGCAGGTACTGGCGTAAGAAGATCAGCCTGCTGCCCAACGCGGGTCTGCCTTCGCTGGTGGAGGGTCGCACCGAGTTCCCGCTCAAGCCGCAACCCTTCGCCGATGCGGTGCTGCGTTACGTCGAGGAGTCGGGGCTGAACATTGTGGGCGGCTGCTGCGGCACGACGCCGGCGCACATCAAGGCACTGGTCGATGCCGTGGGTGAGCGCGCGCCGATCGACCGCAAACTCGAACCGCTCAAGCCCGCGTGCAGTTCGCTCTATTCCACCGTCGACTATCGGCAGGATGCATCGATTCTGAACGTGGGCGAGCGGACCAACGCTTCGGGTTCGCGTGCATTCAAGCGCATGCTCGAATCGGAAGCGTGGGATGACATGGTGAGCCTGGCGCGGCAGCAGCTTCGCGAAGGTTCGCACGTGATCGATGTGAACGTCGATTACGCCGGTCGCGATAACGTGGCGGACATGAAGAACATCGTGCAGCGGTTCGTACGTCAGGTGAACGCACCGCTGATGCTCGACTCGACGCAGCCGGCGACCATCGAAGCGGGCCTGCAGCAGGCGGGCGGCAAGTGCATCATCAACTCAGCGAACCTGGAGGATGGGGAAGAGAAGTTCGCCACGATGTGCCGGCTTGCCAGGCAATATGGCGCGGCGCTGGTGCTGGGGACGATCGATGAGGATCCCGAGGAAGCGATGGCACGCACCGCCGATCGCAAGCTGGCGATTGCCAAGCGCATGCACGATCTGGCGGTGAACAAGTATGGGTTGGCGGAGGAGGATCTGTTCTTTGATCCGCTGGTGCTGCCGATTTCCACGGGGATGGACAAGGATCGCCGCAGCGCTTTGGAGACGATCGAGGGCACCCGCCGTATTGCCACGGAGCTGCCCAACGTTCAGTTGACGTGCGGTCTGTCGAACGTGAGTTTCGGCCTCAAGCCCGCCGCCCGCGTGGTGCTCAACAGCGCTTTTCAATATGAGCTGGTGCAGGCGGGCATGACCAGCGCGATTGTTCACGCGTCAAAGATCCTGCCCAAGAGTCGCATTCCCGAAGAGCAGTGGAACGCGGCGATGGAGCTGATCTACAACCGCTGGGCCGAGCAACCCGTGACGCTGCGGGACGGCACGCAAACGACGGACCCGCTGCAGATCTTCGTGGACCTCTTCCCCGACGATGGCAGCGCCGCGGTCGCCAAGCAGGACATTGCCGACCTGCCTCTGGAAGAGCGGTTGCAGAAGCACATCATTGATGGCGAGAAGAAGAACCTCACCGACACGCTCGATGAAGCGCTGAAGAAGTACCCGCCCCTGGAGATCATCAACGAGCATCTGCTCGGCGGGATGAAGGTGGTGGGCGAGCTGTTCGGCTCGGGACAGATGCAGTTGCCCTTCGTGCTTCAGTCGGCTGAGGTGATGAAGATGGCGGTGGCGCACCTCGAGCCATACATGGAAAAGGTCGAGGGCCAGTCCAAAGGCTCGATCGTGCTGGCGACCGTGAAGGGCGATGTGCACGACATCGGCAAGAACCTTGTTGACATCATTCTGTCGAACAACGGCTACACGGTCCACAACATGGGTATCAAGCAGCCGATCGCCGACATCCTCGCCAAGTGGCGGGAGACGAAGGCCGATGCGATCGGTCTGTCGGGGCTGCTCGTCAAGAGCGTGAACGTGATGGAGGAAAACCTGCACGAACTGAAGAAGCAGGGCGTGGAGGTTCCGGTGCTTCTGGGTGGCGCGGCGCTGAGTCGCCACTACTGCGAGAATCATTTGCGCGGCGTCTACGGACATTGCCTGTTCTTCGGGCAGGATGCGTTCGAAGGGCTGCGCATCATGGATCAGATTACCGCGGGCAGGGCCGATGCACTCAATCAGGAGATCGAGGAACGATTGACCAAGCGTGCAGCGGTGGACCAGAAGATCGCTGAGCGTGACGCTGCCAAGGCGGCGGAACAGGCGGAAAGCGGCGCGGTGGCGACGGCCCAGCGGTCGCAGGTGTCTCGAGACATTGCCGTGCCTCAGCCACCCTTCTGGGGCAGTCGCGTGGTGGAGGAGGTGCCGCTTGACAACGTGTTCGCTTATGTGAACACGGTGGCGCTGTTCCGTGGGCAGTGGCAGTTCAAGAAGGGCAGCCGCAGCGAAGCCGATTACAACGCACAGATTGAAAACGAAGTCAAGCCGATCTTTGAACGGCTCAAGCAGCAGTGCCGCGAGGAGAAGATTCTCACGCCCAAGGTGGTGTACGGCTACTTCCCCTGCGGCAGCGACGGCGACGATCTGGTGGTGTTCGACCCGCAGAATCACGACCGCGAGGTCGAACGCTTCCGCTTCCCGCGACAGGCGGCTCGCAAGCGGCTGTGCATCAGCGACTTTTTCAAGCCCGTCGACAGCGGCGAGCGCGATGTGATCGGCATGCACTGCGTTACCGTGGGGCCCGAAGTCAGCAAGCGCGCCAAGGCGCTCTTTGAGAACAACAACTACGCGGAATATCTGTACCTGCACGGTCTGGGGGTGGAAGCGGCGGAAGGGCTCGCGGAACTGTGGCACAAACGGATGCGTCAGGAGCTGTCGATCGACAACGAGGACAGCCCCAACATCCGTGAGCTGTTCACGCAGCATTATCGCGGATCACGCTACAGCTTCGGCTATCCCGCCTGCCCGGACATGTCGGATCAGGACAAGCTCTTCCGACTGCTTCAGCCGCAACGCATCGGCTGCGAACTGACGGAGAACTGGCAGATCGATCCCGAGCAGTCGACCAGCGCGATCATCGTGCACCATCCGGAGGCGAAGTACTTCGCGATCTGAATGAGAAAAGGCGGGGGGACGTGGAAGTCCCCTCGCCTGATAACCCCCTCGACGGTCTGGTCGGTTGATCAGACGGTTCGTGGCCGATGTCCGGTCGTTCCGCCGTAGGGCAGTCGTCCCGGGACGGTGTGGGTGAAGAGCGCGGCGAGCACGAGCACGATGCCGACGAGCAGGTGCGGTCCCCAGACGTATTCGTCGTACCCGAACAGCCATGGCGAGACGGCGAGCAGTGCGCCGAGGATGCCGTCGAGCCACAGGTGTGTTCTCATGGACATCTGCCGCACCATGCCGAACTCATAATCGGTGAAGAGGCTGTAGATGATGATGGCGGCACCGATGATGACGGGCAGCCAGGTTTCCGCGCCGCCCTCGGCAAAACCCAGAATCCAGGGCGCCAGGATGAGCAGCACGCCGATGACGTAATCGAGTACGCCGTGTACTTGTGTGGAGATAAAACGCATGACAATGGCTCCTGTGTACGCTTCCTAACTGCTTGCACGCCGAGGACTTTCGCGGCCTCACGTGATCCTAGGACGCGTCGCGGCCAGGCGCGGGATGTCCAAGCCGCATCCAGTCAAAACCAGCGACCACCGGATGGGCGGGTGCGAGTTGTCCCGATGGATGCGGGGTGAAGGTGCGGCGGCGGCGGAACCGGCACGGCGGGTCGGTGGTGGATGCATTTGGCTGGAAAGGTTGATCGCGGCTAAGATAAGCCGCTCACCGGGGCGGTAGCTCAATTGGGAGAGCACTGCCTTTGCAAGGCAGGGGTTAGGGGTTCGAGCCCCCTCCGCTCCATTCGGTCCCGGGTGACGCTGGTTACGTTCCCGCTCTTTTTACATGTCGCGACCGTACCTTCCGCAGGCCAATCGATCGGGGTGTCAGAACGTGCTCGCGGAAGCGATCACCCCGAGGAAGTACAGATGGCCGTTGGCTGAAAGGATGTCGATTCGGAGATTGGCGATGCAGGAGCGGATGTTGACGAACGCTTCGGGTGCGGAAGAAACGCCCTACGTCGAGGAGTTTCGCGCGTTGGGGCAGATTCTCGAGCGGGATGCGGAACTGATCATGGCACGCTGGTTCGAACGTGCCAGTGAGGAGCAGGTTCACTCCGCTGCGGGTCAACGCGAGGTGGCGAAGGTCGAGCTGCTGGAAATGCTCGTGTCGCTGGGGCAGCAACTCTATATGCAGAGCAACCATGCGATGGAAACGGCGGGGCAGATCGCCCGCGACCATGGCGAGCAGCGGTTTGAAATAGGGTGGAACATCGTCGACCTGGTGCAGGACTATGAGATTCTGCACCGGGTGGCGTTGGAGCACCTGGGTAAGGTGCTCGAAGCACGTCTGACGTACCGGCAGGCGACGATGCTGGTGACCATTTTCGACGGCGCCATCGCCCAGGCGGTCAAAGCGTACAGCGCTAAAACCAAAGGGCAGTTGGAGCAGCAGGTCGAGCGGCAGGAACGCCAATTGCGGCAGTTGACGCTTGACCTGACGGAGGCGGAGGCCCGTGAGCGACAGCGCATCGCGGCGCGCCTGCACGATGACCTGCAGCAGATTCTCGTTGCGATTCAGATGCGCCTGCGCGCCTCGGCACGAGATGCATCGACCGATGGCGAACTGGATGACACCATCGGGCTGGTCGATCGGGCGATTCGTTCAACGCGCGATCTGACGGCTGACCTGTATCCACGCGTGCTTGAACGGCAAAGTCTGCCCGAGTCGCTCGAGTGGCTGGGGGAGACGATGAACCACTGGTACGGGTTGACGGTGGCGGTGGAGCTGGAGGTTGCCCGCGACAGGCAGCTTGGTTCGCGGCCGTTGCATCGGTTGGTGTTCGATGCGGTTCGGGAACTGCTTTTCAACGTGGTGAAGCATGCGGGGACGGATGAGGCGCGCGTGAGCGTGTGGTGCGACGACGAGGGGGCGTGGCGGATCGAGGTGTCGGATCGGGGCGTGGGCAGCTCGACGATGAGGCAGATGTCGACACCTCCGAACGGTCGTTTCGGGTTGAGCAGCGTTCGTCAGCGAATTGAGCATGTCGGGGGGCGGATGGACGTGCTGAGCGAGCCGGGCGCGGGGATGCGCGTGGTGTTGACGGTGCCGGTGGATCGGGGGTGATGTAAGACGTGGACCACGTCACGGGGCGCGAGTCGGTCGCGGTCAGTGAACGGTGCCCCGGAGGACGAGTTGGACACGCCGCAGTTGGCCGCGGTGTTCGCGCTGGAGGGTGGTTTCGAGGCCTTCGCGGAGCAGGCGGTCGAGTTCGTAGAGGTGCTCGCTGGAGTCGACGGCGACCTTGAGCACGCCGCGACGGAACGATTCGAGCCTGCAGTGGGCATTGAGGGCGGCGGGCACGTGCTGCTCCCACAAGGTGACGATGGCGGCAACCTGGGAGTGAGGCCGCTCGATCTCCTGCTTGAAAAACTTCTTGAGAAAGCCCATCGAGACATCCGCCGGGGGACGGTTGCGCCACTGGCGGAGGCGGAGCAGTTGGGTGTTGAAGGGGTCCCGGTGGGGCATGGGGGTATTGTACGGCAAGGGGCTCAACGCGGGGTTTCGCCGGGCGACGTACAATCGGGGGCTATGAACATCATCCTTTTTGGGTATCGTGGCAGCGGTAAGTCGACGATCGGGCGAAAGCTCGCCAACCAGCTTTGGAAGGAGTTCGTCGACACCGATGTGCTGACGTGCCAACGGTTCGGCGACGCATCGATCGCGGCCATTTGGGAGGAACACGGTGAGCCGGCGTTTCGCGCGGCCGAGGTCGAGGTCACCCGCGAGGTGGTGCAGCGCGATGAGCACGTGATCGCGCTAGGGGGCGGCACGCTCATGCAGCCCGAAGCCCGTGAGGCGGTGAAGGCGGCGGGGAACGCGACGCGGATTTACCTCTACTGCCAGACGCCGGAGTTGCACAAGCGCATCGCGGCGGATGGGGCGAGCAGCGCATCGCGGCCGAACCTCACCGCGTTGGGTGGGGGGCTCGAGGAAATTGAAGCGGTCGTGGCGGAACGTGACCCGGTCTATCGCGAGGTGGCGGACAAGGTGTTTGATGTGACGCACCTGAACCCCGAGGACGCGGTACGGTACATCATTCAGCGGTGCCTGTAGGGAAGGTGGCGGAGGGGTGCGGCCGGAGGCGGGGCGTGCGCATGAAAAAGCCGAGCGGCGCTCGATGGATAAATGAATGGCAAAAGATCAAGAACAAACGGTCAAACGCGGCTCGGCACACGAATCGAACAACCAGATTGTGGTTCACTTGCCAGGCAGCCTCCTTTCCTGAAATGCATACCGTCACCCGCCATTGTGCCGCGGAGGGCGGATGGGGTCAAGGGAAATTGCGACTGGTGGCGCGGCGGCCTGGGAACGGCGGCGAATCCGAACCTCATGGCCAATTTTTCGGGTGTTGGTCAGCGGTGCTACTGACGCACCAAATCCCGCAGGGTACGCAGGTTAATCACATCCCACGGAGTGCCGTCCGGGGCGTCTTCCTTGGCGGTTTCGAGGATTTTGGGGACGCTGGTAAAGGCGGGGTCGTTGACGAAGACGCGAAAGGCTTCGAGGCTGACGTGGCCGTGGCCGATGTGCGCGTGCCGGTCGACACGGCTGGCGCGTTCCACCTTGGAGTCGTTGAGGTGGATGGCGCGGACAAGTTTTTTGCCGACGACGTCGTCGAGTTCCTGAAGGACCGCGTTGGCTCCCTCGGCTGAGGTGAGGTCGTACCCGGCCGCCAGCAGGTGAGCGGTGTCGAGGCAGACGCCCAGTCGTTCGGGGGCTTCCACCTGATCGATGATGGCACGCAGGTGTTCGAAGGTGTAGCCCAACGCGGTGCCCTGCCCGGCGGTGATTTCCAGCAGCGTGACGGTTTGAAGGCCGGGCAGGTCGCGGTGCAGTTCGTCGAGCGCCTCGGCAACGCGTTTGAGGCCGGCCTCCTCGCCCGCCTTCATGTGTGCACCCGGGTGAGTGACAAGGCTGGGCACACCCAGCGCTTCGCAGCGGAGCAGTTCTTCACGGAAGAGTGCGATCGATTTGCTGCGCGTCGTTGCGTCGGGGCTGGCGAGATTGATGAGGTAGCTGTCGTGGCTGACCACATCGGTGATGCCGGTGGAGGTTTGGTGTTCCTTCCAGAGGCGAATGGCCTCGTCGTCAAGCGGGGCGACTTTCCACTGCCGCTGGTTCTTGGTGAAGATCTGGACGCAATCCATGTCCAGTTCACGTGCTTTGATCAGGGCCAGGTGCAGCCCGCCGGCAATGGATAGGTGGGATCCGAACATGCGGGCAGAATAGCAGGAGGGAGGGGATTGTCGAATGACAAATGCCTGATGACGGAAGGGGGGCTCTCGCCGCTCTAACCGTTCGCTAACGATTCCTGCGCGGTTCGCTTGCGCGGGGGCGGTTCAATACACCCGTCAATGTCTTCCTGACGGCGTGCTTGCCGAACGCTAACGAAGGAGGGCTACCGTTCGGTTGTGAAAACGCGGGTCTGAGTTGATTCGCGGCATCAGCAACCAAACAGGAGACGGCACATGTTGAGAACAAGGGGATGGCGAACGTCAGTGATGCTGGCAGCGGGGGCGCTGGCGTTGCCGGTGCTGGCGCAGGTGGCGGTGGATGAGGATCTGCCGAGCTACACGCCGGTGCAGGGGGTGACGGGGAGTCTTAAGAGCATCGGCTCGGACACGATGAACAACGAGATGGCGTTGTGGGCGCAGGGTTTTGCCCGCTACTACCCCAGCGTTCAGGTGGAGGTGGAAGGCAAGGGTTCGAGTACGGCCCCGCCGGCGCTGATGGCGGGCACGGCCCACTTTGGCCCGATGAGCCGGGCGATGAAGGCCAAGGAAATCGACGCCTTCGAAAAACGATACGGCTACAAGCCCACGGGCCTGCCCACCAGCATCGACATGCTGGCGGTCTACGTGCACAAGGACAACCCCATCAAGGGGCTGACGCTGCAACAGGTGGACGCGATTTTCTCGCGGACGCGGCGGGGCGGCATGGACAAGGACATTCGCACCTGGGGCGATCTGGGCCTCACCGGTGAGTGGGCGGAAAAGCCGATCAGCCTTTACGGCCGAAACTCCGCCTCGGGTACCTACGGCTACTTTAAGGAGATCGCGCTGTTCGGCGGGGACTACAAGGATTCGGTGAAGGAGCAGCCGGGCAGTTCCAGCGTGGTGCAGGGCATCGCGGCGGACAAGTACGCCATCGGCTACAGCGGGATCGGCTACAAGACGGCGGATGTGCGTGCGGTGCCTTTGGCGATCGACGCCGGTGCACCGATGGTCGAAGCGTCGCCCGCCAACGCCTACTCCGGTGAGTATCCGTTGTCGCGGTTCCTTTATCTGTATGTCAATCATAAGCCGGGCACGCAGCTTGACCCGCTTCGTCGGGAGTTCATTCGCTACATCTTCAGCGCGGAAGGACAACTCGACGTGGTGAAGGACGGCTACTACCCGGTCCCGGCCGCGGTGGCGCGTGAGGCACTGGAGTCGGTGGACATCAAGCCCAACTTCTGACGACATGAAACCGGGGTGGCACGACTGTCCGTTGTGCCACCCTTTTTGATCTGGTGGTCGGCGAAGCGCGTCGACCTGACGGGAATGCGCGTGTGAGTGAGCGTTCGTCTTATACCGGTCGGCAGCGACGTCGCGCCACAAGGCCTTCGGTGAAGGTGGTGGATCGTCTGTCGCAGGCGCTGATCACGGCGGGGGGGATCGGCACGATTGCGGCCGTGGGGCTGGTGTGCATCTTCCTCGTGGTGGTGGTGCTGCCGCTGTTTGAAGGGGCGGAGCTTCGCGAAGCGGTGGCGGTGCATGCGACGCCGACGGCAGCGCCATTGCACTTGGAGGTGGATGAGTACCAGACGATGGCGCTGTCGCTCGATGCGAAGGGTGTGCTTCGCGTCTTCGACATGGCGAAAGGACAACTGCTCGACGAACACCGGCTGGGGGATGAGGCGACGCCGCTGACGGCTGCATCGTTGTCGACGCGGACGGGTGATGCGGTGTTTGGTTATGCCGACGGCAGTGTTCGGCTGGGCACGGTGCGGTTCAACGCGAGCTTTCTGACGGATGGAGAGGTTCCCGAAGCGGTGCGGCAGCTTGAACCGGGCGCAAGTATGCCGCTGGACAAGGGCGTGGTGACGCGCACAGCACAGCGGCAGTTGCGGCTGCAGCAGGTGGAGGTGGCGCTGGAGGAGCCGGTGAAGGCGGAGTCGCCGGCCGCGGTGCTGTTGATCGATGGTGTCACCGTGGGAAGCGGGCCGGTTTATGCGAGTTTGAGCGCGGACGGCGTGCTGCGGCTTCGACGAATCCGCAAACGTCGGAACATGCTCACGGGCAAGACGACGGTCGATGCGTTCGGAGGGGAATTGCCATTCACGTTCGATGCGAATGACCCGCCGAAGTATCTGAAGGTTTCGGGGTTGGGGGACAACGTTCTGGTTATCTGGGAGGACGGTCGTCTGATTCGGTACGACACGCGCGATATGGCTCAGCCGCGGCTGGCCGAGTCCCTGGATCTGACGCCGGAGGGCGCAACGCTGACGTCGGCGACGTTTCTGATCGGTCGGACGACGCTGTTGACGGGTGATTCGGCTGGGCGGGTGCGTGCCTGGTTCCGCATCAAGCCGGACGACGCCGATACGCCCGATGGCGCGCTGCTGGTGGCGGCGCATGAGTTGCCCGGTGCGACGGCGGCGGTGACGTCGCTGACGGCGTCGACGCGGTCGCGCATGGTCGGCGCGGGGTACGCCGATGGCAGCGTGCGGCTGTTTCACGTGACGACCGGCACGCTGATCGGCACGTTTGATCCGCTGGGAACCGGCGCGGTGCATGCGCTGGCCATGGCACCGAAGGACGATGGTGTGCTGGCGTTGACCGCGGAGGGGATGGGGTGGTGGCGATTCGATGCGCGGTATCCGGCGGCGACATGGCGCGCGATGGTCCAGCCGGTCTGGTACGAAGGGTACAACGAGCCGGCACACGTGTGGCAGTCGTCGGGCGGCACGGATGATTTTGAGCCGAAGTACGGCATGTGGCCGCTGGTCTTCGGCACGCTCAAGGCAA
Organism: uncultured Phycisphaeraceae bacterium; assembly: GCA_964511575.1. Taxonomy (GTDB): domain Bacteria; phylum Planctomycetota; class Phycisphaerae; order Phycisphaerales; family Phycisphaeraceae; genus CALKHT01. The sequence goes on along the minus strand of CAZEFM010000056.1, from coordinate 3,749 downwards.
CGCTGTATTCGATGTTGTTCGGCCTGCCGATCGCACTGGTGGCGGCGATCTACACGAGCGAGTTCCTGAGCCGGCGTGCCCGGGCGCGCATCAAACCGACGATTGAAATGATGGCGAGCCTGCCGAGCGTGGTGCTGGGGTTCCTCGCGGGGCTGGTGATCGCGCCGATGGTGGAACGGGTGTTGTCGCAGGTGCTTGCGGCGCTGGTGGTGGTGCCTTTCATGTTCGCGCTGGCGGCGCATGTGTGGCAGTTGCTGCCGCAACACGTGACGATGCGTCTTGCGTCGTATCGGTTGCTGCTGATTGCGCTGGTGCTGCCGGTGGGGGTCGCGTTGAGCGCGGCGGTGGGGCCGATGATCGAAACCATCATGTTCGCCGGGGATTTGCACGCCTGGCTGGACGGGAGGACGGGCAGCGGTGTGGCGGGGTGGGCGGTGTTGTGTCTGCCGATGTCGGTCGTGCTGGTGGGGCTGGCGGTGGGGCGTTGGGTGAACACGGCGATGCGACAGCGTTTCGGTGAGTCGTCGCGATCGACGGTGGCGCTGGTGAGCCTGCTCAAGTTCCTTGGCGCAACGGCGGGGGTGCTGGTGGTGGCGGGACTGTTGGGGTGGTTCGCCAACACGGTCATAGGCGACCCGCGCGGTTCGATGATCGATACCTACGTGCAGAAGAACGCGCTGGTGGTCGGTTTTGTGATGGGGTTCGCGATCATTCCAATCATCTACACGATCGCCGACGATGCGATGTCGGCTGTCCCCGAGCATTTGCGTGCCGGCTCGCTGGGTGCGGGGGCGACGCCGTGGCAGACCGCCACGCGCATCATCATTCCCACTGCGATGAGCGGGCTTTTCTCCGCGGTGATGATCGGGCTGGGACGCGCGGTGGGTGAAACCATGATCGTGCTCATGGCGGCGGGCAACACGCCGGTAATGCAGTGGAACATGTTCAACGGGTTTCGCACGTTGTCGGCGAACATCGCGGTGGAGCTTCCCGAGGCGCCGATCGGCGGGACGCATTACCGCATGCTGTTTCTCGCGGCGTTGTGCCTCTTTGCGATGACGTTCATCGTGAACACGATTGCCGAAATGGTTCGGCTGCGGTTTCGCAAGCGGGCGTATCAACTGTGACGCGATGGATACGTAAGTGATGAATGAGTCACCAAGCCAAACTGTCGCCCCGCGTTCCGTGGTTCGCACCCGGCGTGCGCGTGCGGCCCATTCGCTGCTGGCGCAGGCGGAGCCGATGCTCTGGCTGACCGGCGGGGCGCTGGTGGTATGCGTGTTGATGATCGTCGGGTTGCTCGGCTGGGTGTTCTATCAGGGGGTGGGCACGTTGTGGCCCGGGCCGGTGGTGCAGGTGACGAGCCTGTCGGGCGATCGGGTGATGGGCGAGGTGACGCGCCGCGAGTGGTACAGGCCGGGCGACAATGTGTTTGCAACCATGGAGCCGGCCATGGCGTCGCAGGCACGACAGATGGTCGAGGCCAACGGCGGGCAATCGCTTCGCCGCCTGTTTCGCACGGGCAACTTCGATTTGACCGGCGAACACTTCAACTGGGTCAGCGACTTCGTCATTGACGAGGAGACTACGCCGACGTGGGTGCTGGTGGTTGAACGGCAGCGCTGGGGGCGGTTCTATGGCGTGCCGGTGGCGTTCATGATCGACGGCGAACGCGTGGCTGAGGGCGAGGCTGAGGCATGGGCGATGTTCAACGAACATCACGATGCGGTGCTCACGCTTTGGCACGAGCAGCGTGACATTGAAAAGCATGACCTGGGACGCTTGAGCAAGCGCGAGAACGAAGCGCGACTGGCGATGCGCGCGGTGCAGTTGGCGCACGGCGACGAATCGCCACAGGGACGGGCCGCGGCGGAGAGGTTTCAGGAGGTCGTGGTGCAACTGAACCGCGAACGCGAGCCGTACCAGCAGCGGTTGGCGGAGATCGTGCAGGAGACGGCGAGGTATGAGCTTCTCATGCGGACGGCCGACGGTGTGGACAAGGCGCTGCCGGTAGTGGAGATCGTTCGGGCGTATCCGGCAAACCAGTTGAATTTGGTAGGGAAAGTGGGGGTGTACCTTTCGCGCTGGTGGGAGTTTCTGACGGATGACCCGCGCGAGGCGAACAGCGAGGGCGGCGTGCTGCCCGCCATTGTGGGCACGGTGGTGATGACGCTGATCATGTCGATCGTGGTGGTGCCGTTCGGCGTGCTGGCGGCGTTGTACCTGCGGGAGTACGCCAGGGCGGGGCCGATTGTGAGTGCGGTGCGGATCGCGGTAAACAACCTTGCGGGCGTTCCGAGCATTGTGTTCGGCGTGTTTGGGCTGGGGTTCTTTGTGTATGGCGTGGGGGGGTACATCGATCGCGGGCCGACGACAACGTTGCCGCCGTTCGCCTGGATGGCGGGGTTGGCGGCGACCGTGGTGGCGTTGATCGGCGCGATGGTGCTGTCGATCCGCAATGCGCGCAGTGCTGCGTCACGACAGCGTTCGCCGTTCATGCGGGTGCTGGGCGGCACGTTGTGGTTGGGCGCGGTGGCGGGGTTGTTGGTGCTGCTCGCCACGACGCCTTACTTCGATGGGTTCTTCCCGACGCGAACGGTGGAGGCGGGGCCGACGTTTGGCAAGGGCGGGTTGTTGTGGGCGTCGCTGACGCTGGCACTTCTGACGTTACCGGTGGTGATCGTGGCGACGGAGGAAGCGCTTGCCGCGGTGCCGCACTCGATGCGCGAGGGGTCGTATGCGTGCGGCGCCAGCAAGTGGCAGACGATCGCGCGGATCGTTCTGCCGCGGGCGATGCCGGGCATCATGACCGGGGCGATCCTGGCGATGGCGCGGGGTGCGGGCGAGGTTGCGCCGCTGATGCTGGTGGGTGCGGTGAAGCTGGCGCCGGAACTTCCGGTGGATGGCGCGTTTCCGTACCTGCACCCGGAGCGCAGCTTCATGCACCTGGGGTTCCACATTTTCGACCTTGGCTTTCAGAGCCAGAACTCCGAAGCCGCCAAGCCGATGGTGTATACCACCACGCTCCTATTGATTCTGATCATCGCGCTGCTGAACCTTTCGGCGACCTGGCTGCGGGCAAGGCTGCGACGGCGGTTTGTGGGCAGCCAGTTCTGAGCCGGCCCATGGCGATCCAGGCGGATACCACAATCCGAATCGACGCGAACAACAACGAACGCAACGAACAAACGAAAGCGAAAGACATGACCACACAACTTCTCGATCAGACAGCGGTGCAGGAGGACGCGACGCATCAGGTCGATGCGGCACAGCGGGCCTTGCAGAACGGGCGCTTGATCAGCATGAACCTGGAGAGGCCGCACGACTGCATCACGCACGAGGAACTGCAACATGAGCGACCCGTGGTGGAAATCGAACATTTCAACCTGTGGTACGGCGTCAAGCAGGCATTGCACGACATCAACATGAATGTGCCCGCGGGAAAGGTGACGGCGTTGATCGGCCCGTCAGGTTGCGGCAAATCAACCCTCCTGCGCAGCGTCAACCGCATCAACGACCTCATCGATTCCGTCCGCATCACCGGTGACATGAAGCTCAGCGGCGATTCGATCTACGACCGGTCCGTCGACGTCATCGAACTGCGCAAACGTATGGGAATGGTCTTTCAGAAGCCCAATCCCTTCCCCATGAGCATCTACGAAAACGTGGTGTACGCCATGCGCATCGATGGCATTCGCAAGCGCAGTGTCCTGGATGAAGTGTGCGAGCGGAGCCTGCGCGGCGCTGCA
>CAZEFM010000055.1:0-24926 GCA_964511575.1 uncultured Phycisphaeraceae bacterium | reverse complement strand
CACCAGCCAGCCTGTGCTCGATGCGGTGCTGGAAAAGCAGGAAGTGCGGCAGCTGGAGTGGGCGAAGCCGTTTTTCTTCATCGATAAGGTGAATCAGACGGAACAGTTCGACATGGCCGAAGCGCGCGAGCAGATGCTTGAGCAGCTTCGCGCCTCGCCGGTGCGCGGATCGACCATGTTCCAGGTCACGTTCACTGATCGCAACCGAAGAGAGGTGCAGCGGCTGTTGGGCCACGTTCTCACCGAATATCATCGTGCGGTCGAGCGCATGAACACGCGCCAAACGACGGCGGTGAAGGCGACGTTCTCCAACTTTCTGCTCGCCACCGAACGCGATCTGAATCGTCTGCAACAGCAGATGACCAAGTTCATCGAAGACAACGGCATCACGCACCTTCAAATCGAAAAGACGGAACTTTTCGGTGCGCTCAATGAACTGGCAAGGAAACGTGCGCAGATTGAGTTTGAAATGCAACAGGCGCAGAGTGCGTATGAGGCCGCTGCACAAGCTGCCAATGCGGAAAACCTTGCCCCGTCGCCTGATGAAAATTGGCTGTTGGAGCAAACGGAACCCGTCGCGCAGCGCATGGAGCAAATTCGCCGGCTTAATGAGCAACGGCAGATCATGCTGCTCACGCTTGCGGAACAACATCCTGCGATCCAGCGGCTTGATAAGCAGATTCAGGCGGTGGAACAGGAACTCGCGCGTGAATCGCAACGGCAGCTCAAGCAGTTGCGAGCCGTCCGGTTGGAGCAGGCCAACAAGATGTGGCAGGGCAAGCAGGGTGAGCTCGAGGCGCTCGAACCCAAGCTCGCTGAGGCTCAGGTACGCATGATTGACATGAACGTCAAACTGCAGCAGTTTGAGCAACTGGAGTTACAGCATAAACGCAAGGAACTCGAGCATCAGGAAATCAACACGCTTTTGGCCAACATCGACGCTCTGGAGCGCCGTGAGGACTCTCGTCGTGTTGTGACGGCGGTCCCGCCCACTGAGGCGAAACTGGTCTTTCCCAAGCCCGAAATCATGGTGCCCGGCGTGACGGTGCTCACGCTTATGTTTGTCGGCGGCATGATCTTCCTGCGGGAGATGCTCGATCAGCGTATCAAGACGCCTTCGGATGTGAAGCTTCTGTCCGATGCCGAGCTGTTGGGCATGCTGCCTGATGCTGAGGAAGACCTTTTCGGCCACGAAGACATCGGCAACGCGGTGCGGCGTGATCCGGCGGGCCTTCTCGCCGAAAGCTTCCGACAGGTGCGTACGAGTCTGCTGTCACGGATGGATCGGCGTGGCTACAAGACGCTGCTGCTCGTTGGGGCGCAGCCCGGCGCGGGCGTTTCCGCCGTCACCGCCAACCTCGCCGCCAGCTTTGCGTACAACGGCCGTCGTGTCCTCGTGCTCGACGCCAACTTCCGTCGTCCCAGCCAGTACAAGCAGTTCGGTCTGCATTCCGAGGCGCCCGGCCTAGCTGATGTCCTGCAGGGACGCCTGTCGGTGGACGATGCCATCGCCCGCGTCAGTGACCCCGACATCGACATTCTCCCAGCCGGCACGACCGCGGCTGCGTACCCCGAGCAGCTCGAAGGCCCCGCCTTCCGCAGCCTGCTCGCCACGCTCGAGTCGCGCTACGACCTCATCCTTATTGATGCACCGCCTGCGCTGCTCACCAGCGATGCGGGTCTCCTGGCCAAGCAGGTCGACGCCATCGCCATCGTCGTTCGGGCCATGCAGCAGAAGCGCGGCATGATCGAACGTATGCTCCGTCAGCTCGACGGTCACCGCGGCGATATGCTCGGCGTCATCCTTAACGGCGTTCGATCCAGCGCCGGCGGCTACTTCCGCAAGAGCTACAAGGCCTTCTACGAGTACTCCCGATCCGGCAACGGCAAGGCCAACGGTCGGCCGGCCGCCCCCGCGCCGCGGGCTGCCTCGCAACGCGCAACTACCGCCGCTGCCGCCGCTGCCGAGCTCGTTGAGGAATCCGACGACCAGAACGAGGAACGTGACGACTGACCTTCCCCGCCCATTGGGAACGCTCATCGCATCGTACATTCGCCCAGCCCGGTGAGCCGCACACAATGCTGCCAGCATTGTCCGGTACGAAGCTCACCACCCTCACTGGGCGACTGTTGCGATGCCAACGGTTGAACGACAACCACGGACCTGCCTGAAACCGCACGCACCATGCTCGCGCCTCTGATCACGCTCGCGAAGGACGCCAAGCCCTCCACCATGGATATGGGCAGCGCGATCGGCCCGTTCATGCTTGCGTTTTTCCTCGCCTTCATGGTCAGCATCATCGCCACGCCGATCATGCGGATGTTGGCGATTCGATTCGGCATCATCGATTGGCCCGACCTCAAACGGAAAGCACATCAGGAACCCATTGCTTACCTTGGTGGCATCGCGCTGTTTCTCGGTTGGTTTGCCGGCGTGACCGGGCTTTTCCTCATCGATCCCGACCACGCGCTGCAGGACATCCACCTGCGTCTTTCCGTGATCATCGGTGCCTTCGTCGTCACCATGGCGGGGTTGTGGGATGACATCTATGGCGTGAGCCCCCGCGTCAAAGTCGGCTTCCAGCTCTTCGCCGCCGCTGCGCTTGCCTGGGGCGACGTCGCCACCGGGCTCGTCAGCGACTCGTTCGGCCTGATCGGTGTTCATGACATCAATCCCCACCTCGCCTATGTGCTTGCCACTGCGTTCATCGCGCTCCTGGTCGTGGGAGCCTGCAACGCCATGAACCTGCTCGACGGTCTGGACGGCCTGGCGACAGGCGTCGCGGTCATTGCCGCCACGGGCTTCCTCTTCATCGCTGCCGATGTCACCGTGGACCTCGCGGAACGGGGCACTGCGCTCGGCCTCGATCACGAAGCTCGCACCCACATGGGCCCCGTCATCGTCATGAGCCTCGCACTCATCGGCGCACTGCTTGGCTTCCTGCCCTACAACTTCAACCCCGCCAACATCTTCATGGGCGATGCGGGCTCGCTTCTGCTGGGCTACCTTTGTGCCGCCAACATTCTGATGTTCGCCAACGTCCCCGAGATGCCTGTCAGCGAAGATGTGATGCTCGTCCGCGGTCCGCTTTTTGTCATGGCCGGCCTCATCGTGTTCGGGCTGCCCATCTGCGACACCGCGCTCGCCATCTTCCGGCGAAAAATGCGGGGTCAACCCATCTTCAGCCCCGACAACCAGCACATGCACCATCTGCTCGTTCGAGCAGGCTTCGGCGTCAAGCGGTCCGTCCTTATCATGTACGGCCTCGCCGCTGCGTTCGCGATTCTCGGTTACATCATGGCCGACCTGGGCACCGGGCGATTCGTCCTTGCCGCGTTCCTCGTGGTTTTCGGCTTCGTCATGGTCACCGCCTATAAGGTGGGCCACATCCAGGTTCTGCGCGAACGCCGCAAGACTCTTGTCGACACGCCCATCACCCCTCCCGACGCTGCTCTCGCTCCGAACGCTGGCGAAGAGCCCGAGCCCGCCGACGTTGCGACGACCGCGTCCCACTCCTGACACTGGCCAGCCGTCTTTCACCTCGAATACACCACTTGGCGAAACGGCACTCCTGCCGCTTGCCGCGCTTTTTCAGAACCACTCACCATTCACCCGCATTGCTCCGATGATGCATAGGTCTATGATGGTAGCCTCAAAGGAGTAATGCCCGTGATCGACCCCAATTCGCCGTACATGCAGGTGCCCCCCGGCTCGCATATCCCCACCGTGGTCAACGCCATTGTGGAAATTCCCAAAGGCAAGCGCAACAAGTTCGAAGTCGACAAGAATACCGGACTCATCAAGCTCGACCGCTACATCTTTTCGTCAAGCCATTACCCGGGCGATTACGGCTTCATCCCGCAAACCCTTGCGGAAGACGGCGACCAACTCGACGTGCTGGTCATGGTCAATGAACCGACGTTCAGCGGCTGTCTGATCGAGGCTCGTGTGGTCGGCCTGTTCCGCATGAAGGACCGCGGACAGAACGACTTCAAAGTGCTCGGCGTGCCTCACAGCGATCCGCTCTTCGCCGAGTATCAGGACCTGTCCGATGTCCCCGCGCACTTCCTGCGGGAAGTCGAGCACTTCTTCGCCACCTACAAGCAGTTGGAAGGTGCGCACGTGGAGACTCAGGGCTGGACCGGCCGCGACGACGCCCTCTCGGAGGTCAAGGCCTCTGTCGAACGCTATCACCACGCGATTTCCGAAGCGAAACCGTAAAGTATCCCCGCAACGCGTACCATCCCCGTCCAGCGAGCTGTTACCCGTGCGGACCTTACGACGTCCGCCGTTCAACTGCTGCAACAGCAGGCCGCACAGACCCAACCCGTTGTCGAATGACCGATAAATGTCACCTCCGCAACCTCGCTGCCTTTCCGGCACCTTTGAGTGAGTACAAGGGGTTACGCGGCGATGGCAAGGCTCCACGGAAAAGCCTCCTGCCACTCGGCAAACACGCGTCGTCGTAAACATCACCAAATCACCACATCGCCCCCCGTCACTCCCACTCCACGATGAATCCTTCGATGCGAGGCAGCTTCGCGGGGGCATCGTGCCATCTGGGGCCGTCCTGTTTCGGGTCCAGCATGGCGAAATGCTCGTTGGCCCGGCCCTTGTTGGGTTGTCCTTTGCCCCAGTTGGTATAGCGGAGCGGCTGGCCGTCAACCGAACGCCAGCGTCCTTCGCTGCCTTCGTCGGTTGCGCCGAACCAGACGGGGCCCGATCCTGCCGCCAGGTGATACAGCACCGCGTTCAGTTCCGCGGAATCGATGCATGCCAGTCGGCCGCCCATCGCCTCGCACCGCGCCTTCGCCTCGTGCCACGTCAGCGGCTCACGGATCACCGCGAAATATCGGCCGGCGAACTGCGTCGCCCCGCCTTCGATCGCCTGTTGACGCTCCTGCTGTTGCATCGCGCTTTCCACCCGCTGCTCCGCCACCAGCTTCCTGGCATCGGACAGGGTGTAGCCGCTCAGAAACGTTTGGTAGTAGTTCCCCGCATGTCCCCGCAGCCGATCGCGGTGGTACAACGACGCCTTTTCACTCAGCGACCACAGCCATTCGCCCACGGCGAACGCCTCTTCGGTGGTGGCACTATGCGCACCTGCGGACAACGCCGCCACCTGCTTTGCCAGCGCTTCGTCCCCGGCGATGTTCATCAGCTCGGCCGCGCCTGAGATGTCCCACCGCTCGCGAATGAGCAGTTCCGCCAGTTCGCGGGCGGCCGGTTGATCGTTGCGATTCGCCGACAGCCGGCCGCGAAGCTGCTGGATGCGACGCTCGGCGGCGTTCTGGTCCGTCGCGTGCTTGACCCGCTGCCCCAGCAGCCGTCGATCGCCCACATCCGTCTGTGTGGCAAGGGCATAGGCCTGTCGGTAGTGTCCAAGCGCTTCGTCGTAACCCTGCTGCGCCATCGCGTCATCGCCTGCGACGAGCAGGGCGTTGAGATACCACCCCGTCACCCCCCGACGCTGGGAAACGTGCGTCTCGCGGAAGAGCGTGTCGAGCACGACAACCGCGCGAGGCCCGACCGGGTTGGCTTCAATGCCCTCCACCGCCGACCACGCCAGCGCGTGTCCCTCCGGGCACAACGCCGCCAGTTCCAGTGCCTTGCGGTGCATCATGGATTGGAGATGGGGCGCGTTGGCCAATCGCGTGGCCTGTTCGAGAAGCTGGCCCGCCGCGGCCAGATCATCCGCTTGGTCGCGCGTCGCCTGTGCCTTGCGGACCATCGGCCCGTAGAGTCGCTCGAAGTCGTCCGCGGCCTGCGCTTCGGCGGCTGCCCCCTCCAGCCCGCCCAGATCCTGGGCTGCGACCCCAACCTGCGCCGCCACGAGCACCGCGGCAGCAACCATCCAGCGCTTAACAGCCCATTGTCTGCCGTACGACATGATGCCCCCCGTCGTAGAAGTTCACCAGAACGAATCGCAGTGGGTGCATCATAACAGGAAGAACCGGGAGGGGGTGGGGGAGAGGAACGGAAAGGGGCTTTTTAGCGGTTTCTGGGCGGTTCAGAGGCAGGACGCGGCGGGCGATCGGGCCTGGCGGGACGGCCATGTCAGAGGTTTGCCATGGTTGTCGGTCGGTCGCTTCATCCCTCTATCCCCTATTTGCAGTGTCCTGATCACGTGCTACAATTGTCGATCCGGTGGTGGGGGCGGCGGGTGCGTTTTGCGCCTCAGCCGTCACGATGAACTGGTCGCCGGGCCGTCACCCGGTATTTGTCACCCCTTTAGCGCCAACCGTGACCAGGCGGTGCGGATCCCAGGCTGGAGCCTGTGGACCGTTGAAACCGTCCCAAGGTGTTGTTGGCAGGAGTCGCACATGGCATCGCTGGTAAAAGAACTTGTCGAAGCGGGCATCCACTTCGGCCATCGCTCGACCAACTGGAACCCGAAGATGGCCCCGTACATCTTCGGTAAACGCAACCGCATCCACATCATCGATGTGAAGGAAACCGTCAAGGGCCTGCTCCTGGCGCGGAAATTCCTCACCCGCGTCGTCGCCAACGGCAAGGATGTGCTCTTCGTGGGCACCAAGCGGCAGGCACGCGGCTGCATCGAAAAGTACGTGCGCGAAACCGGCATGCACTTCGTCACCGAGCGCTGGCTCGGCGGCACGCTCACCAACTTCCGCACCATCCGTGAGCGGCTCAAGCGGCTGGAGGAACTGGAACGTCTCGAAGAGTCGGGCGAAATCGCCAGCTACTCCAAGAAGATGGAAAGCCAGCTTCGCCGCGAGCAGGAAAAGATTCGCCGCAACCTCGATGGCATCCGCAACATGACGCAGTTGCCCGGCGTGATGGTCATCGTGGACGTGAACCACGAGATCAACGCGGTGAAGGAAGCCCGCAAGCTGGGCATCCCCACGGTGTGTCTGATCGACACCGATTCGGACCCGAACTACGCCGACATCCCGATCCCCGGCAACGACGATGCGATGCAGGCGATCGAGGTGGTGGTCCGCACGCTCTGTGCGGCGATCCAGGAGGGCAAAACCGCCCGGGCGCAGGCGAAGGAGACGGTGGAGCCCGCCGGTGAGCCGGCGCGGCGTCGCTCGAGCCGTTCGCAGTTCCGCGCCGAGGACTCGACCGAGGGCACGGAGCCGGTGGCGGCGACGCCGGGCGACTCCAACGCCGGTCAGTGATCGTGTAGCGATTCTCAACCTTGGGCCCGTTCGTGCCGTTCGGGTTTCGATTCCGCATCAGGCGGAAGTTTCCGTTTAGTCAGGAGATTTGACCATGGCGATCACCGCCAAGGACGTGATGGCCCTGCGACAGCGCACGGGTCTCGGGATGATGGAATGCAAGAAGGCGCTCGCCGACGCCGAGGGCGACGTGGAGCAGGCGGTGGCGCTGCTGCGTGAACGCGTGGGCGGCAAAATCGACGAGCGTCAGACCGAAGCGGGTGAAGGCGCGATTGCGGCCGCGGTCGACAACGGCAACGTGGCGATGATCGAGCTGCTGAGCGAGACGGACTTCGCCGCTCGCAACGACAAGTTCGTCACCGCTGCGAAACAGTTGGCGGAACTGGCGGTCAAGTCGGGCGGCACCGAGGTGACGCCTGACATGAAGGCGATCGTGGACGACCTTCGCATCACGATCAAGGAAAACATCTCGCTCGGCCGCATCGTTCGTCTGTCGGGCCAGAAGGTTGGCTCGTACGTGCACCACAACGGCAAGCTGGGCGCGGTGGTGACGGCTGAGGGCGAGATCGGCGACGACCTGCTGCGTGGCATCTGCCAGCACCTGATCGCGGCGGACAACCAGGGTCTTCTGGCGACGCCGTTGGCGGTTGATGAGGCGGGTCTCCCCGCCGAGGCGCTGGAGCAGGCGCGGGCCGCGGCGGTGGAAGAGGCGCAGGCCTCGGGCAAGCCGCCGGAGATCGCTGAGAAGATCGCCACCGGCAAGGTGCGCAAGTGGGTGGATGACCACACCTTGCTCGGCCAGGTGTACGTCCGTGAGATGGACGCCAAGAAGCCGATTCGCGACTACCTGCCTCAGGGCGCGAAGATCACCGGTTTCGCCCGGCTCCAGATCGGCGGCTGATCCCCGTCATTCCATTGAATATCAAATCAAAAACCCAGGCACCCCGGTGTCTGGGTTTTTTGATGCGCCTTCCAGATCAATACGTGCCCATCGAGCGCACCCGTGAAAATCGCGATGGGGATTCACCCGCTCAGCGATACAATGGGTGCGACACACGTCCTTGGCCGATCCGTTGGTGTCACAAAAAAATTCCCACGCCGTGTCCAAATCGGTCGGCGTTGCGCCCTGAATGGTTGTACTCAGTGCTACGGCCCGTCTTGCGGAGATCCGAGCATGCCGGTGGACCAATCCCATTCCGCGCAGGTCACGCAGCCTGATCAGTTTGTGCGACTGCTGACACAGAATGAACGACGGGTCTATGCGTACATCCTGTCGCTGGTGCCCAATTGGGCGGATGCGGATGAGATCCTGCAGGAAACCAATGTGCGTTTGTGGCAGGAGTTTGCGCGATACCAACCGGGCAGCGATTTCGGTGCGTGGGCGTGCACCATTGCAAAATATCAGGTTTTGACGTTTCGCAGGCGGCAATCGCGCGAGCAACTTCATTTCTCCAACGCGTTCATCGAAAAGGTGGCCGATCAGGCGGAACGCACGATGGACGCGGTTGATGAACGTCACCATGCGCTGTCCACGTGCATCGAACAGTTGACCGACACCAACCAGGATCTGCTGCGCGAATGCTATCAACCTGGCGCACGCATCTGTGAGGTGGCGCAGCGGTTCGGACGGTCCGTCGACACGACCTACAAGACGCTCTATCGCATTCGCAAGTTCCTGCACAACTGCGTGGTGCATCGCATGACGCATCAGATCAACGGCTGAACGGACGCCACGATGGATCGTTACGAGGAAATTCACACGTTGGCGATTGCTCAGTCGAGTGGGCAGTTGACCGATGCGCAGTTGGCGCGTCTGGAGGCGCTGGTCCTGGAAGATGATGAAGCGTGCCGGCTGTACGTGGAGTATGTGCGCGAGTCGGCAAGTCTGCGCTGGTGGGCGGAGAGAGCGCCGCGCAACAACGAGCGGGAGGCAGCGCAGCGGATTCTGTTCGAAGCCGTGGAAGCGGACCTCTTGGCGCAGCGTCGTCGTCGATTAGAGGAAGAAGTGGCGCATCAGCAGCGTGCGCGTGAGGCGCAGGACCGTTCGCGGATGTTCGACCTGTTGCATGGCGATCAGCCGACATCGCCACCGGTGCGTCACATTGTGATTCCGCGTGTGCTGGTGCATGTCGCGGTGGGCGCGTTGGCGGCGATGGTGCTGCTGACGGTGTGGCTGATGATGCCCCCTTCGCCAGATGAACCGCCGACCCGGACGAATGAACTTGCGGGTTCCACGATTGATGTCGTGCTTGATGAAACGGTGGATGCGCAGTGGCTGGGCATAAAACCAGCGCGTGGCCATGTGTTGCCCGCGCAGCCGCTGCATCTCGTGTCCGGTTGGATTCAGTTGACGTTTCCGAATGGTGCGGTGGGTGTTCTGGAGGGGCCGGCGTTGTTTGAGGTGATTGAGAACGATGCGCTGCGACTCACGTCGGGCCGCATCACCGCGCGTGTGCCCGGCCCGAGGACGCGCCTGGCGGTGCATACGCCGCGTTCGCTGATCGTCGACCTCGGCACGGAGTTCGGCGTTGGAGTGAGCAGTCAGGGCGATGCGCAGGTGCATGTCTTTGATGGCAAAGTCGCCCTGCAACCCGATGCGCACAACGAAACGACAGCGTTGATTCTTCAGGCGGGCGATGCGCGGTCGGTGCAGCCGGATCTGTCGGTGCATGCGATTGAATTGCAGCGCGCCATGTTTCCCTACAGTGCCGAGGCGATGCTCGATCGCAACCTGGTGGTGAACGGCGACTTTGAATCGGGGAAGACAGGCCGAGCCCTGTCGGAGCGGACGTGGGAATCGGCTGCGATCGTGGGGTGGGCAACCGATCCTGCCGGCGCGACGACGCTGAACTACGAGCAGGCAGCGGAATTCAATTATCCCAATCCGACGATTCATCGTGTGCCATTGGATCGCGGCGATGCGTACTTCGCCGGGATGGTGGAAGGTACGACGTGGCAGGAGGTGTCGTTGGCGCCGCTGGGCCGTGCGATTGATGCGGGGGTGCTGCGATACGACATGACCGGTTGGCTGGGCGGGTTCGGCACGAACGAGGACGCAATCACGTACAGCGCGATCTTTCTGGATCGTGATGGGACGGAGTGTGGCCGGGTGGTGCTGGGCCCGATCGCCGCGAGCGAGCGTCACTTTGAGAACGGCTTCGTCGCGTTGGCGAAGCAGGGCATCGTGCCGGTGGGGGCACGCAGCGTTCGCTTCGAGCTTGAGACACATCGCGAACGCGGCACGGTGGTGGATGGTTACGCGGACAATCTTTCGTTCGTGGTGCGCCTTCAGGGGGTGCGATGATGCAATCGCGCACGTCCTGCAACGAATGCAAACGATCGGTTCGCATCGGAAGGAAAAGGCTGCAACAACAGGTTTCTGGGAGACGTGTGGAAGTTACGCGTCATTTTCATCGAACGGTTCATTTCATTTAAGGCTGGAGGATCCACATGACCACGCGACAGTTCAACAGGGCAATGATGGCGGCGATCTTTGGCAGCGGATTGGCGTGTCTGGCGACCGGGCAGGCACGTGCCGCGGTAATCGTCCACAACAACGGTTTCATCAGCAACAACCTTGAATTGCCCGGCTACCCGAATTATGCCAGCAGGGTAAACGCCGCGGACCTCAACTGGAGCGTGCATGCGGGGGTACACGGCATCGTCGGCGCGCCAAACATCAGCCTGTTGTGGCACGGTACAGCCGAAGCGGCGCATACCGATGAGGGCTTTGAAACTTATACCAACTGGGATGGTCGCACAGCGGTTATTCAGTTGGACAGTCGCCTGGAGGAGGAGGATGCGGTCGGGGTGCAGTTCACGATCGCTTTCACGCCTGATGCGGGCTTTGGGGTGCGACTGGATTCGTTCGATCTCGATGCATGGGCGGGCAGCGGCGGAATGCACATGTCCTGGGCGGTGACGGGATCGAGCAGCGGCGTCATGGCGGCAGGCGATTGGATGCGTGAGGCCGGCCGCGACACGATCAACCTCAACCTTGAAGGCGTGATCGGCGAAACGCTTACCCTCACCTTTGTCCACCTTGCGGGGGATCCGGCGTATGTCGCGATGGACAACCTGGCATTCGATCAACTCGTTCCGGAACCCGCATCGGCAGCGCTGGTGGCAGCGGGCTTGGGCGCGATGGCGATGCGGCGACGTCGGTCCGCCTGATTCTGCATCACTCCCGTTCCCGCTCACCAACGTGGTCGGGAACGCTTCCATTCGATTGCCCGTGTCATCGTGCCACCCGGCACAGAGGGATGCGTTGTGACGTTGATCAACCCGCCTGATACCGCGGCTGTTTCCGGTGATGCCTCGCTCGACGTCGTGGAACTTGCCGCATGGGTGGATCGCGCGCTGACGCAGCCTGCAACCGATGCGACGTCGCTTTACCGCGCGGCGATGACGCTGTGGCAGGCGTATGAGTACGAACGGGCATGGCGTGCGTTTGAACTACTGATGGCACGCGGCGAGCTTGACGCCGGCCAGATGGCGCAGGTGGCACGACGTTGCTTCATCGCCGGGCGTTTCGGCGTCGCGGCTGCGGTCATGGACAAGGCGCGGAGGCTTCGGCCGAACGATGTGGACCTGCTCGCGATGCTGGCGGCGTGCCTTGAACGTGACAACGAAATCGACACGGCACGAACGGTGTTGGATGAGGCGCTGTCACTGAATCCGCATCACGTTCGCAGTGTGCGTCTATTGGCGCATCTCGAACGACGGGCGGGTGCATTCGACGCGGCGATGCAACGGTTGCGTGATCAGTTGTCCCGTGAAACGACACCAGATGACTGGCGACTGCGGTACGAACTGGCGGCGGTGCTGGATCGCGTCGGGTCATATGACGAGGCGTTCACCGAACTGGAACGCGCCAAGGCACAGTTGCAGCCGCGCATTGTTGCGCCGTTGAAGCAGTCTTTTGACGTTCGCCGCAGACAGCGCGAGCTGATCGAATCGATCACACGCAATGATCTGACGCAGTGGCGTTCGCGCACGGCCGGATTGCCACAACAGCGCATCACCTTCATGGCGGGCTTTCCCCGCTCGGGCACCACGCTGTTGGAGCAGATGCTTGCCGCCCATCCCGAATGCATCGGCACGGATGAATCGGGTGTGCTTCGCACGCAGTTCCTGGAGCCGATCGTCTACCAGGCCCGCACAACGCGTGAGGCGATCGATGAGCTTCGCACGTTCGATGAGGATGCCATCGAAGCTGGTCGTGAGGTGTATCTGCGGTGCACCACATCATGTCTCGGTGAACCGATCGGTTCACGCATGCTCATCGAGAAGGATCCGTTGTTGACGGCCGATCTGCCTCTTGCGACGGCACTGTTTCCCGAGGCGCAACTGCTGATGCCGTTGCGCGATCCGCGCGATGTGGTGATCAGCTATTGCTTCACGATGGTGCCGCTCAACTGGATGAGTGCCCCGGCGGTGAGTGTGGCGCAGGCGTGTGTGTTCTATGCGGATGTGATGCGTCACTGGCTGCACTGGCGGGATGTGCTGGCGCAGCCGGGCGTTGCTGTGCGGTATGAGGATGTCATCGCTGACCCGCGACACGAGGTGGAGCGTTTGTGCGATGCGCTGGGTCTGCCTTGGGACGATGCGGTGCTTGATACGGATAAACGATCCGCCACCCGCGCGGTGCGCACACCCACCTATGACGATGTATCGCGCCCGCTTTACAGCCGATCGATCGGGCGGTGGCGTCACTACGAGAAACATCTTGCCCCGGCGATGAGTGTGCTCGAACCCTACCTGGACGCGTTCGGCTACGCGTGAATCCTTTAGCGAAGGAGGTTGCTTTGACGACGTTGCGCATGCGGATGGTGTGGGTGTTGGCGCTGCTGGTCACGCTGGTGTGCGGCCCGGCACAGGCGGGGGAGTTGAAGGTTCTTTCGTTCAACATCCTTGGCGGCGGCGGGCAGGCGGAGGCCAACG
Organism: uncultured Phycisphaeraceae bacterium; assembly: GCA_964511575.1. GTDB lineage: Bacteria > Planctomycetota > Phycisphaerae > Phycisphaerales > Phycisphaeraceae > CALKHT01. The sequence goes on along the minus strand of CAZEFM010000055.1, from coordinate 11,837 downwards.
CCATTGCCGCATCGGGTGCGGACATCATCGGCATTCAGGAGGGATTCGGTTCGACCGAAACCATTGCCGGCCTGCTGGAAATGCACTATGCCGTGCTCCACAACAGCCAGCGCGGAAGCAGCAACGGCATCATCAGTCGTTTTCCGATCACGCAGGTGTTCAATAACGGCGTGAAGGTCGATATGGGCGATGATGGCGAGGCATATATCTTCAGCGTTCACCTGCAGTCGTCGCCGTATCAACCGTATCAGCTTCACCCCAACGCGCCGGGCGGATGGGGAGCGCGGATCGTTACGGGGTCGTACGCCGGTGATGTGCAGGCAGCGGTGAACATCGCCGAGGCATCGCGTGGCGATGAGATCGCGGCGGTGCTCAGCGAGATCGCCGCCAACGTGCCGGACGGCGCACGGGTGTTTCTCGTCGGCGATTTCAACGAGCCGTCTCATCAGGACTGGACCGAGGCGGCTGGTCCCGACGGTGCGGGGCTGCACAGCCACGTCGTGCCCTGGCCAGCTTCCATCAAGGTTGTTGATGCGGGCTTCACCGACAGCTACCGCGCTCACTATCCCAACGAAGTGAACGATCCGGGTTACACGTGGACAACGCTCAACAGCAATCCGGAGGTGCACGATCGCATTGACTTCGTCTATTACCGGGGCGACGGGTTGACGCTGCTCGATGTGCAACTGGTGGGTGATTTCGGCAGCGCGGGCGGGCAGTTCAGCGATATCGCGGTGGGTGATTATCCCTCGGACCACCGGGCTGTGCTGGCCACGTTCATGATTCCCGAACCGGCAACCGTGATGCTGTTCGCGTTGGCGATGCCGCTGGTGTTGCGACGCAGCCGTTCCTCATCAACGAAGGAGATCTGTCATGATGCGTGATCGACGTGCATTGGGGGCGTTTACGCTCATTGAACTGTTGGTCGTCATTGCGATCATCGCGTTGTTGATTGCGTTGTTGCTGCCAGCCTTGTCGTCCGCGCGTCAGACGAGCCAGGCCATTGCGTGTGCGAACAATCAGCGGAGTCTGGCCATGGTGGTGCATACGCACGCGATGGAGGAAGACGGCCACCTTCCGCCGATCTGGGCCAGCGAAGGTGGAACGATCGGGGTGGATTACAAAACGTGGCGCGCGTTTCTCTGGCCTTACGTCAACGGGCAGGCGGAGGTGTTCGACTGTCCCAGCGAGGAACGCGACCGTTACGCCGAGGCGGGTTCGAACTCGCAATACTATGGTCGATACGGGGACGGTCGCATCCCCAGCGGCATCGGCGCGGTGAACGTGCATTGGGAGTGGGGCCACACCGCCATCGCTGCCTTTGGTCGCGGTCAGGGCGAACGCAAGCTGCTCGATTCAATCGAACAGCCCAGCCATTCGATCATGTACGGCGACGGGCAGAGTGCCGCGGACGAGACATCGACGCCTTACGTCGGCTATAGCTGGTGGATCTGGGCGGATGGTCCGTGGATCTACAACCAGGGCGGGTGGAACCGCAAACTGAACGAGAGCTACGGCGTGAGCTACGGCGAAGACCGCCACAACGGACAGGCGAATTACGCCTTCGTCGACGGCCACGTTGCCATCTACTCGCCCCAGGACATCCCCTGCAACACCAACGAGTGCTGGTGGACCGTCCAGAAAGACCCGCACCCCTGATGCGGGACCGGCAGTGCGTTCTTCAGTGGGGCGCGGCCCGCGCGTGAAAAAGCCCCGCGCAAACGGCCACGGGGCTTCTCCTTTGTTGCAATGTCGTAGCCGCTTCACGCGCGGCGGCGCGACAGCAGCAGGGCGCCGCCGACGCCCATCAGCACGAGCGACGCCGGCTCGGGAATGGTCGCCGTGTCGTGCATCCATTGAGCCAGGTTGGCGAAGAACCGCTGGTTTTCACCGAGTGCCGCCGGCGAACCGCTGAATACCCCCGAGTCGAGGAACGCCAGCGCGTTATTGTTCGGGCCGTAGAGTGCGGCCATGGGTTCATCGAGGTGGGTAGCGTACACGGTCGTACCGTTGCCGCCCGTGATTGTGCCGGTGCTGCTCAGGTGAATTTGGTTGTCGGCATGGATGGGGTGGTCGCCCACCTTGTAGGCCATCTGAATCAACGATGTCCGCTGTTTGAACGAATCGCCGAAAAGATTGAGAAACGAGTTGTCCCAAGTCTCCCAACTGCCGTGGTCGCCGACGAAGAGCAGCGCCTTGCCGGCGTTGATGGCGTTGAGCAAATTCGTCTGCTCCTGAGCCGACAGCGCCGAGCTGCCCAAACGAATGTTGACGATGATGGCGCCGGCATCCGCGAACGAGCTCGCGTTGTCGAAGGTGGTCAGTTCGAAGATGTTTTCCTCGCCGAACACCTCCTTCACCGCCATGGAAAATCGACCGTAATCGTCCAGGTCGAAGCCGCTGGACGTGCCGCGCTCCGAGTAGTAGAGCTTCACCGCCGCATCGGCCTCGGCGGCCATGCCAACCGTACCGAGTACCAGTGCCGCCGCCACTGCAATCCAACGTCGTTTCATCATCCCTCTCCTTAACTGCGAAACCGCTTGGGCCACCTTCCGTGCCGTTGCACGCAAAAATTCGAGTGGCCTTGGGCGGGGCAGCTTACCGATTTTCGATTTTGCGGGCAATACGCTAAATCACGTATTGGCAGATGGTTGTGAATTTGGGGAAGGCAGGTAAACGAGGGGGGCGGTCGAGTTATTGAAAAAACGCTGCCGCGGGATGCGACAGCGTTCGTGTTGGTGTGATTGATGGGTCGAGCGGCGTGAAGCCGTCAGCTCAGTGGACTTCGAAGATCGACTGCGTTCGCAGGACCATGCCCGAAGCGCCCAGCAGGTGGTAGCTCTGGATGTGGAACTGCTTCTTGAACTTCTGGCAGTCGAGGATCGACATGCACATGGCACCGTCGGCGTCGGTCCATTCGTGCATCTGGGCCTCGACCTGCACGGCGAAGTCGCGCATCTCGCGGTAGGTCGCCTGGTAGAGGTTGTCGGTGAGCGACTCGGTCTGGATGGTGGTGACGTAACCCAGACGGCTGCCTTCCTCGCGTGTCATCTCATAGTCTTTTTCACCGAGGCAGGGCAGGGCGTGGACCAGACCGTTCTCCGGCAGGTGGTCGCCGTTCTCGATGACGGTTTCGCTGATGCTCTCGCCGTCGATCTGGAACCGCATGACGTGCCCGCCGGGGATGACCCAGCCTTCGGCCTCGTACTCGCCGTGGCGGTACATGCGTCGGGACTGAAGGTCGAACAGCTCGGGGTGCAGAGCCCGACGGTAGACCATCAAACGAAAAATCTGCGTGTTGGATGATTTGTGGCTGACACTCATAATGTTTCTCTGTACCCCGGTCTCAGGTATTAGGCGGTAATTATAGCGAGCAGCTTCACTGATGGAAGAGATAAAACCTCGATTTCAGCGATATTTCGCGTGCTTTGTTCCGGCGTTGCAGGCACAGGCCGTCACCGGCCGATAATCGGCAAGGGGGAGGTTGTCGGTTGCGCCGATCGTCGCGGTGACGCAGCGTCAGAATCGGCCCCACCCCAACGTTGGGACCAATCCCTATGCCCGTCATGCACCGCATTTACGAAAACCTTCGCGCGATCGACGATCCATCCGTCGATCTGGCGATGGCGGCGGCGCTGGCGACGGCCGACCCGCAGGCGACCCGACTCATCGCACTGCTCCTGCTCGAACGACGCCATCCGCAGGCGACGCGCGCCCTGCTGCGACACTTCGATCGCCTGCCCGACGATGTGCAGGCCACCGTGGTGCGGCATGCGAACGATCTGTATCGACCGTTGCGGGAGGCGGCTGGGGAAAAGCACCCGGCGACCACCGCCAATGTGTTACGCGTGATTCGCCGCAGCGGTTCGATGAAACTGGCGTACCTGGTGACCGAGCAGTTACGGCATGGGCCGGCGACGGTGCGGCTCCAGGCGGCCGAGTGCCTGCTGGACTTGGCTCGCCATGTTGCGGCAGCGGGTTCGGCGGGGGGGCCGGGGTGTGACGCGGTGACCGCGGCGTTTCTGCAGGCCGCCGTCGAGGAGGCCGTGGTTCAGTATCGCAGCCACGAGCAGCCGGGCGTGCTGTCGGCGCTGGCGGTGCTGGCGCCCCGACCGATGCCGCTGGTCATCCGGGCACTGGACGATTGGCAGCACGCGGCCCTGACCCCGTTGCGTGAGGCGTTGGCGCGGGCGGAAGATCCGGCGTTCTGTCGGGCACTGCTGGCGTGGGCGGGGGTGCCGTCGCTCGCCGATGCGGTGGTGGAGGGGCTGGGCCGGGCCGTGGAGGCGGATCGCCTGCCTGAAGTGCTCGAACTGGCGCACCTGGTCCACGTACCGGCGGTGCGGCAGGCTGTCACCCGGCTTTCGCAGGTGACTCATCCTTATTTAGGGGACCACAGCTCCCATCGCTGGGCGGGCGACCGGGCACGCATGCTCCCCGCGTGGATCATGGCCCTGCCGATCAAACGGCACGAACAGCTCGAAGCGCTCGCCAACCTTACTCACCACAGCGACCGGACGGTACGGCTGGCGGCGTTGGTCCAGCTCATCGAGCAGGCGGACAAGCTCAGCGCCACCGAGCCGCACGTCGCCACGCCGGTACGCCCCAAATCGCCGACCGGCATCATTGCGGCGATCTGCACCGCGATCGAGCCGTTCTGCTTCGACAGCGACGCCGCGATCGCCCGGATCGCGCTGCGGCACCTGACCCGCTGCCGTTGGCCGGACCTGCCGAAGCTGCTGTTGCAGTTGGTCAACGGGACGCAGCAGGAGATTCGCCAGTTGGCGGGTTCCTACCTCGCGCCGATGGGGTTCGACCGGTACTGGAACAACTGGCCGCGGCTGGATGGGCAGCAGCGTATCGCCGCCGGCCGAGCGCTCATCAAACTCGATCCCTGCTTCCACAGCCACCTGGGGCAGCGGTTGTCGGGCAGCCGGGACGACCGGATCCGCGCGCTGACGATGATTCACGAATTGAATCAGGGGCCGTTCTTCGAAGATGCCCTGCTTGCCCTGGCGGAGGATCCTGACGCCCATGTTGCGGCCTCGGCGGTGGCGGCGCTGGGCACGACCGGCAGCGCGAAGGCAGCCGGGGCGTTGGAAGCAGCCATGACGCACGGCGATAGCCGCGTCCGCGCCAACGCCGTCGAAGCACTCGATCAGGTGCGCGCGGTGCAGCACGTCGATGAACTGGCCGCCATGGCGCTGGATGAAGACAACCGTCCGCGCGCCAACGCCATTGCTCATCTTCTGCAACTGCGCAGCGGGCAGGCGCTGACCGCGCTGCGCGTCATGCTCGAGGATGACCGCCCGGCCCATCGGCTCAGCGCGCTGTGGCTGACGGAGGCGGCGGGGTTGATCGAGGTGGCGCGGCACGTGGCGGAACTGTCGATCAGCGATGCCGACCCGCGCGTTCGTCGCCGGGCGGGTCGCGTCATTCAGGGACTCATGCACGCCATGCGCGATGGACACGTCGGCGGCGACGATCCGCTTGACGAGGTGGCGGCGGCAGCCGAGACGGCGCGGCGATCCGCGTGAGGCACGTATGTTGTGCGGTGAAGTCATGGAATGGATCCATATCGTTGTCGAAGAGGCTGGGTACGGCGGGCTGGAACGCGCGGAACGTCTCTTCGGCGGGAAGTGGCACAGCGGCGACCTTCTGGATGTACGCTGGCTGGGCGCTGCGCTTCTGGTGGTGCTTGCCATCCTTTTGCCGATGGCAGCGCATCATTACTACCGGCAGCGACGTCTCCGCGCCAAACCGCTGGCGACGTTTCAGCGCGTGGCGGGCGACATCGGGCTGAGCCTGCGCGATCGGTGGCTGTTGCTGAAGATTGCCCGGCACGAGGCGCTGCCCTCGCCGCTGACGCTGCTCCTGTCCCGCGCCACCCTGCACCACCACGCCCGGCAGTACGCACAGGGGCTGGTGGTGAGCCGTCGCCTGAAGGTGATGCGCCGCGTCGCCGCGCTGCGCCAGATGCTGTATAGTTGACGGGCTGTACGGTTTTGGGGTGATGATTTTAGATGGGATCAGTGCGTGGCAATCGAAATCGAAGCGAAGATGCGACTGGATGATGTTCAGTCGATCGAGGCGGCGCTGGCGCAGGCGGGTGCTCGCCGCGAGATGAACCTACTGGAAATCAACACGTTCTTTGATACACCGCAAGGCACGCTCAAATCCGCGGATCAGGGGTTGCGTGTTCGCGTGGAGCAGCAGACGGATGGGCCGTATCACGCGGTGATCGTGACGCACAAGGGCCCGCGTTCCCACGGCAAGCTCAAGAGCCGCAGCGAGACGGAGCTTCGTGTCGACAACGTCCACGATGCCGCCGACCTGCTTGGTGCCTTGGGTTACACGCCGGTGTTCACTTTCGAGAAACGCCGCACGCGGTGGGTGCTGGACGAGTGCATCATCGCCATCGACGAGGTGCCGTACCTGGGCAGCTTCATCGAGATCGAAGGTCCGAGTGAGGAATCGGTGTTCGCCGCCCGCACGCGCTTGGGGCTGGACGATGTGGCGCTCATCCGCGCCAGCTACATCGCCATGTTGCGGACGTACCTCACCGAGCACAACCTGCACACGAATCACGTAACGTTCGAAGCGGCATCGATGAAGTCGTAGGGGAGGGGCCGAGGGCCGAGGGTTTGAGGTGTTCTCCTTCCCTTTGTGCCTTCGTACCTTTCTTTCGGCCCGTCACGCTTTTGCCGCGGCTGCGCCCAGCTCGATACGCAGGCTCGGGGAGGTGGCGAGCGCTTCGATCAGCTTGCTCATGTCCTTGATGTGGATTTTGCCGATGCGCGCCAGTTGGCCGTTGCTGTCGTAGGTGAGCCGTGCCACGGTGCCGTCGGTCTTGACGTGCAGCGTGGCTTCGTTGGCGAGGTCGATGCTGCCGCCGTGGTGATACTTGTGGTAAATGAGTCGGTGGTCGGTGATGACGACGCCGGCGAGTCCCGCATCGTGCGAGCCGAAGTCCGCATCGTTGATGTAGAGGCGGAACTGCTCGCGCACCTGGAAGCGGCACCACACGGCCAGTCTTTCGCGGCATTTCTCCGACAGCGCCCGCCAGGCATCGGAGCCGAGCATCGCCACATCGCTGCGCAACTGCTCGTACTCGTCGCCGCAGATGCCGTTGACGTTGCCCAGCCACGCAAGTGCAACGCGACCGTCCGGAATGGTCACCTCGCACAACGTTTGATGATCGCCCACGGTGATGATCTGGCCCGCCAATGACTGCGATGCGTGGTGCTTGCTCACATAGTAGAGCAGCGGATGGTTGAAGGGCGGGATCATGTTTTCCAGTTGGCCCACCGCGCGCACCAGTTCGCGCGAAGGCTGATCGCCGGTGAGATGGCGTTCGTAGTGCGTTTCGACGAGGTGAGGCGCACGGTCGGCACCACGGTATCGATCGATGAAAACCATGGGGCGGGCGATCAGTTCCGCGCGTGCGTCCACGCCGCTGAAAGCGCAGCGCACCGGCATCGATGCGCAAAAGCCTTCATGCTCGAGCCAGCGCGGCTCAAAGGCGAGCACCACCCCGTTCTGCGCGCAATCGCGAACGATCAGCCGTGGCTGTGCATCGGTGGGTTGTGCCGTTGATGCGTCCCTCGTTCGCGTCAGTGTCGGTGCAGGCGCCCGATCTTGTCGCGGCTGCGGGGTCGGCATGGGCGCGGGGGCGGGCTGTGCGGGTCGGGGCGTTGTGGGCGCAGACTGCTTTTCCGCGGCGTCGCGTTCGTCCTTCGCAACGGTCGGTGTGTCGGGGCGCGGGCGTGGCGGCGTGGCGGTGGCGGCGTTCGTTTCGCGGTCGGCGGTTTGCAGCCGTGACTGCTGCTCCGCGACAACGCCCATGAGGGTGTCGCCCGCCGCGCGGGTGCGCGACGCATCCTCGTGCTCCAAATCCTCGAAGATCCATTGCGATACCGTCTCCTCCAGCACCTCGTCGGGCGAGGGGATGACGAACTTCCGCCGACACTTGGGGCAGCGTGCTGGCCGACCTGCCGCCGACTGCGGAACGTGCAGCGACACCCGGCAACCGGGACAGTGGATGGTCATGTTCATGCCTGCGACTCCGGACGGGAACAGCGGGATCGCGAGAAGGGCTTACCCCAATGTACCCATCACCCCCGTTACAGGCAATGAAAATTGCATGGTTTCGCGGACGTTTTGCAGGTGGTGTGCCGCATCGGCGCGTGCGGTTGTACGTCACATGTTCGCCACTTTTGCGATCAACCAATGCGCAAAAGCCTGCTTGTCCATGCGGCCCGGGGCTTCACGCTCCCTTGCGTCGGCGGTGAGCCACACCGCGTTGATCGCACGCGACTCCATCGTCCCCAACGGATTGGCGACGATCGCATCCACCCCTTTGCGCTCCAGCTTCGCCGCGGCACGTGCTTCGAGGTGGCTGGGTTCCTCCAGCGCGAACGCCACGATGCGCTGCCCGGGACGACGTCGCTGCGCCATCAGGGCGACGAGGTCGGGCGTCGGTTGAAGTTCCAGCACCATGCGGCCATCGGGATCGCGCGGCAGCTTGCCTTCCTGCACCACCGCCGGGCGATAGTCCGCCACCGCCGCCGCCATGATCAGTACCTCGCAATCGCCGAAATGCGCTTCGAGCAATTGCTTCAACTCCGTGCTCGATTCAAAGCGATACACTCGGCAACCGCTTGGCGCATCGCTGTCCTGCGGCCCGGGCCCCAGCAGCAGCGTCACATCGTGCCCCGCCTCCACACCCGCCGCCGCCAACGCCAACCCCATCGTCCCGCTCGAACGGTTGCTGATGAACCGCACCGCATCGATCGGCTCGCGCGTCGGTCCGGCGGTAATCAGGATTCGCTTCGATAAAGCCATGGGTTCGCCACGGATGGACACGGATAAACACGGATTCGCGAGGTATGGCGTTGCCACAACAAAGCACAGAAGGATACAAACGAGCGAGAAACGCGCGAGGCTTGCTTACAAGTTCACTGCTTCCTTGCCCTCATCTGTAATCATCCGCGTTCATCCGCAGCTACTTCCCCGCTCCAACGCGTTGGGCCCGATGGTGGTGATCGTCATGTCGCCCGGCGGGTGGTTGGCGATGAAGCTGTTGAGGCGGTCGAGGGTGACGCGGTCGACCTGGGCGGCCAGTTCATCGAGCGTGCGCGGCCGACCAAAAAGGTACTGATCCGATGCGATGGCGGCGGCCCGCGCACCGGTTGATTCACCCTGCATCACCAGCCGCGACTTCATGCCCACGACTGCACGCTGGAACTCGCTTTCGTTCACCCCTTCCTTCAACCGCCGCAACTCGCCCACCAGAACGTCCAGCGTTTCCTGCGCTCGCGGGGCGGTGGTACCCGCATAGCTGAACACCGCGCCGATGTGCTTGTGTGAGGCGTATCGCGCACCGACCGAGTAGCACAGCCCGCGCTTCTCACGCACCTCCGTGAAAAGTCGCCCGCTCATCCCGCCCGACAGCACCGCCACCGCTGCACGCTGCAGCATCGCGTCATCGTGTGTTTCGGGCACAGCGTCATAACCCACGCCGATGTGCACCTGCGTGGTCTCGGCTGTGGTGTGCCCATAGCCGCGCGGCGGCGCGCTGATCTCAGCCGGCTCCGCAGCCGCGCCCTGCCAGTCGCCGACCATCGGCTCCAGTTCGCGCCGCAACTGATCCCAGTCGAAGAACCCCGCCACGCCGATGATCGCCCCGTTGGGCACGAACCGTTCCCGCCAGAACGTGCGAATGTCCTCGGGCGTCATCGCCTCGATGTGCTCGCGCACCCCCATGGTCGATCGACCCAGAGGCATTGGAAAATGCCGCTCGCGCAACTGCATCATCACCTTCTGCTGCGGCTCATCCTCCAGCGAATCCAGCGCCTGCAGCGCCAGATCCCGACAAGGCTCCAACGCCGAATCCGCAAGCATCGGCCGACGCACCATGTCCATCAGCAGCGGCAGCGCCTCGAACAGCTTCGTGCCGATCATCGTCGCCGCGATCCGCAGATGCACCGATCCCGTCGAGCTGTCGCGCTGCACGCCCAGTTGATCCAGCGCATCGCTGTGCGCCCGGGCATCGAGCGTCCCCGCCCCGCGAAACAGCATCTCCGACAGCAGCGTCGACACCCCCTGACGGTCGGCCGGCTCCGCCGCCGCCCCCGCAGGCAGCAGCATCGACATCGACAGCGACCGCGCCCCGCCGATCGGCTCCGCCACCAGTGTCAAACCATTGTCAAAACGATGTTGATAGATCTCGCCCATATCGCAGGCATTGTAGCGAGTTCCGCCATGCTCACGCCGAACACTTCGCCACTTCCGACGGCTGCGCGAGATCCCCTTCGGCAAGCAAGTCGTTGGCGCACACAGCCTTTTGGAGGGTGCGGCCGACCAGTTCCTTCAGCCGTGCCGCGGGAATGCCCGTGCCCGGACGCTTCACCGTCAGGTCGCTTTCGTCCAGCACGTGACCGGCGGGCAGATCGCGCTTCACGCAAACGCTCTGCCGCGAGACATGCCGCACATCGGCTTCGACCGGCTGCACCGTCTTGGCGACCGGGCCGAGCATCAACGTGGCCTGCCCCGCAAGCATGGCGTACATGGCGAAGTCGGCCGGCTCAAAGCTCGCCGCATGGTCGGGCCCCGCTGCGCGCCGATCGTACGTAATGTGCTTCTCCAGCACGCACGCACCCGCCGCCACCGCCAGCGCGCCGATCGTCACATCGTTGGTGTGATCCGAATACCCCACCGGCAGACCGAACCGCTCCGCCATTGCCCGCATCCCTCCAAGGGCCGCATCATGCGCAGGCGTCGGATAGCTCGACACGCATTGCAGCAGGCAGCCACCCGCCGCGTGCCGGCGCAGCAGATCAGCCACAAACGTCAGTTCTTCCAGCTCGCAAGTGCCCGTTGACACGATCAGCGGCTTGCCCAGTGCCGCCACCCGCTCCAGCAGTGGACGATTCACCGCATCAGGCGACGCGATCTTCACCGCGTCCACATCGAGCGCTTCCAGCACCGCCACATCATCCAGACTGAACGCTGTCACAATGAACGCCAGCCCCAACCGTTTGGCCAGTTGCTTCACGGTGTGCATCTCGTCCATGCTGAGCGTCAGCTTGTCGAGCATGGCGAAGACGCCATCGGCTTCTTCGTCCTGGTTGGTGTGGTTATCGACGGCGGTGATCTTTTGCTGCTGGTACGCAGCGAATCGGGCCTGGTTGGACAGGAGGTGACGCGGATCGAACAGTTGCAGCTTGACGGCATCGGCACCCGCGTGGGCGGCCGCATGGACGAGGTTGAGCGCCCGATCCAGTCGCCCATCGTGGTTCACGCCGATCTCGGCGATCAGGCACACCCGGGCAGGCCCCTGCCGATCCGCCGGCCGAAACAGCGTCGGCCGCTCCGCCTGCATCTCGCCTTCGCCCCCCGGCACATACCGCAACCGTTTCGACATCGTCCCACTGTCACCCATGCCATGCCTCCTTGCCATCCCCGCGCCCTTGTGTTCATCATCGGCAACCGCCGGCAACCTTCGCCACAGACTGGGGCGAGAGGAGAGGCAGAGCGGCTGAGTGGTAGCTGAAGGGAGCCAGACAGGGCACGGATTGAGGGAGACGACAAACCGACCACAACGGGGACGCCGATGCCACTGAACGAGGCTCAGCGGTGTCGCCGCCAGGCGTCGCCTTGACCGAAGCCGCCCGCCCGGCTAGTTTTTCTGCCCCGCCAACCGAACCCGCCAAAAGCCGCTACAATCCGGCAGGCGGGCGGTTTCATCCCCCCCTGGACCGGGTAGCTCAGTCGGTAGAGCATCGGCCTTTTAAGCCGCGGGTCGTGGGTTCGAGTCCCACCCCGGTCACTTTTCC
>CAZEFM010000054.1:0-25629 GCA_964511575.1 uncultured Phycisphaeraceae bacterium | reverse complement strand
GAGCTGCCTTCAAGCCCATGCGGCGCCTGAGCATGCCCCGCCGGCGAGGCGACGGCTGAAACGTGTACGAATCGCCACTTACCATCCGTTGATCACATACAGGAATTAGGGTATAATAAGGTATTCGTCCGCACCTCCAGCCCGAGCTGCGCAGGCAGCGTTGTTCGCCACGTTTCGCCTCGTTCCCCCTCCTCTGCCCAACCCCGCTAAACTACCCTCCATGGCACGCACCACCGGCAAATCCAAAGCCAAGGCCGACGCCAGCCTCGGCCCGCAGACGCGTATCCTGCTGCTCACCGGCTCCGAGGACATGCGCAAACGCGAACTGCTCGACAGCCTCCGCGATGCCCTCGTTCAGGCGTACGGCGAGCTGCACATCGCACGCTTCGAGGGCAAAACCGCCGGCCTCGCCGAGGTGCTCGATGAGCTGCGCACGTTTTCGATGATGCAGCAGTACAAGCTTGTCATCGTCGATGAGGCCGATCAGTTCGTAAAGGAAGCGACCCGACCGGGGCTGGAGCGTTATGCCGAGTCGCCCGTGGAGACGGCCACGCTGGTGCTGCGCAGCGAGAAGTGGAATGTCGGCCGCCTCGATAAGCTCATCGAAAAGGTGGGTGCGAAGATCAAGTGCGAGCCTGTTTCGCCCGCCGAAGCGCGTGAATGGCTGGCCAAGCGGTGCCGTGAAACGCATCAGCGCAAAATCGAACCTGCCGCGGCCGACCTCCTCGTCGCCCGACTGGGGACGCGGCTCATGGCGCTGGACAGTGAACTGGGCAAGCTTGCTCTCATGGTCGAGCCCGATCAACCCATCAATGCGGCGCTTATCGAACAGGTGGTCGGCCGGTCGGGTGATGAACAGGCGTACGTGGTGCAGGACGCGATTCTCCAGGCGCTGACCAGCGGCCGCGTCGGCCGACTTACCCCCGGTGGGGCAGCGATCGAACGCATCCACGAACTCATCGATGTCTCCAACCAACCCAAGGAACTCGTCGCCTACTTCGTGGCTGACCTGATGCGCAAGCTCGTCCTCGCGGGGATGCTCAAGCGTCAGGGCACGCCCGATTTCCACATCGGCAAGGAGTTGCGCCTCTGGGGCGGCAGGGAAAAGATGCTCCTCAACCTGCTGCGGAAGCTCGGCCCGGCGGGCGCCAACGACGCCTTCGACCGCGCCATCGCCGCCGATGCACGCTCCAAGTCGGGGCTGGGTGAGACGACGCGCAATCTCGAACGCTTCTGCGTCGAACTCGCCGAGCGACTCTGAACCGTGTCGCGAATGTCGTGTTTGTCGTGGGGGTGACATCACGATTTTTCGTTGCAGGTTGCTGTTAATGAATGGGTTATAGAGAAAGTCCCGTTGGAGGGCATAGGGGGGGGTGACATTCGACTTCTCGCCGTATCACAGCCCTGGAGTTGTTCATCGAGGAGATCAGACATGCCGGCTCAGAACGTTGCACCGAGCACAGCGAGCGGGGCGGCTGACCCATCGCAAGGAAACAGTACTGTGCGGCATGGAGATCAGCCGTTAAACTAGGTTCCGCCCAGGACGGGCATCGGCGCGGCCGACCGCGTCGACTGTTGCAGGAGGCAACGATGGATCGATTCACCTCGTTTGCGGTCTTGTCCCGCTTGCTGCTGACGTGTGCCACGCTGGCGGTGGTGGGATGCGAATCATCGCCTGTGGTTGAGGAACGTGAGCCGGTCGACCCGGAGGTTGCAGCCGTCGAACAGGAGGTGGCTGATTACCTTGCGTTGCTTGAATCGCGCGACGCGCTGCCTGATACCGCGCCGCCTGCGCCTCCGCCGGACATTCACTGGTCCGATCCGGCCTGGCAGGCCGCCAACCAGCGTGAGACGCCGCCTGTGTCGCCGCCGCCGCGTTCCCGCGTGACGCCAACCGTTCCGCCTCAGGAGCCTGAACCGCCCGTGGTTGTTGAAGCGACGCCTGAACCCGCCCCAACCCCCGAGCCGCCGGTTGCGGTTGCGCCGGAACCGCTCAGCCGTGATGAACTGCTTGCCATGCTGCTGAGCGAGGTGCGTCAAAGCGATGACCCGGCGATGGCGAAAGCGCTTGCCTCGGTGGGTGTGAGCCTCATCGACCCGCAGCGGTCGCTCGATGAATCGTTGCTCACGCCGCTGACCCGTTCACAGCGACAGCGTGTCACCCGATTCCACGACCTGATCGTGGCGATCGGGCAGGGCCTGAACTCCGGGGACGATGCCGATATCGACGCGATCACCGCCCGGTTCGAAGAACTGTTCGATCGGCCGGTGGAGATTCGTACGTTCGCCCTGTGCCGTCGCGTGGATGGGTATGGCATGTACGATCCGTTCGACAGCAACGCCTTTCCCGCCGGTCGCCCGCTGCGATTGGGGTTGTATGTCGAGATCGATCACTTTGATGTGGAGCGTGAGGGCGAGTTTCACGTGGTTCGTTTGAGCCAGGAGGTGACGCTCTTCAAGGATGATTTGATCGTCTGGCGCGAACCGGTGGCGCAGGTGGTGGATCGTTCGCGCAATCGCCGCCGGGATTTCTTTACCACGCAGGTGATTCGGCTGCCCGAGACGCTGGGCAGCGGCAAATACACGCTCAAGATTCGCATCACCGATCAGATCGGCAATACGTTGGATGAACGCGCCCAGACGCTGCAACTGGTGGCCGATCCGGCGATGGCGGAGCGTGGCAGAGCGGTGATACGGGACCGCTGACCGCCACCGACATCGCCCGCGGTGGGTTCGCCGCCGCATAGAATGTGCCATGACTGGCCGGTGGAACATGCCTTCGGCGCGGCAGCGTCTCTTTGAGACGAAGCGTGTGTCGCACACCGGTGCCGATGTGTTGATGCGTTTGTCATATCCATCCATCCGACACCGCCGGATGTTCAGCACGTTGGTGGTTCCACCCATGATCGGGGAATGCGACAGCGCCCGGCCGGTGCGTGCCACTTCACGGAGTGAACCATGAAGATTGTCCAGGTGGAAAAGTTCGGCGGCCCCGAGGTGCTGCGCGTGATCGAGCAGCCTACACCCGAACCGGGCGATGATCAGGTGCGCGTGCGCATCACGAGCATCGGCATGAACCATGCGGACCTCATGGCGCGTCGCGGGGAGTACAAACTCGCCAGCGGTGATCCGCCTTTCATTCCGGGTCTGGAAGCGGGTGGTGTGATCGAAGCGCTTGGGCCGCACGTCAACCCGCGACATCTGGGCAAACGGGTGATCCTCGCGCCGGACATCCCCCGCGCAGCGCAGGGTGGCGGAACGTATCGCTCGCACATTCTCTGTCCGGTGTCGATGACGATTCCCGCGCCGGACGAGATTCCCGATGATCAGCTTGGTGCGATCTGGCTTTCGTACCTCACCGCGTGGGGTTGCCTCGTTTGGAAGCAGCGCATCGGTGCGGGCGATGTCATCGCGTTGCCGGCCGCGTCGAGCAGCGTGGCGCTGGCGGCGGCGCAGATCGCCAAGGACAACGGGGCGACGACCATCGGCCTCACCTCGCACAAGGACAAGATCAAGGCACTGCAGAAGCTGCCCACCGCGCGGTACGACTATCTCGTTGCGAGTCACGACATCGACTGGCCGGGGCAGATCAAGGACCTGACCGATGGGCGTGGCGTGGATGTCTTCTTCGACCCGGTCGGCGCGGGCAGCTACCTGGACAGTGAGATTCGGTGCCTGGCCCGACGCGGGGTGATCTGGATCTACGGGTTGCTGGGCGAGCCGGACGTGGTGGATGTGTCGCCGTTGATTCGCAAGCAGGGTGCGATTCGCGGGTGGCTGTTGTACGACCTGGTGGAAGCGGGGCCGGCTGCGCTGCAGGACGCCTGCACGCACGTGCTGGATGGATTCCGTCGGGGCATTTTTGAGCAGGCGATCGCCCGCCGATTCGCGTTGGATGATGTGCAGGAGGCACACGCGTACATGGAGCGTGGCGAGCACATCGGCAAGCTGGTCCTGACGCCGTAATCCCGTGTGGGAGCGGTTCGGAAGCGGGTTCGCTGTTTATTGGGTAGGGGGGGCAAATAGCCCGCGCTTCCACTCGACAAGAGGATAATCATGTCCTATATTGCCGCTCCGCGACGCGCAGAAGGATCTGACGTGACGGTCCGGCGGGTCGCTTGTGATGTGATTGGGAGCCAAGCATGCTTTCGGAACAAGTCATCGCCATCATCAAAGCCACCGTTCCCGTGTTGCAGTCCAACGGCGAGGATCTGACCCGCCACTTCTATCGGCGGATGTTCAGCGGCGATCCGCAGGTCATGGCGTTCTTCAACGCGGCGCACCAGCACGCAGGCACGCAGCAACGGGCACTGGCGGCGGCGATCTGTGCCTATGCCCAGAACATCGAGAACCTCGATGCGCTGGGTGAGGCGGTGGAACTCATCGCGCACAAGCACGTGTCGCTCAACATCAAGGCGGAACACTACCCCATCGTCGGCAAACACCTGCTCGGCTCGATCCGTGAAGTGCTTGGTGAAGCGGCGACCGATGAAGTCATCGATGCATGGGCGCAGGCGTACCAGTTGCTCGCGGACATCCTCATCGCGCGCGAGGCGGAGATCTATGCCGAGCAGGAACAGACGCACGGCTGGTCGGGCTTTCGGCGGTTTGTGGTCAAGCGCAAGGTGAAGGAAAGCGAGATCATCACGTCGTTCTACCTCGAACCGGTGGAGGGCAAGCTCATCAGTGCGTTTCAGGCGGGGCAGTACCTGACCGTGCGTGTGCCTGGGCCGAACGGCGGGACAACGATGCGCAACTACAGTTTGTCGTGCAAGCCGGGCGAATCGTACTACCGCATCAGCGTGAAGCGGGAACCGGCTGCCACGCCCGATGCTCCGGCGGGATACGTTTCGCATTACCTGCACAACAACGTTGAAGCGGGTGACGAACTGGAGATCGCGCCGCCCTGTGGCAACTTCACGTTGTCCGCGGATGAGGATGATCAGCCGTTGGTGCTCATTTCGGGCGGCGTGGGGATCACGCCGATGATGGCGATGCTGCACACATCGCTCGAGCAGCAGCCGCAGCGCCCGGTGTATTTCATTCACGGCGCGCTGAACGGCCGCACGCATGCTTTCAAGGATGAGCTGCGTCAGGTGGCGGCATCACACGGCAATGTGCGGCTGCACGTGCGATACAGCGAGCCGGATGCGGGTGACACCGAGCAGGACAGCAACGGTTTCATCGATGTGGAGCTGCTGCAGTCGCTGTTGGGTAAGCCGATCGGGTCGTTCTATCTGTGCGGTCCGGCTCCCTTCATGCGGACGATGTTCGCGACGCTGCGACAGTGGGGCGTTCACCCCGAGCAGGTACATCACGAGTTTTTCGGCCCGGCCGAGGCACTTGCTCAACCGGTCGCGAGCGCGGGTTGAGTGACGTTGTGCATCACGCCACAAACAAAAGCGCCCAGCCGCGGGGAGCGGTTGGGCGCTTGGTGGTGGGGTGTTGTGTGTGTTGATGATCAGGCGGCGACGGGGCGCTTGACGCGGCGTTTGCGGCCGACGGTGCGCTGGTCTTCCGCCATGCGGCGATCGGGCTGGGTGATGATCTGCTCGACGAGTTCCCAGGGGGTGTTGGCCCAGAGGTCCGCGCCGATTTCCTCCGCCAGGCCGTCCGCTCGGTTGAAGACGCCGCCGCCCACTGCGATCTGCAGCTTCGGACAGACGCCCAGTTCGTGCAGTCGGTCGATGAGCAGCCGGGTGAAGGGCACCGTGGCGGGCATCGCACCGAAGACGACAAGGATGTCCGCGTTCAGCTCGCCGATCTGGGCGACGACTTCATCGTTGGCGATGCCGCCCCCGCCGAAGTAGACGTCGTAACCCGCTGCTTCGAGCAGGTCGCTGGCGAGTTGGGCGGCGAGTTCCTCCGGCTCATCCGGCCCGCAGATGAGCAGCACTGTGCGGTTGTTGCGCGGCGCCTGCTCCAGCCGCAACTGCATCTGGTCGGCGAGGC
The DNA here is from genome assembly GCA_964511575.1 of uncultured Phycisphaeraceae bacterium. Taxonomy (GTDB): domain Bacteria; phylum Planctomycetota; class Phycisphaerae; order Phycisphaerales; family Phycisphaeraceae; genus CALKHT01. Next base: position 19,677 of record CAZEFM010000054.1, on the reverse strand, counting down.
TGCGCAGCAGCCGTGTCGCGAAGTTGTGCGACAGATCGCTGAGCTGATCGCTGCGGTAGAGGCTCTGGATGTGCTCGAGGGTGGGCCAGAAGAGATTGCTGATGATTTTCTCGGCGGGCACGTCAGCCTGAATCGCCTGATCGACGATGTCACGCGTTTCGGCGCGGTTGCCGCTGATCAGGGCGTTGAAGAATCGCTCAAGCAGGACGTTACGTTTGCCAGCCATGCGGGAAGTCTCCGAACGAAGGGTGCCGGCCTTGGCCGTCACGGGTCTTGGGTTGTTCGGCGGGCGGCGAACTTCCCTGTCGCCGCGCCACACGTTACGGTCGCTTGATCAGTGCCTTCCAACGCGCTGATCGTCACGGTGAATCGCCGCGATCGAGGCGGTGTAACTCACTCCTAGCTCATCGGATCGAACGGCTGTGAGCTTTGACGAAAACGCAGGACCGGCACAGACGATGCATCCGCTACGACCGGACATAACCTAACTCACGTGTTTTCAAGGACGAACGTCCATTTCAGGGTAGTGCCGATAACTCAAAGAGGCCGCTTCCGGACCCGTGCAATGCCTGTGTGCGGGTCCCCTAACCCTTAACGGTTCAATACAATTGACGGCTCGGCAAGTTTTGCTGCGACAATATGGGACGTTGCGTGCCGGTCGTTCGAGCCGAATAACTTTGAAGAGACGTCAGGCTGCTACGATTCAAATAGACCATGAGGGGTTCCGTGATGATGCGAAGCAATGTGGCACTGGTGGTGATGGCGCTGGTGGTGGCGATGGTCACGTCGGCGTGCCGAACCAATCCCGCGACAGGCAGGCGACAGCTCGATGTCCTCTCGACCGAGCAGGAGATCAGCCTCGGCGTGGAGGCGAAGCCGGAGTTCACGGCGGACTACGGCGGTGAGATCCCCGACGCCCAGATCACGGCCTTTGTCCGGGATATGGGCATGCGTTTGGCGGAGGTGAGCGAGCGCCCCGACCTGCCGTGGGAGTTTACGGTGCTCGACTCCGCGGTGATCAACGCCTTCGCGCTGCCGGGAGGCAAGGTGTTCATCACCCGCGCGCTGCTGGAGAAGATGGACAATTCCGCCCAGCTTGCGGGGGTGCTCGGCCATGAAGTAGGGCACGTGACGGCTCAGCACATCAACGAACAGATGGGGCAGCAGATGGTGCTGCAGGGGTTGCTGACGGGAATCGGGGTGGTGGCGCCGAACAGCCAGTGGGCGACGGTGCTGGGTGTCGGCGCACAGGCGGGGGGGACGGTGTACCTTCTGAGCTTCGGCCGCGACCAGGAGCACGAAGCGGATGAACTTGGCCTGCGGTACATGGCAAAGATCGGCTACAACCCGATGGGGCAGGTGCAGGTGATGCGGATTCTGGAGGAAGCGAGTGAGGGTGCTTCCCGACCGCCCGAATGGCTGTCGACGCACCCCGAGCCGGGCAACCGTGCCGATCGGCTGGCGGAGATTATCCCGCGGCGTTTCCCGAATTTCGACAGGCCGGGTCGATTCACCTTCGGCGAAGAAGCGTTTCGTGAAAACGTGACGGAACGCCTGAAGCAGCTTCCGCCGCCGCGCCATCGGGGGAATTGAGGGGCATCAGCGGGCTACCCGCACCTCGTCACGTCATGATGCGTCGGCCATGCCGGTTTCCTCGGCCAGACGGGCCAGCAGGGCGGACCGCAGTTGCTGGGTGATCGGGCCCGGTGTGCCGCCGCCGATCGTTTTCTTTTCCACGCGGGTGACCGGCAGAACGAACCAGTTGGAGTTGGTGAGGAAGACCTCATCCGCTTCGAGCAGGTCATCAACGCTGAGCATGCGGCGTTCGACAGTTTGTTCCATTTCCTCGGCCAGTTCGAGGATCGCTGCGCGGGTGATGCCCGGCAGCACGGGAGCGGGCAGCGCTCCTTCGACTTCCTCGCCCCGTGCGAAAGGCGTCAGCAGCGTGCCATCCTTCACGAGAAAGAGGTTGCTGACGGTGCCGGAGGCGAGGTGATTGGTGACGTTGAGGATGATGGCTTCCGCGGCACCGGCGGAGGCGGCCTGCCGCAGCACGCGCAGGCGACTCCAATAGGACAGCGTCTTGTGCCCGGCGAGCGGGTCGAACGGGTTGGCGAGCGGCGGAGCGACCAGCACGGTGATGCCTTTTTCGAACGCGGCCGGGTCAAACGCGGTGGGGGGCGTCAGCGCCACGATGGTGGTCAGCCCCTGTTGAGCCTGCCCCCCCTGATCGCGGAGGAGGGAGATTTCGCCGGCTGTGAGCGTGAGTCGCAGCCGGGCGTCGACCGCTTCGTTGTGGCGGATGGTGCTTTCGACGGCTCGGGCGAGTTGGTCGGTGTCCACCTCCCGGGCGAGCCCCAGTTGCTGAGCGCTGGTGGCCAGCCGCTCCAGGTGCGGCTCGAGGCGGAAGACCCGGCCGTTGCGTACCGCCATGGTTTCGAAAAGTCCGACGGCATGCTGCAGGCCTGCATCGTTGATGCTGATGTGGGCGTTTTCGGGCGGGAGGAACTGGCCGTTGAGGTAGATGTTCATGGGTGTCCAGGTGCGAAAGCGGTGCTCATGAGGAGGTTTTCAGCCTGCCGCGACAGGGGGCGACGCCACGGGGCGGTCTTTTTCCAAGGGGGGAGTTGTACAGTGGAAAAAGCGCGATTACAATGTTTGGCTCGCCGCAGCGCGGGGGTTTTCCCGATTGCGATGTCCGGCGGGCCAGCCTGGAGCAGAATAATATGAAAACGGATATTCATCCCAAATACGAAACGTGCAAGGTGACCTGCGCTTGCGGCGCCAGCTTCGAGACGCGCAGCACCCAGCCCACGATTTACGTGGATATTTGCAGCTCCTGCCACCCGTTCTTCACGGGCAAGCAGAAGTTCGTGGACACCGCCGGCCGCGTCGAGCGATTCCAGCGCAAGTTCCAGGGTTCCTACTTCGGCAAGAAGAAGTAGCAACCGCCCAAGCAAGAACCGCAGCGGAGCCCGGCTTCCTGCGGTTTTTTTGCGCGCCGGTTTTTCATGCCCGATCTCTGACGCTGTCCTCATCGTTCCCACCGCACGCCTCCACGCACGCCGATTCCGCCTTCGTCGACGCTCTCATCCATGGCCGACACGCACGCCAACCTGATCGCCAAGCTGGACGCGGTGGCGCGTCAGTTTGACGAGCTCGATGCGCAATTGAGCGACCCGGCGGTTATGGCGGACCACGACCGGGTGCGGACGGTGAGCATCAAACGAGCTGCGATCGCCGACCTGGTGGGGCGGTATCGCGCGTATCAGCGGCTGGTGGCGGACATCGCCGAGATGCGGCAGGTTCTCGATGAAGGCAGCGATGCGGAGCTGGTCGCATTCGCGCAGGAGCAACTGCCGGAACTGGCGCGTGAGGCGGCAGCGCAGCTCGACGCCATGGCGGGGGAACTGGTGACGGCTGATGACCTGTCGATCGGGTCGGTGATGCTGGAAATTCGCGCTGCTTCGGGTGGGGCGGAGGCTGCGTTGTGGGCGGGCGACCTGCTGCAGATGTACGAGCGGTATGCCGCGGATCGGGGCTGGTCGTTCGAGACGCTGGACTTCTCGCCGGGCGAGGCGGGGGGCGTGCGTCACATGGTGGCGAACGTGCGCGGGCCGGGCGTCTGGCAGCATCTGGGGTATGAAGGCGGCGTGCACTGCGTGAAGCGCGTGCCGGCCACGGAAACGCAGGGGCGGATCCACACCTCGACCGCGACGGTGGCGGTGCTGCCGGAGCCGGAAACCGTTGATCTGCAGATTCCCGAATCGGATGTGACGATCCACGTGACCACGGCACAGGGTCCCGGCGGGCAGAACGTCAACAAGGTGGCGACGGCGGTGCACATGGTGCACAAGCCCACCGGCATTGAAGTGCGGATGCAGGAATCCAAGAGCCAGCAGCAGAACCGCACCAAGGCGTGGCAGCTTCTGCGAGCCCGGGTGTACGACCACTACCAGCGCGAAAGTGACGCCAAACGCGCCCAGGCACGGTCGCAGATGATCGGTTCGGGCGAGCGGTCGCAGCGAATTCGCACGTACCGCTTCAAGGAAAACATGATTGTGGATCATCGGCTGGAAGGCCGATCGTTCAACCTGCAGCGCATCCTCGGGGGCGAGATGGATGAACTGGTCGAGGCGCTGATCGCGCAGGATCGGGCGCAACGGTTGGCGGCGCTGTAACACCATTCTCCCGCGCGGGGGGACGACCTTTTCAAACCGCGCTTCTCTCAATTGTTTGCCGCCGGTGGGCCGATAAGTAAGCCATGGGGCGTGATATTCGGTTCATCGCCTGGGTGCTGTTGGTGGTGCTGTGCGCCATCTGTCTGGCGGAGATGGTGCGCGCGGAAGCGGCACCCCGTGGCGCGGTGCAGTCGCGGCGGCTCGTGCACCTTTTTGACTTCGAGGAAACCATCGAAGGCGCACCGCTGGGGCAGTTCGAACGGCTGCCCCTTTACTGGTATGTGATGGGCCGCCCCGAGGCGAGCAGCGACCCCAACTTCATCCGTCAGCCGGTCCATCAGGAACTGATGCACCTGCCGGGCTACTCCCGCCATAACTCGGTCGGGTTCGACACGCGCGAAAAGACCAGCGGCCAGTACAGCCTGCATCTGGGACTGGACAACGGCTCGGTCGGCGCGTTTCTGCAGATCGGCGCGGTGCCCGCGATGCCCGACATCGACTACCTCATTCAACTGAACGTTCGCACTGGCGTTCTGAAGCACGCCTCGGCGCGCATCGTGGCGTACTTTGTCGACGGCAAGGGCGAACGCATCGAATCGAGCGTCGTCCACTCGGACCTCATCCGCACCGACAACGCATGGAAGCCCGTCGAACTGCGGCTGGTCGGCAAACATACGGACGTGGCATGGATCGGCATGCAACTGGAACTTGTCCAGGGGCAGCGCGATGAACGATCGTTGCTGGGCGATCGGCAGATTGTGTATCAGCAGGTGCGCGGCGAGGCGTGGTTCGACGATATCGCCATCTGGCAGTTGCCGTATCTGCAGATGCGAACGCAAAGCCGGGTGAATGTCATTCGTTCGCCGCATCAGCCGGTGTTGTCGTTCGAAGTGCGCGATCTGACCGGGCAACCGTTGCTCGCGGAAGTGACGGTGTTCGACCACACGTTTGCGTCGGTTGCGTCGTTGCGGCGACGCGTCGGAGCGGGCGAACCGTCGCAGTGGCTCTGGCGACCGAAGCTCGATCGCTTTGGCTGGTATCTCGTCGAGATGCGGATTGGGGCGGCTGACCCATCCATCTCGCCGGATCATGCGAATGCGGAACGGTCGTTTGTGGCTCGCACCCGGATGGCGCTACTCTATCTGGATGGCGACCGCGCGTTGGATGGTCACGAAGCGGGGCGATTCGCCCTGTGTGCCGAGGATCTTCCCGCCGAGGAACTCGCCCTCGTACCGTTGCTGATGGATGGCGCGGGGGTGCATGGGCTGGTCGCCAGCCTGTGGGACCGACAGACCACGCTCGACAACATTCACCTGCGTCACACGTCGCTGGAGCGGGTGGTTCAGGATGTTGTTTCGCGCAGTGGCCGAGTGACGTTGAGCATGCACCCGATACCGGATGTGCTTGCGGGGCCGCTCGGAATCAGCGACGACATGCCGTTGGGGCTCTTTGCCGCCGATGTCGATGCGACGCAGTGGAACGGCTACCTCACCGCGCTGACGCTGCGCCTCGGCGAACGCGTGCGGCAGTGGCAACTCGGGCCGAGCGCTCAGTCGCGCACCTTCCACGAAGCGCAATCACCGGACATGACGGATGCGGCGGTGCGAACGTTCACCACCGTTGCGCCGCAGCCGCAGATGACCGTGCCGTGGCGCATCACGCAGTCGCGGCGGGACGAGATGCCTCGTGGGCTCACCTACGCCCTGCACGTGCCCACTTCGGTACAGCCCGCCGAGTTCATCCAGTACCTGCAGCACTGGCAGGCTGATCCTTCAACGCGGGTAAGGCTCGATCTGGACGTTTTGCCTGCCACGCACTTCCAGCATGCCGACCGCATCAATGATCTGGTGCTCCGCATGCTGTATGGCTGGGAAGCTGGGGCGTCGGGCATCACCATCAACCGTCCGTGGACACTTGCCGACGATCGACAACTGCACCTCACGCCCGATCCGCTGCTGGGTGTCTTTTCCACGGTCGCTCATCGGTTGGCGGGACGTCGCGTGGTTGCTCGCCTTCCGTTGAGCGAAGGCGTTGAGGCGATGATCCTTGCCGGTGAATCGGATGGGGCGATCGTCGCATGGAACCGTGCCGCCCCGCAGGATCAGGCACATATCGACATGTTTCTGGGCGGGCAACCGTATATCGTTGATGTATTCAACAATCGTCAGGCGGTTGCGATGTCGCAGGGAAGACATCAGCTCACCCTGAGCAACACGCCGATCTTCATCGAAGGCATCGATGTGGAGCTTGCGTTGTTCCGGGCGCTGTTTCGCATTGATGAGCCGTTCATCGCCTCACGGCATCAGGTGCATCGTCGCACGCTCACCATTCACAATCCCTGGTCGCACACGATCTCCGGTCAGATGCGGCTGACGGAACCGGCCGACTGGGACATTCAACCGCGGATCACGCAGTTCTCCATCCCGGCGGGTGAGTCGCGCACGATTCCGCTAAACATTCAATTCCCGGTTTCCGAAACCGCTGGAGTTAAACAACTCGTCGCGGCGTTCGAGTTCACCGCGGATGAGCACTACACCGTCGCTGTTGCTGCCCCACTTGAAATCGGCCTTGAGGATGTCGACGTCGATGCACACGTCATGCTCATCAACAACCCGGAAACGGGCCAGACCGATGCCCGCGTTGTTCAACGGATCACCAATCGCACCGACAAACCGATGACGATCTATGCCTTCGCTCACCTGCAGGGTTTCGCCCGGCAGGAACGATTGATCACGCGGCTGGAACCGGGGCAATCGGTGATTCGTCGCTTCACGTTTGCGAATGGCGCGGATGCGGCGTTGCAGCATGCTGTGCGCGCGGGGATTCGACAGGCCAACGGCCCCGTCACACTCACCTACAAACTCAAACCCGGCACGCGCTGACGTGACATGTCTCAACAGGGGCAGCGTTCATCACCGCGGTCCCGCGCCAGCCGCCTTGTCGACATCCTCAAAACTCTCGCGCAGGTCGATGCCTTCCATCGCGTTGTCGCCGAGCGCCGCCACGAACATGCTCATGCGCTTTTCGATCTGCGCCATGGCGATGCGGTTGCGCATCAGCTCCTCGAACTGATCGAGAAACATCTCCCGGGTGATATTCCGGCTTGCCAGCACATCGAGAAACTCCTCCTCCGTCTCGACCGGCTTCAGCATCGTCGGGGGCACCGCCACCATGCGGCCGTCCTCCTCACCCAGAATCGCGATGTGGATCGGGCCATCCCACGTGGAGCCTTCGCTCGGCATGCGCGACAGCCGATGTTCGCGCGTATGTTCTCTCGTGAAGCCGCGCAGAAGCAGTGGCCGCCCATCCGCTGCGATCGCTTCCTCCAGTTCCAGCGCCTTGGAGCGGTGGCGGAACATGAAACGCAGCACATCCTCCGGATCGGTGCGCAAGCGCGGCAACGCGCCAAGCTCGCGTTTCACCAGGTCGACGGTGTCGCGGCGCTGCCGTTCCAGTTCGCGTCGATCGAGCAGCCGTATTTCGTTGACCACCGCTTCACCCTCGCCACGCGACTCGACGATGTTGCACGACTGAATGTAGCCGTATTCCCCCGCGCGGTAGGCTGGCAGCACTCGCAGCGCAACCGCGATGTCTTCCGGCGGGCTGCTCACCTTTCGCGAGACGACCTTGTTGATGAGCTTGTTGGGGTTGGGGATCCACTCGACGGTGACATCGTCGCGAATCTCACGTTCGCTGAGCCCCAGGCTGTTGGTCGCCTCTTCGCTGAAATGGGGGAAGTAGTAGTACGCATCGCCGAGCTTCTGAAACTTGGCGGCGTAGCGTGGCCATTGCTGGCTCCACAACCGGTCGCGCCGTACGTCCCGCGCGGTGGGCCGATCCTGCCCGGACACCGAGGGTGCCGCCGACGTCATCAGGCACACCAGCAGCGCCAGGGTGATGATCGCGACCGGGATCCGCCTCGTCCTGCGGTTATTCATGCGCATGGTCCATCGCCTCAGCCGCGTTGTCTCGCTCGGTGCTCACCCCCCGGGCTGTCGCACGGGCCAGTTCCAGCGACGCATCAATATGAAACACCCGATCCAGCCGAACGGTACGAATCACATCGGCCGCCGGGCCGTCCAGATTCACCAGCACGAACGCTCCGCCCCGTTCGGTCATCCGTTTGTGCAGGAGCAGGAGCATGCCTATCCCGTTGGTGGACAGGTATTTGAGTTTCTGGCAGTCGGCCACCAGTTTTCGCAGCCCCGACCGCATCACCCGCTCCAGGTGCTGCAGATCGCGGTAAGCGTCCGAACTGTTGACCGTGTCGTCCACTTCGAGGATCAACAGGTCCGTCTCAGTGCCGTCATAGTAAGATCGCATGGTCGTACCCCCGAGCGCGGAATCGCTCCAGACATCCCAGACTGCCGCCATTGTAACCGCCGTGCGGCCATTCCGCCTGCCGAATCGATCATGCTGTCCGCGCACTCGACACACCAGATGGTCGTTGCGCCAACCGCGATGCTTTTCCGCAAGCGATGTCATCAAAAAGGCCCGGAGGCTGATGGGTTCCGGGCGTGGTGCCTGGCGGTTGAAGAGGGGGCAATGTCACCCCCCAGTTGTTCGATGCGGCGAGGTTTTCTCTTAAACGCATCTTGCTTCAACGGTTATAGCGGTCGTCCGGGATGTCAGGGGGGTGACAAAAGCGACATCTCCGACGGTCACGCGCGGTATTAAAATGTTAGGTGTATGTCTTGCTGGGATCAACGGTCGGCGTCGCTTTGTTCTACCACACCACATCGCGCGCGTTGAAGACCGGGCCATCGGTACAGGCGAGGCGGAAGCGCCACGGACGGCCATCGGCGGTTTGGCCGTGGGCGGCATCAGGCGTGTGGGTCGGGTCGATCTTGACGATGCACGATTGGCAGGTGCCCATGCCGCACGCCATCGCCTGTTCGAGGCAGACCTGGCAGTCGACGCCGTACTGTTCGGCGAGTCGGCTGGCGGCGTGCATCATCGGTTCGGGGCCGCAGGTGAAGACCACCGTTCGGCCGCGCTCCTCGTCGGTCATCGTTTCGAGCGTCTGCTGCAGGCCGGCGGTGATGCGACCCTTCAGGCCCAGCGAGCCGTCATCGGTGGTGATGACCGCGGGATAGTCGTACCGAGCGAACTCCTCGACACACTGGGCGGGCGTCCCGTCGGTGGGGACTTCCACGTTTCGGTTGAGCCGCACCGCCAGCAGGTCGCGTGACATCGCGCCGACGAAGGCGATGGCCTGCCACTGCGCCTGGTGGAGCGCCTCGGCGAGGTAGAACATGGGCGGGAGTCCCACGCCGCCACCCACGAGCAGGCCGATCGACTTGTTTCCGGGCAGTTGGAAGGCGTTGCCGAGCGGGCCGATGAGGTCGACCGGGTCGTTTTTGTGGAGTTCGGCCAGCCACTGCGTACCGACGCCGACGACGCGGTGAATGATGTCGATCCAGTCGCCATCCTCATCGCTGCCGCGTCCCGCGAGGCTGAACGGGCGGCGCAGCAGCGCCAGCGACTCGCATAACTCGGGTTGATGGAGTCGCGGCGGGTGGCCGGGCGTCACGTCGAGGGTGGCGCCGTTCATGGTGGGCAGGTCGACGTAGCCGTTGGGCGGACGGCAGCCGAGTTGGATGAACTGTCCGGGGCGGGTGAGGGGCATTTGGCCGATGATCCGCAGGCGCAAGTGGTAATGTTCGCGGCAGATTCGGCGGTTGAAGACGACCTGGGCGTCCAGGCGGTGGCGCGAGGGTGGGGGTTGGATCGAGATCATCGCCGGAAGTATAACCACCTTGGCATGGCGCGGGTCGATTTCGAGGGTGACGGGGGGTTGCTGCGTTCGGCGCTGCGGGAGTTGTTCCCCGCGCCCACCTCGCAGATGCTGCGGCTGGCGATCGAGGAGGGGTGGCGTGTCGATGCGCCGGGGGAGTACTGCACGCGCTGCGGGGCATCGGCGGGGAAGCATGCGGCACTGCCGGGCGGATGTGCGTTCTGTCGGTCGCGGCCGCTGGCGTGGCGGCGGTTGACGCGTCTTTCGGCGTATGTGGATCCGGTGGACGGGTGGGTGCGCGGGATGAAGTTTGCGCGGCAGTGGACGTGGGCGACGCTCTTCGGGCAGTTGCTCGGCGATGTGCTGTCGCCGCCGACGGATACGCCGGTGGCGGTGTGCCCGGTGCCGATGCATTGGTTTCGGCGGTGGGGACGCGGGTACAACCAGGCGACGCTGCTGGCGCGGGCGATTGCCCGGCGACGGGGTTGGCCGATGGTGCCGCTGCTGCGCCGCACGCGCTACACCCCGCCGCAGACGAGTGTTGCGCCGTCGAAACGCCGCGCCAACATTCACCGATCGTTCGACCTGATGTGGCCGGTCGATCTGACGGGGTGGCGGATCATTCTGGTGGATGATGTGACGACAACGGGAGCAACGCTTGGGGCGTGTGCCCGGCTGCTGCGTCGCGCTGGCGCGGAAGCGGTGGATGTGGCGGTGGTTGCGGTTGCGGACCCGCGCGGGCGCAACTTCACAAGCATTCAGCCGTAAAGGTGCCGTGCGTCGGTGATGCACCGTTGATGCGGGGTGGCGAAAAAAGATGTAATGCAGCCGCCGGTTGTGCCCTTTCCTTTAAGAGGTGGCCTGATTTGACACAGACACGTCCCGACAACACGTTCATTCAGTTGCTCATCGGGTGTCAGAACCGATTGTACGGGTTCATTTTTTCGTTGTTGGGCAATGCCGACCACGCCAGTGATGTGCTGCAGGAAACCAATCGGGTGCTGTGGGAAGAGGCGGACCAGTTCAAACCCGGGACGAATTTCATGGCGTGGGCGTTGCGTGTGGCGTACAACCAGGTTCGCACGCATCGTCGCCGGGTCCAGCGTGACCGGCTGATGTTCAACGATGAAGCGCTGGCGCTGATCGCGGAGGAGGCGGCGGGATTGGACGAATCGGCGCAGGAGCAGCAGCAGGCGCTGGCGGAATGTCTGTCGAAGCTGCCGCCGAAGCACGAAGCGCTGATTCGCAGCCGGTACGGTCAGGGACTTTCGGTCAAAGCGTTGGCGGAACGGGTTGGGCGCACCTCCAACGCGGTGGCGGTGGCGCTGTTTCGCGTCCGTGCGGCGCTGTTGCAGTGCATCGAACGGAAGATGGCGTAATTCATGAGCGATGGCACGAACGAACCCGGGCCGGCGTTGGTCGCGTTGCTCAGTGCGTTGAGCGACGGCACGATGTCGCCCGATCAGTACGCGCAGTTGGGCGAGCTGATCGTGCGCGATGCCGCCGCCCGCCGGTACTACCTGCGCTGGGTCGCACTGGAGGCGCGGCTGCAACGGCACTACGGCGTGGTGCACGCCTCCAATCTCCGGGGGGATGACACATCTTCGATCCTTCTGGAGGTGCTCGAAGAGGAACAGCGTGCCCGTCTTGCCCGACAGGAGCAGGAGGATACCGACGCCGACACCGAAGAGCATGAGGAACGCGAATGGGCGAGGTATCTGGAGGCGTCGGCCCCGGTGGAGCCGGTGCGGCATATCGTGATTCCACGGCCGCTCTTCTACACGGCGGTCAGTGGTGTTGCGGCGACGCTCGTGCTGTTGGTGTACTTGGTGTTTGCACAGCAGACGCCACACCATGAGGAGCCGCCGCGAAGTGCCGAAGCGCCGCCGGTGATGACGACGGAGAGGGCGGTGGCGTCGATCGTGGCGGCGATTGATGTGAAGTGGGAGGACGCGGCGCTGGGAACCACGACGGGCACGCGCATCATGTCGCACCGTCCGTTGCGATTGGTGGAGGGCATCGTCAAGTTGCGCTTCGAGGATGATGCGGAGTTGATCATCGAAGCGCCGGCCGAGCTGACGCCGATCGATGTGAACCGGGTGGAGGTTGCGACAGGCCGACTGGTGGGGCGCTGTGCCACCCCGCGGTCGCGTGGCTTCATCGTCGATGCGCCGCAGGCACGGCTGATCGATGTGGGGACGGAGTTCGGCGTGCAGGTGGAGGAGGATGGCAGCGTCGAGGCGTATGTCTTTGAAGGGCGCATCGATCTATCCCCTTACCGTGAGGGGCAAGGGCCGGCCATTGCGCTGGAGAAGGGGGCCTCGCAACGTGTCGATCCCAACGGCAGGCTCAGCGAACCGCACAACAGTCATGCGTTGAGCTTCGTGCGTGACCAGGAGCTGACGGCACGGGTGCGCGCCCGAGAGGGGTCGCGGTATCACGAGTGGTTGGCGCATCGTTACGCGCTGCAGCGTGATCCGGCACTGCTGGTGTTTTACGACTTTGAGCGGCAGGGTGATTACGTGCCCGATCTGAGCCGCCATGGTTACGATGCCTTCGTCGTTGGCGGCGTGGAGGTGGATGGACGTTTTCCCGGCAACGGGGCGATGGCGTTTCATCTGGCGGATGAACGGCTGGCGGTCACCATCCCCGACGCCATGACGCAGGCGACGTTCGTCGCGTGGGTCAGACTCGATCAGCCGAGAGGCTCGGGGCGGGAGCGTTTCAGCGGGCGCGGGCTTCTCCTGCCGGACGATGTCAGACACCCGATGCGCGTGCACTGGCAATTCCACGAAACGTTCGTTTATCGATTCGGCTACTACGTGCCCGAGGGACGGGTCACCGCCGGTTCGACGATCAAGGCGGCGACAGGGCGGTGGCAGTGCATGGCCGTGGTATACGACCAGCCGGGACAGGTGTATCGCCTGTATATTGATGGTCGTGAGGTGGCATCGCAGCATGTCGACACGCCGGAGCCGATCACCATCGGCGCGACGGGCATCGGCAACTGGCTGCATGAGACGCGTCCGCTGGGGGGAACGATTGATGAGATGTGGGTTCTCCGCCGTGCGTTGAGCGTGGAGGAGATCAAGGCCTTGTCAGAGCTGCGTCCCCGATGAGGGGGCAGATCGTAAAGGAGTTTCTGCGATGCGATGGTTGTGCTGGCAGATATTGGCGATTGTGGTGTGCGCGGTATCGGCTTCCCTGATGCTGGCGGGTGACGGCGCAGCGCAGGTGACGGCCGAGGACGACGGGGCGACGCGGATTCGAATGCTCGCCTACAACGTTGAGTTCGGAAAGAACGCCACGGCGGAGCAGATCGCCGAAGCGCTCAAGCCGCTGAATCTGGACATCATCACGTTCAACGAGGTGCCCGGGGGTGACTGGACGCAGCGAGTGGGGAAGGTGCTGGGGATGGAGCATCACTACACCGGTGCGATTTCCTCGGGGAACCACAAGGACAAGTACCGTTCGATTCTCAGCCGTACGCCGCTGATCGATCCGACGGAGTATCGGCTGCAGGGCCGTGGCTGGAACCCCGCCAGCGCGGTGCATGCATCGACGGTGATCAACGGCAAGACACTGTCGATCTACAGCCTGCACGTGTCGGGCACGGCGCATGGCGGCGACAAAACGGCGGCGGGCACACACTCGCAGTACCTAGCCGATGAAATCGTTGCCAATGACAAAGCCAAATACATCATCCTCGCCGGTGACTTCAACGATCGGATCAACGAGCCCGTGATGAATCACTGGAAGGAAGCGGCCTTCAGCATCATGTGGGACGATCTGAATATGGATGTCAGCCGCGAATCCGAGCATTACACCTGGAACGCGCTTGGCAAGCAGAATGCGGGTGTCATCGACCACATCATCTACAGGGGTGATGGCATGCGGGCCACACAGGGCGGCATCGTTAAATGGGAGACGCCGCTGTCGGATCATCATCCCATCTGGGCGGAGATTGTGATTGCCGAGCCGACCGCAGCCACGCCGCTGAGCGCAGAAGCGGTCGCAGCCGGGATGAAACGTCCCAGCGCGAGTGAGTGATACGCGGCACGCCTGCATTTGGTGGCGCGCACACGCTTGTGCGGTGTTTGTGTCCGCGTCATCGCCAATGGACGATTTTTGATTTCACTGTTGCATGTCGTACTGCAAGGTTACATGGATCCATCAATTAGGAGGTTCATCATGTCACGAGCAGTCAGATCCAGCTTCGCCGCCGCCGTGGGGGTCGTCACATTGTCGCTTACCACCGGGGCACAGGCATCGCTTGTCTTTCACGCGGGATTCAACGAGGGAACGGGCAACCCAAGCGGCACGTACCTGGGGGCGCCTGTCGAGGGGACGTTCGGCGCTGTTACGGTCACGTACAGCAGTTCGGTCAGCCCTGTCGTGGGCTCGGGCAACTCGATCTACCTTCCGGGCAGCAATCAAGCCCATGCCGTCGATTTCACACCGCTCACTCCGCTCAACGACGTCGACTTCTCGTCCGGCACCGTTGCGGCGTGGATCAACATGGAGTCGTTCGCTTCGACGGGCGGCAACCGCATCTTTACCACACGGACCGGCGGCGGCAGCGACGCCTTCGACTTCTACATCTACAACCCGATTCATGCCACGCGCGGCGGGTACCTTGAACTGCATGCCGGCAACGGAACCACCGGCGTGCAGTACAACACCGGAGCATCGGTCTTCGGCAATAGTCAATTGGGCAACTGGTATTTCGTCGCCGTTACCTGGGACTCCGATGCCGACATCATGAGCTTCTACGTCGGGAACGAAGCGGGGGTGCTCAACCACGTCCACACGATCAATTCCGGCGTGAATGTTGATCCCGCGGCGCATGGCTCCCTGCGGATCGGAGGTGGTGCGTTTGGTGGTAACGTATTCAACGGCCTCATCGATGAGTTCTACCTGTACAACCACGCATTGACCGCGAACGAACTGGCGGGGCTGATGGTGCCCGAGCCCGCCAGTGCGGCGTTGATCGCGGCCGGTGCACTGCTGTTGATGCGTCGACGTCGGTAACCCGGCAGCACTTCGAGCGCGCGGTTAGCATGCCGTGTCCGATCGTGCCTGTTGCCGCCCGTGCACTCGGAAGCGAAACGAAGTGACAATGCCCTTTCTCATGAATGAGGAGTTCAGCCGTGAAACGACGCGCATTTACCTTGATTGAGTTGCTGGTGGTGATCGCCATCATCGCGCTGCTCATCGCCTTGTTGTTGCCTGCCCTGGGGCAAGCGCGGGAATCGGCGCGGGTGGCGGCGTGCGGCTCGAACCTGCGACAATGGGGCATCACCTGGGCCACCTTCGAGCAGGACCATCAGGGCAAACTGCCTGAGACGGTCGCGATGTACAGCGGCCGCTATCCCAGCCTGTTCTACGGCGATTTCGAGTTGCCGCCCAATCACGCGGGCTACAACTTCGTCTCCTCCCGACGGGTTCGGCCGTACCTGCCCGGCGTGGATCATTCCACCGGTGACCTGGGCCAGATCTGGCGCTGCCCCAGCAACGAGACCGACTGGGAGCCGATGAACCAGACCCGCTTCACGAGCAACTTCTTCCACACGCAGTACTCCTACTTCGGCCGGGTCGAACGTTGGGAGAACTGGGCGTACGAGCCGGAAGACCTCACGGCACATGAACTCACGGGCCATCGCCTGCTTATGACCGACACACTGCATCGGTGGTGGGTGACCGACGGTTGGCTGATCAACCACACGCCGGGCGGCGGCGGCTCCGTCAAGGATCCCGCAACCTTCACCGGAGCCCCGCGGTTCACCGGTATCAACCAGATGTACGGCGACGGCCACGTCACATGGAAAGGTGCGGACCTGTTCCGAACCGACCTCATGCTCGGCGGCAGCATCAGCGTGCCGTCCGTGTGGAACTCGCCCGGCACCGATGTGAGCTACTACACCGATCAATAAGTGGTGGGGTGCCCGTGCGGCGTAGCGTGTGATTCGGGGCGCGCTACGCCGTCGGCGCATTCATCGCGGTCGGTCAGTTCGTTGTGGGCTTCACACCGCGGTAGGCGACGGCGATGCCGAAGGTGAGTGGCTGGTGGGTGGCGTCGCTGAAGCCGGCATCGCCCATCATCCGCATCATCGTGGCGCGATCGATGAACGTGTTGACGCTGCGAGGCAGATATTTGTAAGCACCGCTGCGATCCCGGGCGATGAGCGACGCGGTGTGCGGCATGATGTGGTGGAAATAGAAGTTGTAAAGCCCGCGCAGGATCGGTTGCGTGGGCACGCTGAACTCCAGCACGATCACGCGCCCGCCCGGTCGCAGTACGCGGTGAAACTCCGCCAGCGCCGCAGCCGGATCCGCCACATTGCGGATGCCGAACGCAATCGACACCACATCGACGCTGGCATCGCGAAGCGGCAGTCGCATCGCGTCGCCGGCATAATAAGTGACCGGTGTCCGGCGTGGTGAGGCCGCGGCGTGAGTCTTTCGCTGGGCGACCGCGAGCATGTTGTAGGTGAAGTCGACACCGATCACACGCTTCGCTTCGGTGCGCGCAAACGCCAGTGACAGATCACCCGTGCCGCAGGCGACGTCGAGCACGGTTTCGCCCGGCTTCACCTGGGCGAGCTTGACCGCAGCGCGCCGCCACGCCTGATCCCGCCCCAGCGAATGCACACGGTTGTTCAGGTCGTAGCTGCGGGCAATGGCGGCGAACATCTGCTCGACGCGCCGCGCTTTGTCCGCCACCGCGTGCGGGTTGGCGCTCAAATCCTGCGATGTCCAGGCGGGCGTGGTCATAAGACGGGCGATTGTAGCGGAAAGTCACCGGCGCGGAACGGCCGCCGTCACCGCCGGGGAAACCGCGGATGGTTCGTTTCCCTGACCGCGGATGACGCGGATGTCGCGGATAAAAAGCCGAGGAAGGGATGATGAGATGGTGAACGTGCTGATTTCACGTGCATCGGCGTTCGCGGTCAGCGCGGTTCTTGTAGCGCCCAGTTGGTTGAGATATCGGAAACTTTGCGCGTCTTGTGCCTTTTTGTGGCCACCATCGCCGTTTACTGCCCGGCGCGCCAGTACTCGGGCAGGCCTTCCTTGGTTTCCAAAAGAATCTCCAGAATGGCCTGGCGGTCGGGAGTGGACAGTGAGCGGTACTCGCCCGACGTATCGTTGCCCTGAAGAATGTCCCACAGACGCTGATAGACATACTCCCGCACCGGGTCGGGCAGGGCGTCGAACGCCTCCGAATAGATGAGATAGCTGCACGGGTATTCGAACAGCCAGCGATTCAGATCGAGGTCGCGCAGTGAGCGCCCCTTGCTGTCACGCGGCCCTTGCGCGGCGAACGATTCCGCAAACCCGCTCGTGCCGCGCAACGGGTCAGTCAGAATCTCCTCATCGACGAAGAGCATGTAGCGCAGCAGCTCTTCGCCGGCACGTTCGATGCGGCGTTGCGTCGACTCGGTGGGGGTGTCGGCTGGATGCCCGGTCATTTTGTTGATTGCTTCGCGGTCGCGCCTGGCCATGCGCGTTTCATAGTTCACCCGCGTGATCAGGTTGTGCATGTATGTCTGGTGTTCGAGCACCATGAGCGCGACGATGTCGCTGTGGGCATTGAGGTAGTTGGTGGGGTCGAATCGGCCGGTCAGATCGGTGATGTTCGCCCCGGCTTCGGTGTCGAGCGACTCATCGTTGGCGATGACGTTGCCCATGTGGCGCTGTTCGCCGTGCGTGCCGGTGACGTACCAGCCGCCCCAGCGTTCCGCCAACGGGCTGCGATGGTCGGTGTTGAACGACTTGGCGCTGAGCAGGGGCATGCCCGTGCTGTCGGCGAAGACGGAACGGACGATGAGACCCGGCACGCCGAGCGTGCGCGGAGCGGCATGGCACTGCAGGCACTGGTCGTCGCGGGTGACCGTCGGCTGGCCGCCCCCCTGACGCAACGTGTAGAAGATCGTGCCCTGATTGGCATCGACCGACGCGATCTCGATCAGCGGCGCCCCCGGGACGTAGCCGATGTACACATCATCGTTGAAGTAGAGCGCCCGAGGTGTGCGCGGCGAAATGAAATCACGCTGCAGACTCGTGCGCGCGAACACCAGCACCTGTGACTCAGCGGGAATGCCCAGTGCCTCGAGCAGAGCGGGGAGGTAACCCAGCTTGGGGTCGTAGGTGAGCACCGCGTCACCGGCAGCGAGGCGTCGCTGGAGCTGGGCGACGGGGTCGGTGGTGGGGGTGACAGCGTAGCTGATGGGACTTTCGTTGTAAGGGACGATGTAGCTGGACCGTCCGAACTCTGCGAGGGCAAGCGAGCCGACTGTCACCGCGAGGGCGACCGCCGCGACCGTCGCCGCCCGCACCGCTCCGGCTGGAATCCGTCGCTCAGGGTTGTTACGCGTTCGCGCTCGCATGGTCGTGTTGCCCTCATCGGCAAAATAATACCTTCATATCCATTTTAAGCGAGGCGATTCGTATCGGTCAATGCCATGTGTGGGGGCAACCAACGGGGGAGTAGCCACCAAGAGGCACCAGGGGCACAGTGGGAACGAAAACTGAGGATGATGCTCATCTTACACCCCCGACCGTGAACCTTGCATGTTGTCCAACGCTTCATCTTGACCGTTGCGGCGGGCTTCTTTATCATTCCATCCGGATGAACAGATGGAGCGGGGCTGGCCCCGCCCGCCGAGGCGTACCTGATGATAGCCGCACGCCAACCCGATTCGTTGCTTCAGTGGATGGATGACCTGGCCGACCCGACGCGGCTGCGGTTGCTGTCGGTGCTGGAGCGGCATGAGTTGGGGGTGGCTGAATTGTGCGATGTGCTGCAGGCGCCGCAGTCCACGGTGAGCCGCCACCTCAAGCTGTTGGCGGACGGGCGATGGACGCGAAGCCGACGCAGCGGTACCGCCAACCTGTATCGCATGGCGGCGGATGAGCTTCCTCCTTCGGCTCGCAAGCTCTGGCAGCTCGCGCGCGAGGAGCTCGCCGGCACGCCCACGTTCGAGCAGGACCAGTTGCGGCTGGATCGGTTGCTGCAGGAACGCCGCAGCGCTTCGCAGAGCTTCTTCGCCGGGGCCGCCGGGGAGTGGGATCGGTTGCGCACGGAGTTGTACGGCCGATCGTTCACGAGCGCTGCGATGCTGGCGCTGTTGCCGCGGGGCATGGTCGTTGCCGACCTGGGGTGCGGCACGGGGCAGATGACGGCGGAGCTTGCGATGTATGTCGGCAGCGTGATCGGCGTGGACAACTCCGCGGCCATGCTCAAGGCGGCACGCAAACGCATCAACGGGCAGGGCAACGTCGAACTGCGTCGCGGTGATCTGGAAGCGCTGCCTCTCGATGACAACGCCTGTGATGCGGCGATGCTGACGCTGGTGCTGACTTATGTGGCCGAGCCGTTGAAGGTGCTGCGTGAGGCAAGACGAATTGTGAAGCCGGGCGGGCGTGTGGTGGTGACGGATCTGTTGCGTCACAGCCGCGACGACTTCCGCCGTGAGATGGGGCAGGTTTCCATGGGCTTCGAATTGGACGAGTTGACGAGTCTGCTTTCCGAGGCGGGGTTTGAAAACGAGACCGTTCGCCCTTTGCCGCCCGAAGCCAACGTGAAAGGTCCGGCCCTGCTTCTGGCGAGCGCCACGGCACGCGGAGCAACCGTGACCACGCCGGGTTGATGAGACAACACTGTGTGCGCATTGAGAAGTGCGCGATGAACCACGACTGACTTTTGGACATCGATTTTTCTTTTTGGAGTGAACGATGAGCACATTGCAGACAACGGGG
>CAZEFM010000053.1:0-26493 GCA_964511575.1 uncultured Phycisphaeraceae bacterium | reverse complement strand
CAGCTGCCGCACTTCCTGCTTTTCCAGCACCGCATCGAGCACAGGCTGGCTGGTGATCATCACCACCTGGTTCATCATGTAGGCTTCAACCACCTGCATGCTGCCCGACGATTGACCCGATGGCGTAACCTCCGCACGCGGATCGCTCAGCGCCGGGTTCACCTGCAACTGCGCCACCGTGCGATACCGCGGCATGGTGAACTGCAGCACACCCCAGATGGCCACACCCAAAACCGCGCCGGCAATACCTGCCAACACAAGCAACCGCAGGTTCTGACGCAACACCCGCATCGGATCCACGGGCTTGAGGCGTGCCCCAGCCGCACTCGCGTGCGCGGCGCCCGTCGGTGTGCCGATGGCGGAAATGGGCGGTAGCGGGTTGGCAGTCATTGACATCGACCTCCAGGTGAACCCCATGGCGGCAGGTCGCGCCGGGCCAGCGACGCAACGCCTGAAATCTGCGTCCTATGGGGATACCTTCAAAAGCGTTTCCAGCAAGGTTCAAAAGCCCGTTTCGCAGCGCAATCCACTCGCTGCCACGGCATAATCGTTACAATCGTCCGACGCGACGCCCATCGGCACGCCCGCCCCTCAGGGCGTTCGCATCCCTTCCAGCCGCTCCCGCGCACGCTCACTCAGATCGTCCCGGCCCATGCGGTCGGCAAGCTGCCGGGCCAACTCGTACATCTGACGCGCTTCGTCCAGAACACCCTGGCGGCGGTAAATCTCACCCAGATGGAAGTACGTATCAGGGAGCGGACGGATCTCCAAACCGCGGCGAAGCGTCTGAATTCCCTGACTTTCCTGACCTGCGTTGAATTGTACCCAACCCAGCGTATCCAGCACACTCGGATCCACCGGCGCCAACTCCGCCGCCCGCTGGGCATACGGCAGCGCCTGCTGCGGCTGATTCAACCCGTCACACAACAAGAACGCCAGATTGTTCAGAATACCCGGATTGTTCGGCTCATGTTCGAGCACTGCCTGGTATCGCCGAACCGCCTCTTCCTTGCGATCCAGCATGTGATACACCACCGCCAGCGCGCGATCCAACGGCAGACGGTACTCGCTGTCACGCGCCACCAGCGGATCAATCGCTCGCAACCGCTTCTCCACCGCTTCATAATCCGTGAGCCGACTCTCCACTTCCGACAGTGTCAGGTGCACCCACACCGTGTCCGCACTTGCAGACGAAAGCGGGAACTGTTCCGATGCAAACTCCATCGCCCGTCGGAAATTCAACGCGCTGCCCACCTGTCCGATCACCTCGTGCAGCACGACGCCGTTGTTGCATTGCTCAAGCGCGGCGCGGAACTCGCTCGCCGCCTCCGTTTCACGCTGCAGATACACAAGTGCCCGGCCACGCATCGCCCGCAGCACGGCATTGCGTTCAACCAGCGACGCATGCTCGTCCAAATGCTGCAGAGCCGGCGCTCCCCGCCGGGCTTCCAGATGTACCAACACGACTTCGGCAAGGTTCTGAGGCGAAGCCTGCATCGACAACGCCTTGGTGAAGTTCGCCAGCGCGACGTCCGGCTGCTGCTGCGCCCGAGCGGCACGTCCCCGCAGCCAGGGCCACGTCGAACTCGTGGGGAACACCCGAGCCGATTCCTCCAACAATGTATTCAACTGCGTCCAACGCTCCGCCCGCATCAGCAGGTCTGCCAACTGCAAGCGATCCTGCAGCGAGCGCGGTTCGCGTTCGATGATCGACTGCAACTCCGCCACCGCATCGTTCAGCCGGTTCTGTTGCAGGTGCAGCTGCGACAGCGCTCGACGCGCCTGAATGTACGACGGGTTCAAACGCACCGCTTCCTCAAGGTCAAGCTGCGCCTGCGTCATGTCTTCGGGACGCACCGCCTCGCCTTCAGCGGTCCGGGTTCGCGCCGCGGCACGCTGGAAGTAGAGCATCGGCCGGTTCGGCTCACGCTCGATCGCCTGTGTCAGAATCGTCACCGCGGTGCGTGAATCACGCCGCGCCATCGCAATCGTCGCCCGCGCCACCAGCGTGTCAATATCATGCTGATGCGCACTGGGCAGCTTGCCGATCACGGCCTGCGCTTCGTCCGCTTTGCCGACCTCCGCCAGCGCGACCGCCAACGCCTGTCCCACCGTGTGATCCGTTGGGTCATCGTTCCACAGCACCTGGAGCAGTCGAACATAGTCCTCGGTTCGGCCGACCTGCTGCATCAACTGCGCCATGGCTCGGGTCGCCGGTCGCGTCTGCGGATCCTCCACCTTCCGCGCCTCCTCGAACGCTTCGAGGCTCGGCGCCTCCAACCCCAGCATCCAGCGCAGCCGCGCCAGCGCCAGCCAATCCTCCGCCGTCGCATCGCGTCCCTGTTCGCTGAGATACGCGTTCATCGCGCGCATCGCCGCCTCAGGCTGATTCACATTCAGCAGCACCTGCGCCTGAACTTCAGCGTTCATCAGCGTGCGGCCGTCGGCTTCAATCAGCGCGTTCACCGTCGCGATCGCATTGTCAGCATCGCCCATATCCGCATAAAGCAGCGCCAGCGACCGACGGTTGGCCATGTTTTCGGGCTGCCGCTCGAGAATGCGCACCCGGCGTTCCAGCGCCGCCGCCTTGTCACCGTACTGCTGCTCGTAACGCAGATACTGGTCCTGAATCGCCGGGTTGTTGCTCGACCGCGCCGCACGGCGAAGATGCTCCAGCGCCTCGGCGTGGTTGCCCAATCGGCTCTGCACATCCGCCAGCCCCAGAATCGCGCCCACGTGGTTCGGCTGCTGATTGAGCGCCTGCGTATACGAGTTCGTCGCAGCCGTCAGGTCACCCGTCGCTGCCTGCGACATCCCCAGCCGATGCCAGGCATCGGGAAACTTCTCGCGGGTACGCAGCGCAGTCTGGAAGTTGGTGATGGCGCGGCCGTGCTTGCCCTGGGCCGCCTCCAGCACACCCACGAAGTACATCCCCCCGGCGAGGTCAGCATCCACATCGCGCGCTTTGGCAGCCAGTTGTGCCGCGCGATCCCACTGACGCGCCGCCAACGCATCGTTGAACTGCACCTCGATCACTCGGGCATCATTCGGCTTGATCGATGCCGCCTGGTCGAAGTTCGCCTTCGCCTTGGCCGCATCGCCCAACTGCTCATACAGGCGATACAGTTCCATGTGCCGCGTGAACGGGTCTTCGATCGCCGCCGCCCGTTCCTCCGCCATCTTCACCACTTCTTCCGCATCGCCGCTGCCCACCCGGTCAAGCACTTCAAGCAATCGCGGATCAGCGCCCGCGGTGCGCGCCATTTCCAGGTAACGGCTCGATTTCGTCTCGTCCTTCGTGATCGACAGCACAAACTGCAGCAGCCGCGGGTTCGACGGGTTCTTCTCAAACTCCGCCACCACCAACTGCTCCGCTTCCGCTTCCCGTTCCATGCGAACGAGCGTCTGCGCCAGGTTCGCCACCACATCGATACGAGCTTCAAGCGCAGGCGCTTCGTCATTCAACAGCGCCCGGGACAACCGGATCGCCTCGTCGTAACGTTCCTGCAGCGTCCGCAGCCGAGCCTGCTGAAGACGCGCCACATAATGCGTCGGCTCTTCCTCAAGCACCGCGGCAATCACGCGCTCCGCGTCGAAAAGCTGTTGCCCCTGCAGATGCACCTCCGCCAACTGCACGCGCAGGTGCTTCAGATCGGGGCGAATCAGCATCAGGTCGCGATAGCTCGTCGCCGCTGCACCCCAATGGCCGAGCTGCGAACGCAACTGCGCCGAAATCAGGTACGCCTCCGTCAGCATGGACAGATCGCCGCCACGACCGCTGCGAACCGCCGCGATCGCTTCATCCATCGCATCCGCGGCACGCGCCCGGCTGCCACGCGCCAAGTGAACCTTCGCCTGCAGCATCTTCGTCCAACCCTCCAGACCCGGGTTGGCCCGCGCCACCGTCTGCGCCAGCGTTTCCACCTCCTGAAGCGTCGCCTCCTTCTTCGCCGCATCCGCCCCATCCACTTGACGCAACGCGATATCGCAATACAGCACCGTGCCCGTGTCGTGCAGCGCAAAGGCGCGTACCGATTGCAGCGGCGTCACCTTCGGCGGCGTCCGACGCACCTTCGTCAATAGCTCCATCGCACGCTCGTGCTGACCCGACAGCATCATCCACCGCGCTAGAGGAATCTGCACTTGCAGACTGTCGGGATGCCTCGCCAACCCCGTCTCAAGCATGCGCATCGCCGCGTGCATGCCTGCCGGCGCCTGCTCACCCTGTTCCGTCTCCACCACGCCCGAACGCAACTGTCGCAGCCATTCCGATGCCTGAATCACCAGCTCGATCGGCTCGGGCTTGTCCAGCAGGACGCCTTCCAACCGATCCAGCATCGCCGCCGCACGCTCACGCTGTTCCAGTTGCACCATCAGACGAATGTAGTTGCCCATCGCCTGCGGATCGTTCGGATGCGCCTCCGCAAGCTGCTCCGCGGCACGCAACGCCTCGGCGCGCGATGGCTCAATCAGATCCGGATCGCCGCCAGGTCGACTGTGATGCTGTGCCTGCGTCAGGCTCCACAACGCCATGTAATACAGCGCATCCGCATCCGTGGGATTCGCCTGCAACACCTGCAGCAGATCCTCGCGCGGCTGATCGCGCTCCGCATCGTTCATCGGAAGCCCGGCCGCCATCCGGTTCACCTGCGCCATCGCCCGGTACTTACGCGCTACCAGCATGTCGCGATGGCTTTCCAGCTTGTTGTTGGTCACCTCGCCAATGCGGTCCCACATCCGCAGTTCCTTCAACAGCTCCAGATAGCGCTGAAGAACCTCGGCATCGGCGGGGCGAAGCGTCGTCGCCTGCTGATGGCTGGAAATGATCCGCTGAAGCTGAATGCTCGCGTGCTGGCGATCCTCCGTCTCGATCTTCTCCGTCGTCTCGATCAGCTTGTACAGCACCGCCAGATCCGTCGGCTGCTTGCGGAATGCTCGGCCGTACTGATCCGACGCCCCCTCGAAATCGCCCACCGCCACCAGCTGCTCGGCACGTTCGATGTTCCGACTCGGGTCGGCGAGCACCACCAGGTAGTAGTATGCCCCAGCCGTCGTCACCGTCAGCAGAACGAGCGCGCCGATCAGGATCAGTACAAATTGCGTATTCACACGGGCGGCCATGGACGACTCCTGAATCAACCCACAAACGGAAGAACCACCCTCAACCATCCCGGCGGGCAATCCGCCGCGATATCGAAGCAACTTCCGTCACACGTGAGGTTCGTTATTCGCAGTTAATCAATTCGCTTCAACAAGGTCACTTTTCGTAACGGGCCAGCGCCCCTCCACCACATCCACCCAATCCGGCAGGCAGCGAAGTATCTCAGGCATCATCGCGGAGAGAAACTCGCTGGCAACGGCCATCGCCCGCTCCGGGTCCGACACGCCGTCAACACCGACTTCAATCTTGCAGTAGTACGCGTGCCGGTCACGCGGGTCGAAACCCTGCAACCGCACATCGTTCGGGCTCGCCAGAAATCGACCGTTCGCCGCGAAAAAGTAGATCACGTTGGCACGCAGCGAATCGTCCGTCAGCTCCGCCGGAGACAAACTGAACGACGAACGCGGCGGGAAGTAGGTGAAGCACGTCGCGTTGAACTGCATCGCCGGCACCCGCACCTCGTACGGATCCACCGGCGTGATCCCCCACCACGTGTCATCACGCTCAAAATAATGCTGACCCGACAACACAAGTTGCCGACTCCGGTCAACGCGGGTGCCCGTCGCGCCGCCTGCCATAAAACAGCGGTCCGGCACGTGCGGCACCGTATCAGGCGTCCCGGTGTAGTACGCCACGTGCAACCGCACTCTCTGCCCGTCCTCCGCACGCACATATCGACGGCTGATGTAATCCTGCGTGCCAAGCTCCGCTTCCACATCCGGCGACAGACGCTCGTCCTTGCCTTCCATCGACCAGCCGCGAATCTCAGCCGGCAGCATGTACAGCTTGTCGCGCAGCGGCACCGAGGCCTTGAAGTGCACGATCTTCGCCGCCGCCATCACACTGCTGAATCCCAGCGCCGCAGAAAGCAGCACCCCCGCCGCCACCGATACCGCGAACGTACGGTTCACACCGGACGGTCCCTCCGCCGCGGCCGGCCGTAACTTCCGCTCCGTTCGTCGAAGCAGCCCGAAAACAACAACACCGAGCACCACCGCCAGCGGCGCGCCCACAAACCCCATCCACGATTCAAACGCACTGTCATCCAGGAACGGCAGCAGCAGTTGGATGACGCTCGGCCGATAGTACGCCAGCGTCATCAACCCCGCGACGGCCACCAGCACGATCAACGCCGCACCGCCCGCCAACCCTGCCAGCATGGTCATTCGCTTCCCGCCCCGCACATCCGCCCCACCCGTCGAGAGCCAACTCGGATGAACCAGAAGCGGGCGGTCGCTTTCCAGCACCACCTCCCCGTCGTCCTCGCCTGCCGCTTCCTCGCGAATGATGATGCGATCGAGAATCCAGCCCAGCAGCATCAGCAGCAGCGCCGCCGTCGGCAGCATCACCACCAGCCCGACCATGATGTGCAGGTCGCCGCGTGCGAACTCCGGATTGATCAGGCTCAACAGCCCCAGCACCGCCACACGCCCCACGTTCACCGCAATGGCGATCGGCACCGTCATCCCCACCATGATCAGCTTCTGCCACAACGCCCGCTTCGAAAAGAACGCCATCGCCACGCCCAGCGCCATGAACGCCATCAGCATGCGAAGCCCCGCGCACGCTTCAGCAACGGCGAGGTCGGACGTCATCAACTGCCCAGCCTTCGTGTACGTGATCGAGATCGTGTTGCCCGCCTTGTCGGTCTCAAAACCCAGCAACGGGCCGATCATCTTCAGCACAATCGTCGCCACACCCGCCGCCACATCCTGCAGGCGATACGCCACACGCTCCCAGATCGACTCGGGCATCTTGATCGCGAACACCAGGTACGCAATCGGGAACCACAGCACCCGCATGACGCGCGGCCCCAGCAGAAAAATCACCAGCCCCGATAACCCGATGAGCATGCTCAGACCCTGAAACAGGTCGTTGCGGCCGGGATAAATCCAGAACATGAAGCTGAAAATGCCCGCCATCATCACCACCAGCCCCGGCCAGTACACCTGCGTAGGCTGCTCCAGCAGCGGGCGGCGATGCTGCATCACGTAATAAGCCGCGATAAACGGAATCGCCAGGATGTGCGACCAGTCGTGGTCCCAGTTGAAGGCGAAAACCGCCTTGATCACCGCGATGATGTTGTCACCACTCGCGTTGGTGGCGATGCGCACCATCCGTTCGACGAACGGCCAGTGCAGGCTCAGGAACAGCACCCCCAGCGTCCCCAGGCAAAGCCAACTCCACTGCGACATCAGTCGCCGATCCTCAGCCGGTACGGGGCCGGAGCCGGGAGACGGGCTGGGATGCGTCGTGGCCGAGCTGACGGGGGTGCTGGTCATGACGGGAGACGAAATTCCAAACAATTGACGAGCCCGACGACGGCGACCGTCATCGACGACCAACCACCGCTGCGGACCGTTAAACCGGGCAATTCCTCCCTGACGCGCGAACTGCCCATCCGGGCGAATGCCATCCGGGGCGACACAAGCCCTACGCCCGCCGTCCCTGGCAGGTTCATCCGTTTGTTGCGACCGGGGTCGCCCCCCACGACGTTATCGTCGCATGGTCCACCCGACATGAACGCTCGGAAGCCCGCGCACCAACGTGCGCGGACCTCCCATCCCCCCTCCCCAACATCCACCTCAAGCCTCAAGCCTCAGGTCTCAGTTGTTGTCGAAGACGTCGGGCCCGAAGTTGCGGTCCAGCACGAAGCCGAAACCGTATGTCATACGGAACCCGTTGCGTGCCACCGCCAGCGGCAGGGCAGGCAGGTTCGTCCCCACGCGCAGGTGGTCGTTGGGCTTGAGGAAAATGTCCGGCTGCGTGCCCTCATCGATCTTGCGAAGATCGATTCGGACAATCGCTTCCTGATTCTCGCCCAGTCGACGAATCAACTCCGCCCGCTGCGGTATCGCCAACGCGCTGAAGCCGCCCGCCGCCGCAAGCAGCGTCTTGATCGTCAGGTCCTTCTCACCCGGCAGCACGAATGTGCCCGGCCGGTTGACCTGTCCGCTCACATACACGTTACCCGCGAAACGGGCCGGCACCTTGATGATGTCGCCCGGGCGGATCACGATGTTGTACCGCATGTCGCCTTCGAGCAAACGATCGTAAGGCACGGCAATCACGCGCTGCGTCAACAACTCATCCATCGCCGTCCCCTCGCCATCGCTGGACACCGGGTCCTGAATGCGAACCCATCGGTTGCCCACGAACACCCAGCGGGGCGCCCCGCCACCATCGAGCCCCTGCTCCAGCGCCGCCGGGGGCGCTTCGCCCCGATCCGACACCTGCGGCGCGCCGTTGCGTGGCCCCGTTCCCGGATCCTGCAGCGCGCTTTCCAGATCATCGATCAACTGGTCCGGGCGGCGACCCGCTTCCTCGGGCAGATCGCCCGGCCCCGGGCCCACCGGCTCACTCGGACGTTCACCCGCCGCCTCAGGCGTCAAAGGCACCGTCCGGTAGATGTACAGCGTACGCGTATTCCCCGAAATACCCCGCGCCATCGCGATCGCATCCAGCAGACGGAAATCGGGCTTGGGGATTTCAAACTGACCGAACAGCGAACCACCGCCGCCACTCGTCGGTTCACCGATGATGCTGAAGATGTTCTGCTGGCGACGCAGCATCATCACCGACACGTTCGGATCCTGCAGAATGTTCTTCTGCTGCAGAATCTGGGCGATGTCCTTCTCGATCTGGCTGGGGGTGCGGCCCGCCACCTGCACCGAATCAATGCCCGCCGGCAGACGAATGTTGCCCAGTTCGTCCACGACACGCTGCTGAACGTCCGGTTCACCCAACAGACGCAGGTCGTAAATTGTCACCTGAATCACATCGTTCGGCCCGACCACGTACTCGCGCACCTCAGGGATGAGGTCCAGCGGCTGCACTTCGGTCACACCGGCCGAATAAGGCTCATGCTCATCGAGCACGTCCAGCGAGTTGAGAATGGGCAGCACGATCGGCGTGCGGTGAAAGCCCGTGGGCTGCGACGGATCGAAGAAGCTCGACGTTTCGCAACCCACCAGCGCCGCCGCTGTCGCCGCGATGCCGAGGCCCAGAACGCCACGCAATCCGATCATGGCCTTACCTGCTTTGTGGTGACTCACCTTCGTGCTCCCTGCATCTTGTCTGACCGGCTTCAAATCCGCACACGCCAGCCATGAGAGTTCTTCGGGCTTTTCGACTACTGATGATCGTCGGCCGACCATCAACCCCTGCCCGAACCGTGCCGCTTTCCATCCTTCACAAGTCGCCTATCTTACTGGCGACGCGACGCTTTGCCACCCCCTGCAGCCCGCAAACACGTCGATTGACGGCCAACAGCACCGCCCACCGCACGATGCAGGATCACCCCCTGTGAATCGGCCGGATGATGCCCCATCCTTAGATAAGTGAACAACCGATACACCCGCCGAACCCATCCGCAACGCCACACCTCCTCTCAACCGGCGATCGACGATTGGCAATGAACAACCCTCACCTCGTATCATGACCTCACACCTACAGGGGGTTCCATCATGCCTCATCGTCCACTGCTCCTGCTCATCCCCATCATCGCGGCCATCATCACACCCACCGCCGCCTCCTTCGACCCCAGCGACAGCTACACCGTGCGACAGGTGCTCGGCTGGACCGTGCGCATCAACCAGCGGCTGCTCGATGAAGACCCGCAACTCGCCGAGAAAACCCTCACCCTCCTGGAGCACCAACTCTTCAAGGTCGAACGGCGTCTGCCCGCGCCGGCTGTCGAACGGCTGCGCCAGGTGCCCATCTGGGTCGAACTCAAGGATCGGCGATTCCCCTGCATGTGCTATCACCCCTCCGCCAACTGGCTCCGGGACAACGGCTACAACCCCGAAAAGGCGGGCAGCGTCGAACTCGCCAACGCCGCCAACTTCCTCGACTGGACCATCGAGCAGCCCTACATGGTCATGCACGAACTGGCCCATGCCTACCATCATCAGGTGCTGCCCGGCGGTCACGACAACGCGCGGGTCAGGGCCGCCTACGATGCCGCCGTCGCCTCGGGCAGGTACGAAAAGGTGATGCGCATCTGCGGCAAAGAGGTGCGCCACTACGCATTGAACAACCCCATGGAGTACTTCGCTGAACTCACCGAAGCCTACTTCGGCACCAACGACTACTACCCCTTCGTCCGCGGCGAACTCAAAGCCTTCGACCCCGAAGGCTACGCCATGATCCAAGCCCTCTGGACCAACCCCCACGGCAAGGACGATGCCGAATGAGAGGAACTCACCGAGGCGATCATCAGAAAGGCGCCTCGTCAACCACACGCACCACAGGGTTGTCCGGCGTGATGCCGTGGATCAGATAAACCGGTCGCCGGTACTCGTGACCGTCCACACTCACGACGATCTGCGCTTCGCACGGCGGCACCTGCCGAGGCTCAACAGACACCACAAACGTCCCACCGGTTTGAGAGAGCGGCACGATTCCGTACGCACAATCAAGCCATAGCCTGACGTTACTCGAGTATGCGGGTTCCGGCACGCTTACAGCAGTCATGTCAAATCCCTACCCTGAATCACTTTCCATCGCCCAACGCTATCTGGGCGGCCGATCCCGGGTCATTCGCAGTCTCGGCTGGGGAACGGATGGCATCGTCTACCAGACCGCCAACACGACCGCGATCAAGATCCATCACCGTAAAGAACTATATCATACCGAGTTGGAGGTCTACAAACGTCTCGACCAAAAGAACATCACCCACATCGGCGAACATGTCATTCCACGACTGATCGACTATAGCAACGAGCATCTTCTGATTGAAATGACTGTGGTGGAGCCCCCTTACATCCTTGATTTCGCCAAGGCGACCATCGACCATGCCATCACGTTCAGCGATGATGCATGGGAGCAATGGATCGCCGATCGCCGGGAGGTTTTTGGAGACAACTGGCCGGCCGTCGCGGGCATCTACAACTATTTCAAGCGACACCTGGGCGTCTACCTTCATGATCTGACACCCCGGAACATCAACTTTGATCGTCCGCGGGACGAACCGCGATCGGCTCCATGAACTATCCTGTTCCTGCAAGGAGCGCCATGGAAGCACCACGTGAGCAGTCGGGTCAGTTGCATGCGAACCTCTACCTGTTGGCGGTGGGGGTGCTGGTGGGGGTGTTGCTGGGGCCGTTTGCCTTGGGGCGGTGGTCGCCCGAAACGTATGACCGGTTGTTTCCTCTCGGTGAGGCAGGTGAAACCCTCCAGGCGTTTGATGCGGAGATGGAGCGTCGACTCGAAGCCGCCCAGCGGATCGGGGCGACGGGGCAATACCTGCCCGAACTGCAGGCCTCGCTGGAAGCGGAACGGGTTGAACTGCTGCGGGAGATCGAACCGGCACGCGCACGGCTGATCGAACCCTACAAAGTCGCGCTGCTGCTGGCGCTGGTGGTCATCATGACCATCGAATCGCTGCAGGCTCGCCCCGGATCCCGGGTGGCGATGCGGCTGGCGACGATCCGCTATGCCCTGGCGGCGCTCTGGCTGGCGCTGCTTCTGGCGGTGCCCTATCCGCTGATGAACGTGTCGGTCCTCTTCGTCGCGCTGCTGGTCATCGTGGCGCTTCTGGTGGGACTCGTTCCCGTTCCGGGGCGCGCCGCCCGGTCGGAGACCGAATGAAAAAGGGCCGGTGATGAGCCAGCCGCAAGGGCCTTTCCCTCCTGTGTCGTGGAGCATCCTGCCACGGAACGGCGGGCCACGCTTTCGCCTGACCGCGCCGGGACGCCCCATCCTCCTTTATCAACTCGGGCCGGCGTCAACCGCACCCGCCTCCAACCGACCTCCGGCTCGCCTCCGCCCACGTCGGACCAACCACCCCCGGCCACCGGAACCATCCCTCGGCCCGGAACCGCGCCGGAACAACGCCCGCACGGCGTCACGGCAAACCGCGACAACCACCGCCGCTGAGCTTCCCAACGGAAACCCTCAACAGCCCACCCAACCTGGCAATCAACTCCCACGAATCCGTGGCGATCAACCCACCGACATGCAACGCGATCCAGCGACTCCAAGACTACCGACGGGGTGGGGGAGAAGCAATAGGATTTGGTGATTTGGTGATTTGGTGATTTGGTGATGGGGTGATGTCCTTTCTGAATGCGGGGTGTCGATCGGTTTGCATTGTCCTGAGTCCGGATGTCACCCCCCTCCCCCCTCGACCCACGACACATTGACGTAAACGTCCAAGTTTCATTCGGTTACGACGAAAAATGACGATGTCACCCCCACGACAAACACGACAAAGACGACATGGTCTTTTGAATTGCGGATGGCGGATTTCGGATGGCGGATTTGAACTTCAAGTGCGGACGGGACAGGTTGTTACTGCGTTCCGGCACCCGATCGCTGTTCTCCGTTTTCGGGGACGTTTAGGACTCTGATTTCAGCTCGGGGTGACAAAAGGTGACATTTTCGCGTACGCATTCGGCGCGCGATGGACATCTTCACTATACCCGTATAAAATGCAAAAATCAATACCCGGCCATGCGCGACGCAATCACGCGCCGGGGGCGGGCGCGCCTTCGCCGGTGTAGAGGAGCACGGCCTGGGCGAAGGCGCGGCCGCGGGCTTCGAAGTTTTCGAACTGGTCCCAGCTCGCGCAGCCGGGCGACAGCAGCACAACATCGCCTTCGCGCACCCGTGTCGCGGTAGCGGCGACGGCGGCATCGAGCGTGCCGCAGGGCACCACTTCCGCCCCGCCGGTGTGCTGGCGCGCCGCGGCGGCGATGCGGTCGCCCGTCGCGCCGATGGTGTAGATCGCCCGGCAGTGCGACGCCGCGAGCCGGGACAGTTCCGACAGGTTCGAGCCCTTGTCGTACCCGCCGAGGATCGCGTGCACGGTGCCCGGAGCGAAGCTGGTGATCGCGAGCATCGCCGCCTCGGGTGTGGTGGCCTTGGAATCGTTGTAGTAGCGGACTTCCGCCCGCTGGAGGACGAACTGCAGCCGGTGCGGCAGGCCGGTGAAGGTTGTCAGTGACTCGGCCGCGGCGAAGCGATCGCGTCCGGCACACACCGCCGCCTCGATGGCGAGCATCGCGTTGGCGCGGTTGTGTTCGCCGGGGGTGATGAGGTTGAGCGTGGGGCGCGGGTGGTAGTTGGCGAGGTTTTCGGTCCAGATCTGCCGTGCGGTGCGGGGGCGGATGAGGCGTGGGTCGATTGGGCCGAGGATCGCCGCGTCGCCGGTGGTCTGATGGTCGAGGATGACCTGCTTGGCGCGTGCGTAGGCTTCGAACGAGCCGTGGCGATCGAGGTGGTTGTGCGTGATGTTGGTGACGATGGCGATGTGCGGGGACCAGCGGTCGGCGGCCATGTCCTCGAGCATGAAGCTGGACAGTTCGAGCACCACCCAGTCATCGCGGCCGATGGCATCAAGGTCGCCCAGCAGCGAACCGCCGAGGTTGCCGCCGATGAAGACGCGTGGCGCGTTGGCGGGGTTCGCGCTGTGCTTCGGTGCCGGTGTTTCCCGGAGGATGTGGCCGAGCATGGCGGTGACGGTGGATTTGCCGGCACTCCCGGTGATGCCGATGGTGCGCTGGCGGTTGGGCAGCCGTTCGATGAGCAGGCGGATCTCGCTGGTGGTGGGCACACCGGCGTCGGCGGCGGCCTGCAGGTAAGGGTTGCGGCGGCGGTCGACGGCCGGGTTGACCACGATGAGGTCAGCGCCCGTGAAGTCGTCGGCGCGATGCTCACCGAGGCGGAAGTCGATGGGCAGACCCGCCAGCGCCGCCACGCTGGTCTGCAGTTGCTCAGCGGGGGCGGCATCGGTCACCAGCACCCGCGCGCCGCGACCGACGAGGAAGCGGCTGACCCCCACGCCACCACCGAAGCGCCCCAGCCCCATGACCACGACGCGTTTGTCTTTCAGATCCATCGATCGCCTGCCCGATTCGGGCGCTGAGGTCCGGGCGGTTCACTCGACAGGCATGCCCTCTTCGAGTGCTTCCTGCTTCATGGGGCCGATTTCAAAGCCGGTGATTCGGCGACCGGACTCCCGGGGCACGTTGAAGTAGAGGTACAGTTCATCGCCGGCGTTCATCTGGCGGATGGGCAACTGCGATGCGGCTCGGATTTCATTGTGCCGATCGATGTTGATGAGCTGGGTGTCGCCTTCGCGTTTGAGGACATAGCCGATGGCGTAGTGCGACCTGCCGAAGTTGTCCTGGAGGACCGGCGGGTTGAGACCAGCCGCGAGCGCCCGCGCCCGACCGAGGAAGGTGTCCGAAGCGTCGCGGTCGAGCTTCAGTCGAATGATGGCGAAGCTCGGCGCTTCGTAGAGGCGGTCGACCTTGAGCTTCTGCGTCACGTTGCCGGGGAACTTGGCGACCTCACGGCTGCCGTTGAGGATATCGTTCGTGTCGCTGTAGTACTCAAAGGCGGTCGCCATGTTCTTGCTGATCGCCAGAGGAAGCATGGGGTTGTTTTCCAACTCCACGCCCTGGATGCCGGTTTTGATCGTGCCGGCCGCGCGGTGCTCCAACCTGGTGGGGCCCCCCCTCTGGGCGGTGGCGGCGTCTGCGGGGTCGGGTTTGGCGGGGATCGCACCGACCATCGCGACAACGTTCTGCGCTTCGGTGTTGAGCGTGGGCACCGGCAGGCGCAGACGGCGGGCGAAGAGGTATTGCGGCCGCTCTTCCGAATCGATGAGGAAGGTGATGGCGATTTGTTCCTCGTTGCGGTTGCTGGTGAGGGCATCGATGGGGCTGCGCACAGGCATGCAGGAGCGCGGGCCCTCCCGTTCGGCGCGGCTGAGGGCGATGGGGATGTGCTGCGTCACCACGTTGTTGCCGCGCGTCGTCACCAGCGACAGGTGGACCGGCGGGAGGCGAAGCATGCCGTCACCGTCGAACGTGCCGCGCGGGGTGGCCAGCCACTTGGTGTCGATCACGACGATCTGCTTGCCCGGCTGCAACTGCTCGCCGAACTCCGCCTGAATCGTTTCGTCCAGTTCCGCCAACGGCACGGGCTGGCTGTAGGCGCCGGTGATGGTGACGGCGTTGGGGACGGCGACGATGGAGGCGTGCGGGTCGATGTGCAGACGGAACACGCCGGCGGTCTGCGCCATATCGGGCAGGTAAATGTCCATGGGGTTGCCGGCACTGAACGCCCCGCCGGAAAGCTTGCGGAAGAACGCGGCGGCGATTTTGTCGACGCTGAGCCAGAGCTGGCCCTTCTCGTTGGGGGTGATACGGCCGTTGGTCCCGATGGTGTAGGGCTCGTACCCGGCGACGTCCTGTCCCAGCGCCATGAAGTTGAGTCCCATGACGACAATGCCGGCGGTGAGCACGCCGGAGAACACGCCGACCACGGCACCGCCGATCTTGTTGGCGAGGTCGGGGAAGTGCATGTTCTTGGGCACGAGCTTGTCGGTGGCGAATCGCAGGAGGATCAGCGCTACGCCGAAGGGCGCCAGGAGTGCCACGCCCCATGCGTTGATGGTGGCGAAGGACCCGGTGCCCAGAAGCCAGTAGGCCATGGGTTCCCATGCCGCCAGGGCGATCGCGCCACTGACGATGAGGAGCCCCAGGTGAAGCCAGGAGCTGAACAATCCCTGCAGCGACCACCAGTAGGCCATGAGCAGGATGAAGACGACAACGAGAAGGTTCATCACCATGGGTCGATTTCCGGTTCAGGCCGGGTCGGGCCGAGTGTCACGAATCGGCGAATCAGTTCGAGGACGCGGAGGCGGAAGCGGCGTTGGCATCGGTGCGGTCGGCGGAGGAGCCGCCGGCGGGCTTGGCGTTGGCGGCGGGGTTGCTGCCCGAACGCGCCGCGGGGCCGGAGCGACCGGCAGCGCTGCCGCCTGACTTGTCGCCGATGCCGCTCAACGCACGCGTCACTTCCTTGATGTCCGTGACGCCTTCCACCACCTTCGCCAGAGCCGCTTCCTGCAGCCACAGCATCTTCTGCTTCCGCAGGTGCGAGCGAAGCTGTTCAATCTGTTTGTCGGCGAGCATCTTCCGCGCCTGCTCATCGAACACCATCACTTCGAACACGCCGGTGCGGCCCTTGTAGCCCATGCCCAGGCAGTCGGGGCAGACACGCGGCTTCTTGTTCACCATCACCTGCCCCGACGCCTTGTACAGACGCTTGATCTTGTCGGCCGGGAGGTTGAACTTGCGCAGCGCCGCGGCATCGGGGGCGTACTGCGTGCGGCAGGTCGGGCAGAGCTTGCGCACCAGACGCTGCGACACGATCACGCCCAGATGCTCCGTTGCGGCACGGGCGCTGCCCACCAGCTTCACCCACGCACGCAGCGCGGAGAAGGTGTCTTCCTTGGTCATGCCGACATAGAAGCGGACCTCATCGGAGTACCGCGCGATCGTCTTGGCGGTCACCGGATCGGGCCGGCGATCGTAGAACAGCACGGCCGGGTCGCGACGCAGCATCGAGTTGATGATCTGGTTGCACTTTTCCGGATCGGCATCGGGCGGCAGCTTCTCGTGGTTGACGCCTTCGATTTCGAAGGGGTGCTTGTCTTCGAGCGTGTAGACGCTTTGGGTGTACGGGTCGTGCCGCTGCAGGAGGGTGTAGAGCGTGCTGGTTTGGCCGTGCTGCGGCGGGCAACTGACGATGACGGTGCCGCCTCGCTTGTCCAGCACTTCGATGAGCTGGTTGCACTGGGCTTCGAGCATGCCCATCTGATCGAGGGGGATGGACGCCTGGGCGACCGGGTCGATGGGGATGACCATCTGCATCGCCTGCGTGGAACCGGAGGTGATGACACCCAGTTGGTGTTTGCCCAGTTCGCCGGCGTTGACGATGGTGGTGCCGGACTGCTTGCGTCGCCGATCGGCCAGGTCGAGGCCGGCGGCGCCTTTCATGTAGTCGATGAGCGCAACGGCGACGGCGGGTTCGAGCGTGGGCTGGGGGTAGCGCACGCCGTCGACCCGGACGGCCACGGCTGCGCGGGTGGAATCGACCGCCACTTCGATCTGATCCGCCCCGCGGGGCAGGGCGAACTCGAGGATCTGTTCGAGCACCTGATGGGCCTTGGCCTGCGGCGTGTCGCCCACGGGGACTTCGAGCATCGCGTCGTCCTCGCTCATGAGCGTCATGGTGACGTTCTTGCGAGCGGAGGCGGCCTGCATCTTGTCCATGCGGTTGCGGAAGGAATCGAGCGACAGCGTCCAGCGTGCCTGCTCGGGCACCTGACCGTTGCGGTAGTAGATGTACCCGCCGATCGCCCCGCCGGTGAGCACCAGCGCCACGGGCAGCCCCAGCCAGAAGTAGGGGATCAGCAGCCACAACCAGAACGCCAGCATCCCCACGCCGATGTGCACGGCGTTCCACAGCTTGCGCTGCAGGAAGAAGTATTCCGTGTCCTTGTCCAGGTTGCTCACAATCCAACCCCACACGCCCAGCACCAGGGCGAAGAGGATCGGCTTGTAAACACTCATCAGAAAGACGGCTTCGGCGAGTGTAATCATCATCAGTTTCTTCAAGAAAAATTCGAAGGACGCGATTCGCGGGACGAATCAGATTCCAACACTCCAATACCCAGCGGGAACACGCCGATATCGAAACTGGAAATTCGAGTGGATGTCGTCATTCGAATTTCGCACTTTCGCCAGTCCCACGCGTCGTCACTCAACCGGTCGAGATGCCACGCAGGCGCATCTTCACTTCTTCGGGGCTTGTGGCGTTCGCCTGAGCGACACGCGGGTGAATGTATTCCTGCTCCACCAGGCTCACCAGCGAATCGGTGAAGCTCTGCATGCCGTCCTGGCGGTGGCTCTTGATGACCTGATCCAGTTCGACTTCGCGCGCTTCGAGGATGTACTTGCGCGTGGGCGGCGACTGCAGCAGGATTTCCACCGCGGGAATGCGGGGAATGTGCTTGTGCAGCGTCGGCAGCAGCTTCTGGTAGATGAAGGCCTGCATCTGGAACGCAAGCAGGTTGCGGATGTTGTCGCGCTCTTCCGGGGGGAAGAGGTCGTAGATGCGGCCGAACGCCTGCGTCGCCGAGCTGGCGTGGATCGTGCCGAACACCAGGTGGCCGGTTTCCGCGGCCTGAAGCGCGGCTTCAAACGTTTCACGGTCACGCATTTCGCCGATGAGAATCACGTCGGGATTCTCACGCACCAACGCGCGAAGCCCCGTGGCGAAGTTCGGCACGTCGATGCCGATCTCACGCTGGTTAATCATCGCCTTGGCATCGGTGAAGATGTATTCGATCGGGTCTTCGATGGTGACGATGTGGCAGGGTCGACGCTCGTTGATGTACTGCAGCATCGACGCGATGGTCGTGCTCTTGCCGCTGCCCGTGACGCCGGCGAGCAGGATGAGACCCTGATGCACCTCGGCGACCTTGGCCATGCTCGCCGGCAGGTAAAGCTGTTCGAAGGAGAGGATTTCCTTGGAAACGCGACGGGCGGCGATGGCGCTGCGGCTGCGGGTGCGGAAGATGTTCACACGGAAGCGCGTGCCGTCCTCCAGGTCGTAGCCGATGTCCACCGAACCGAAGCGGGCGTATTGATCCCAGCGTGCTTCGCTGAGGCCTGCTTCGATCCACTTTTCGAATTCGATTTCGTCGAGCGGCGCGACCTCGAGGCTCTTGAGCGTGCCGCGGATGCGCAGACGCGGCACCTGTCCGCCGCGCAGCAGCAGGTCGGACGCTTCATATTTGACGGCTGCTTCGAAGAACTTTTTGAGAGGGGTGGTGTTGAAGGAGCGTCGATCGCCGATGTGATCGAGCATCAACGTTGGGGCCGTGGCGGTTGCGGGAGCACTCACAGAACTACTCCGAATCAAGGTGGTCGGTCCATGCGTTGGACCGGTGCGTTCGGAACATTCGACTCGTCAAGACGATCGAGCACCCGTTTGAACCCACGTGAGGGGCGCGGGGGCGACGCCACCGAAGCGGCGAGTCGGGTGAAACTTAGTGTACCACAAAGTGGCCCGCCGCATAGCGCCAAGCGACGGCGGCTCGCATGGGAGGCTGCCCCGGCAGTGCCGGCCGATCCACCCGGCTCAACGATCGCTCCCGATGTCCAGCCGCACCGGCAGCCCCGCCTCCGCCAGGTACGCTTTCGTCTGGGCGATCGAGTACGTGCCGTAGTGGAAAATACTCGCCGCCAGCACCGCATCGGCGCGCGTCGCGGTGAGCACCTGCCGCATGTGTTCCGGGCTGCCGCACCCCCCCGAGGCGACCACCGGCACGTCCACCGCCTCCGCCACCGCCGCGGTCATCTCCACGTCGTAGCCATCCTTCGTGCCGTCGGCGTCCATGCTGGTGAGGATGATCTCGCCCGCGCCCAGCTCCACCACCCGCCGGGCCCATTCCACCGCTTCGAGCCCCGTGGGCGTGCGACCGCCGTGCGTGTGGACTTCAAAGATCGTGCGGCCATCGCGCACCACCCGCTTGGGGTCGATGTTCACCACCGTGGCGCATCGGCCGAACCGACGGGCCGTCTGGCTGATGATGTCCGGGTTCACCACCGCCGCGGTGTTGATCGACACCTTCTCCGCCCCCGCCTGGATCAACGCGGTGACGTCATCGATCGTGCGAATCCCCCCGCCCACGGTGAACGGCATGAAGCACTGCTCCGCCACCTGCCGCACCACTTCACGCATCGTCTGACGACCCTCGTGCGAAGCGCTGATGTCCAGAAACACCAGTTCGTCCGCGCCGGCTGCGTCATATTTGCGTGCGATCTCCACCGGGTCGCCAGCATCGCGCAACTGCACGAAGTTGACGCCCTTCACCACGCGGCCGTCCTTCACATCCAGACACGGAATGATGCGATGCGTCAGCAAAACCTGAACCCTGCAACAAGCTCGAATGATGCACTCATTCGAGCTGCGAATTTCGCGTGTTAGTGCATCCCCCCTTACGCCTCGCGGTAATCCAGCGAGTAGTTGGGGCTTTCCTTGGTGATCGTGATGTCGTGCGGGTGCGACTCGGCGAGGCTGGCGGCACTGATGCGGCAGAACTGGGCGTTGCTGCGCAGCGCTTCGATGTTGGGTGTGCCGCAGTAGCCCATGCCCGCGCGGAGTCCGCCGACGAGCTGATACACGTAATCGCCCAACGGCCCGCGGTACGGCACACGGCCCTCCACACCTTCGGGCACGAGCTTGCGGTTGCCCGCCCCCGCCTGACCGTAGCGATCGGCCGAGCCGGCGACCATCGCACCTTCCGAGCCCATGCCGCGATACGTCTTGTACCGCCTGCCCATGTGGATGATCATTTCGCCGGGCGACTCGTCGAGGCCGGCGAACAGCGAGCCGAGCATGACGACCGATGCCCCGGCGGCGATGGCCTTGGTGATGTCGCCACTGGCGCGGATCCCGCCGTCGGCAATCACCGGCACACCGGCGGGCGTTGCCGCGGCGCACGCGTTCATGATCGCCGTGATCTGAGGCACCCCCACACCGCTGACCACGCGCGTGGTGCAGATCGAACCCGGGCCGATGCCCACCTTCACCGCGTCCACGCCGGCTTCAATCAGGTCACGCGCCCCGGCTTCGGTGGCGACGTTGCCCGCGATCACATCGATGTCATACTTCGCCTTGATCGCCCGGACCGTCTCCATGATGTTGCGGCTGTGGCCGTGCGCCGAGTCCACCACGATCAGGTCCACCTCGGCGGCGATCAGCGCCTCCACACGGTCGAGCTGATGCACCCCCACCGCAGCACCCACCCGCAGTCGGCCACGATCGTCGCGACAGGCGTGGGGGAACTGGTGCAGCTTGTCGATGTCACGCATCGTGATGAGGCCCTTGAGCCGCATCGCCTCGTCGACCAGCAGCAGCTTCTCGACCTTGTTCTTGTTGAGGATTTCCTCAGCCTGCTCCAGCGTGGTGCCCGGGGCGGCGGTGATCAGCCGGCCCTTGGTCATCACCTCGTCGATAGGCTGGTCCTCATCGGAAAGGAAGACCATGTCCCGGCGGGTGAGGATGCCCACGACCTTGCCCGACGGCTTGCCATCCTCGGTGATGGGCACGCCGGAGATGTTCTGCTCGCGCATGAGGCGGCGGACTTCGCTGACCGGCGCGTTGGGCGGGAGGGTGACCGGGTCGAGGATCACGCCGTTGGCCGAGCGCTTGACCTTGATGACCTCACGGACCTGCGCCTCGATGGGCAGGTTCTTGTGAATGACGCCCAAGCCGCCCTCCTGCGCCAGCGCGATCGCCAGGGCGGATTCGGTCACCGTGTCCATGGGCGCGGACATGAGCGGGATGTTCAGGCGGATGCGGCGGGTGAGCTGCGTGGAGACATCGGCATCGGCGGGCAGGAAG
Organism: uncultured Phycisphaeraceae bacterium; assembly: GCA_964511575.1. GTDB lineage: Bacteria > Planctomycetota > Phycisphaerae > Phycisphaerales > Phycisphaeraceae > CALKHT01. The sequence continues at coordinate 5,123 of CAZEFM010000053.1, read as the reverse complement.
TCGCTGGCGGCGGGCACCAGCAGCACGTCATCGAACGTGATGCCGTCAAGAATGATCTTGTGCGGATTCGGGCGGGCGGGCACGGCGGCCCGAACGTCGGAAACGGTCATGATGGGGTCTTCCATGTAACACAGTTACCGCCTCCGGCAGCAGTCGTCAAGGCGGGGAGCAGGCGATTGGGGGAATCATAGGCGCGAGGGCAGAGGTCAGAGGACGGCGATCCATCGGGAGGACAGCGGCTGGCCTCTGACATCCGGCCTCCGTCCTCTGACATCAGGCCTCTCCAAAAAAAGAACCGGCCACCGTGGGTTGCACGGCGGCCGGTCGATGAGATTCAGCTTGTCGCGGGCGATTATTGTTCGCCGTTGATGTTGTTGTTCTCGTGAATCATGGAGGCGTCGGCGTACTGCGGGCTGGAAGCCGCGCCCGTGCTGTTGGCGTTGTCCGGCATGTCGTTGTTGCCGAACAGGTAGTCGCCCTTCTGCTGGTTCAGGTCGTTGGTGCGGCGGTAGAACTTCGCCGAGCCGTACTTCGTGTGCTTGTAGGGCTGGTAGAGCTGTTCGACGTGCCCGTCGCCGAAGCCCACGTTGCCTTCCCAGCGGCCGGGGGTGGTCGTCTGGTTGCTCTGCACCGCGTTGTTGCCGGTGGTCGGGACGACCGCGGCGTTGGCGCCGATGTTACGGTCGGAGACGATCACGGCGTCGGAGTTGACCTTGTTGGACCATTCCACCGCGCGGGGCGCCTTGACGACGCCGCCTTCGTCCAGGTCGAGCATCGCGTAGGAGTAGTGGTCGAAGTCAACCGGGCCGGTCGTCCAGTTTTCCTTGATGTCGAAGGGGCTGACCGCCACTTCGCCGGTGAACTGGTTGCGGCTCATCATTTCCCAGTAGCGGGGCTGGACGTTGTTGCCGTCCATCTGGGCGGTGTAGCTGCTGGACCAGCCCGAGGGGTTCATGTTGATTTCTTTGTAGCCGTTTGCGTTGATGGGTCGCCCGCCGATGCCGGGGAACTTGCCCTGGTTGGTCTCGGCGAAGACGTTGAGCGACTGGAGGATGTTGCGGATCTGGTTGGAGTTCTGCGATCGGCGGGCGGCGACACGAGCCTTCTGCAGCGCCGGCAGCAACAGACCGATCAGCAGGGCGATGATGGCGATAACCACCAGCAGTTCAATGAGGGTGAAGCCTTTGGACTTGCGCATAACGGACGCTCCTAAGAAAATTGTCAGCCAACCAGAGAGTGGAAAGTTTACGCGGTTTCGTGAGTCCGGACGTCGTGCGGCAGGAGGCCGCGATCATAGATAATGAATAATACCTGATGGTCCGTCCACTCAGGAACCCGGCCCACACACTTTCCATTCAGTTCGGTGCTACGCACACCACTTCCCATGAGACAAAACACGCATGCCAGCGTTCAAAAGGGACAAGACGATGATCGACCCAGGGCTGCGATGATGAAAAGAAGGCCCGCAACCCGTCCAAGCCTTCCCCCGGCAGCGAAAATCTCTTCCCTAATTTCCGGCCTTGGCACCCAGTGTACTTCACCGGCGTTGCGAGTGTCAAGTATTTACATCGTGCCCCGGAAAGGGCCGCAGGGGTGTCTTTTGTCGCTCGTCGACTGGTTGGATGCCCGTCCCCGCCGAAAACGGGGCCCGAGAGGCGGGAGGGAGAGGCGATCGCCGGGGGGCGATTGCCAATGGAGTCGGAGAGGGGCGGCCCGGGAGTTCCGAGCGGCCCGGGAGGCAGCTCGGCGACGAGCTTCGGCGGACGGCTAGGCTGCTCAATAGGTCCCGAGTCACGGGTGCCGGCGGTGGCCCCCCTGCCGCCGCAGGGGGGTGACAAGCGGTCGCCCCGGCGGAGCGTGCAGGAAACGCCTGCGTGAGGATGATTGCGCGAGGTGTCGGAAGCGCGTTCAGCGTCGTCGTGCCGTCATCGTGATGATGTCACTTGCGCGATTCGTGGTGATGCGCGCGGTGGTGCGCATCGTTGTCACGAGGGTTGCTTTGTGCGCCGTGTGTGTGGTGGGTGCGCGATGAAAAACCACTGTATTTTGCGGTGTTCGGGCGTATGCGCGCGATGCGCATGAAAGCGTGTTCACCTTATCCACACTATTTCCGGAGTGTGGATTGTTTGCGGTGGATAAAAACTTTTGCGTTTCCAAATGCTTGAAGTTGCGGGGCATGAACGTTGTCAAGGGGTGTCGTGCCGTGGACAGCGGTTGAATCACCGCAGCACGTCGGTATCTTGGCAACCGCGTCAAGGGAATGTCGCCCCGAGCAGCGCGGCAGGCCGATGCGAAACAGCAGGATCGCTGTCGCGGGTGCCAGGCATTGCTCGGTGACGGGGATGGAACCATATCCGTGTTGTGCCGGGCAGCGTCGCCCCATGGGGCGCATTGCACGGTCCGACATTTTGCCTGATGTATTTCTATCAGCGAGCCGTTTGGCTTGCGAAGGAGTGTTCGTGAGCGCGACCACTTCGCCTGATGTCGCCTGCGCCCGGATTGCGCAACGGTTGGCCGACTCGGTTGGCCCTCGCCGCTATCAGATGTGGTTCGATCGTTCGGCTCGGTTCGGCTACGACGATCGCGAGCGTCGGTTGAAGGTGGCGGTGCCGAACCGCTTCATCGCCGACTGGATCGGCCGCAACTTCGATGATCAGTTGCGTCGCGTTGCCGCGGCGGAGCTTGGCGAGGACGTGGAGTTGTCGGTTCAGGTGGAGCCGGAGCAGTTCCCCTCTGAGCAGGCGGAATCGCCGCGTCCGGCTGATGTCCCGGTTTCCGCGCCGCGTCGCCGACCGACGATGACGCCCGTGGCGGGCAACCCGCTGCGCTATCGGCTGGAGCAGTTCGTGGTCGGGCCGAGCAACCAGATGGCGTTTTCCGCCGCCAACGCGCTGGTGGACGACGCCGCCATTCACACGGGGCCGCTGTTCATTCATGGCGGTTGCGGGCTGGGCAAGACGCATCTGTTGCAGGGCCTGTGCGCCCGGATGCTGCAGCAGCGTCCCGATGCGGCGGTGCACTACACGACGGGCGAGCAGTTCACCAACGAATTTCTCACCGCGGTGCGCACCAATCGCATCGATGCCTTTCGCCGTCGCATCCGCAAGCTCGACCTGCTGGCGGTGGACGATGTGCACTTCATCGCCGACAAGCAGGCGACGCAGCAGGAGTTCCTGCACAGCTTCGATGCGATCGAGCTGGGCGGCGCGCGGGTGGTGATGGCCAGCGACTGTCACCCGAAGCTGATCCGCAAGTTTTCCGAGGCGCTGGTGAGCCGCTGCGTGCGCGGGTTTGTGGTGGAGGTGCACAAGCCGGACACCACAACGCGGATGCGGATCATCCGCTCGCTGGCGCAGCGTCGCGGCATCACGCTGCTGGAGCCGGCGGTGTCGCTGCTGGCCAACCGATGCAACGGCTCGGTGCGCGACATCGAGGGGATGCTCACGCGACTGCACGCCCTGGCGCATCTGGATGGCTCGGGGCGGCGAAGCACCGGCGTGGGTCGGGCACTGGTGGATCGGCTCTTTGAGGTGGCCACCGCGTCCATGCCGCGCAAGCCGATTCGCTTTGACGCCATCCTCGAAACCGTTGCGGAACACCTGCACGTGGAGCGGGCGGCGATTCTGGGCACCAACCGCAACCGCAACGTCGTGCTGGCGCGGTCGATGGTGATTCACCTCGCCCGGCTGATGACGAGCATGAGCTACCCCGAAATCGCAGCCGCGATGGGCCGCAACAACCACTCAACGATCATCACGGCGGCAAAGCGGATTCGTGAGCAGATCGCTGACAGCAACGCGCAGTGCACGCTGCCGGGCACGATGGAGCCGATCACGCTGGCGGATCTGGCGGACCAGTTGTTCCATCGGGTGCATAGTGTGTGAGGTGTCGCCCCCCTCCGCTGCGTGGACGGGCGTCGAGGGGGGTCACTCGATGGCGTCTTTGAGCCAGTCGTCGTGGGAGGCGGGGGCTTCCTCCGGCTCGGGGACCGCGTGGGAGGCGATGAGCTTCTTGGCGAGCTTGTCGAGCACGCCGTTGATGAACGCGGGGCTCTGCTCGGAGCAGAAGTGCTTGGCGATCGTCACCGCCTCGTTGATTGCGACTTTGACCGGGGCGTGGCCGCTGACCATTTCGTAGTACGCCAGCCGCAGGATCGCGCGGTCGACGGGCGGCTGACGGTGCGTCGGCCAGTCGGGCGCGAGTTCCGTCGTGAAGGCGTCCGACTCCTGACGTTTCTCCCACGCCCCCTGCGCCAGCGCGAGTGCGGCTTCCTGCACGGATGGCGCATCGGGGCCTTCAACCAGACCCTCGGCGATCAGCGGCAGGTCTTCCTCGCCGCGCACATCCAATTGATACAGCACCTGCATCGCCAGCCGGCGGATTTCACGTCTCTTGGGCATGGGTCAAAACTTCTTATTCATCACCGACGGATTGGTTCCATCCGCCATTCGCGACATTCCTAATTCGTCGGTGGCTGACTGACTTTGGTCATGAGGTTGGCCATTTCGATGCCGGCGAGCATGGCTTTTTCGCCCTGATTGCCCATTTTGGCCCCGGCGCGGTTGATGGCCTGTTCGAGGGTGTCGGCGGTGATGACGCCGAAGATGCATGGAACGCCCGTCTGCGTCCCGACTTCCCGGATGCCCTTGGCGGACTCGCCCACCACGTGATCATAGTGGTCGGTCTCGCCGCGGATCACGCAGCCGAGGCAGATGATTGCCTGGTACTGTCGGGATTCGGCAAGATTCTTCGCGGTGACGGGCAGTTCCAGCGCACCGGGCACGTGAACGACAGTAAGGTCAGCCGGATCCCCGCCGAGGCGTTCGTAGGTGCGGACGGCCGCCTGCGCCATGTGACTGGTGAGGTAATCGTTGAACCGGCTGACGACCAGGGCGAGGCGCACCGACCGCGCGGTCAACTCCCCCTCCAGTTGGCGTGGCTGATGCGACATAGAGAGGGAAGGATAGCGGCGGACGGGCCGGGGGCCAAGAGGGGCGGCACCCTTGGGCAACCTCGGGCGGTCAACCATAAAACGTCGCTCATCCATCCCAGGGCGGTGGAGTGCACAGCGACGGGCGTGCTAGACTGGGGCGGTCATGATCATCAGGGGTTGGCGAACGGGT
>CAZEFM010000052.1:0-26515 GCA_964511575.1 uncultured Phycisphaeraceae bacterium | reverse complement strand
GCTACATCCCCAACGCCACCGTTTCCGATGATCCGTTGGCGCAATTGACGCTTTCGGCGATTGCGCGACCCGAACCGGAGGTGCTGCGCATCTTCGGACGCGCCGATATGCCCGACAAGCGGCTGATCCTGCGCAATGATGAGACGACGGCCTACATCGTCGATGCGAACGTCGTCGCGCCGTTCTTCGAGCCGGTCACCGCGCTGCGCAATCGTGATGTGCTGGACCTCACCGCCGACAAACTCGCCGCGCTCACGCTCGAACGTCCCGACGGTGTTCAATACACGTTCGAACGTTCCGCGGCGTCCGATGAAGCGTCGGCCGAGGAAGCCAACGACAACACCCCCCGCGCCGCTGCCTGGCGACTGATGGGACACGATGCTTTTGAAGAGATGGCATTGCAACGACTGCTCGCAGCCATGCTGCCGCTCCGCGCCACACGCTGGGTCAACACCCAACTGAGCGAAACCGTCGGCTACACGCTGACGCTGCGCACGGCCGACGATCAGACGCACCGCCTCATCATCGATCCGGCCACGCGCATCGCCCGGACGGACACCACGGAGCAGTGCTTCGAAATCACCGAAGAACTGCTGCAGCGACTGGGCGAGGAGTATCGCAACCGCACCGTTCTGGCGTTCGACAGCGAATCCATCATCTCCGTCCGGTTGGCGCACGGTTCGGCGCAGCGCACCATCGCCCGTGAAGGAGCGCGTTATCTCGATGTGGCGGGCGATGCGGTTGATGAGGCGGCGGCTGCGGGACTCTTTGACGTGTTGGGCGGGCTGCGCGTGGAACGTTTCCTCGCCCCGGTCAGCGAGGATGAACCGCGTGATCAGCTCCACACCCTCACCATTACCACGCGCAACGACGAAACCATCACGCTCCATCTGGACCCGACCAACAACCGCGCCTTCATCGATGGACGCAACGAATGGTTCCTGCTGAACACCGAAAGCACGGCCGCACTGGTGCGACCCCTGCCGGGTGCTACGGGAAATATGGCGGATGATGAGGCTGAGCCAGCACCGTGATCCGGTGCCGCACGAGCGTCACGAAAACATCTTGAGCTGATACTTTTCCAGGTCGAGCTTGTTGACCGGGTTCTCGACGTTCAGCCGATACTTGCCGCTCCAGCACGCGGTGCAGTAGTTTTCGGCCGGCAGCTTCACGCACCCGAGCATGCCTTCCAGCGACAGGAAGTGCAGACTGTCCACGTTGAGGAACTCACGGATCTCCTCGACGGTGCGGTTGTGCGCGATGAGCTGCGACTTGTCGGGAAAGTCCACGCCGAAGTAACAGGCATGACGAATCGGCGGGCAACTGATGCGAAGGTGAATCTCCTTCGCCCCGGCCTTACGCAACTGGTTCATCTTGCCGCGCGTCGTCGTGCCGCGAACGATCGAGTCGTCCACCACGATGACGCGTTTGCCGGCAACGATGTCGCTGATCACGTTGTGCTTAAGCTGCACCGCCGCGTTGCGCTGCGCCTGCGTGGGTTGAATGAACGTGCGGCCGACGTATCGGTTCGGCACGATTCCCTCGCGGTAGGGAATGCCACTTTGTCGGGCATATCCCAGCGATGCCGAACGACCTGAATCGGGCATGGGAATCACGCAATCGGCATCGACCGGCGCTTCACGCGCCAGTTGCTCGCCCAACCGCTCACGCACCAGTTGCACCGTCTCGCCAAACACCCGCGAGCTGGGGTTGGCGAAATACACATGCTCGAAGATGCAGTGGGCAGGCATCTGCGGTGCGGCGAACTGGCGCGAACTGATGCCCGCATCGCTGAGCGTCACAATCTCGCCCGGCTCCACCTCGCGAAGAAACTTCGCCCCGATCGCGTCCAGCGCCACCGTCTCGCTGGCGACGCAATAGTGGCCCTCGCTCGTCTGCCCCAGCACCAGCGGCCGCCAACCCCACGGGTCGCGCACCGCCTCGATGCGGTCCTTGAACAGGAACACCAGCGAGTACGCCCCCTGCAGGTGCGTCAACGCTTCGGAGATCGGATCCTCCTTGGACAGATGATGCGATGCGAGCAGGTGGATGATGACTTCGGTATCGGTCGAGGTGTGGAAGATGTGGCCGCGTTCTTCGTAGGAGCGTCGCAGCAGCTCGGCGTTGATGAGGTTGCCGTTGTGCGCCAGCGCGACCTGCCCGCCGATGTACTCCTCCAGGAGCGGCTGCGCGTTGCACGCCTTGCTCGCGCCGGTCGTGGAGTAACGGTTGTGACCGATGGCGGCGGCACCGCGAAGCTTCTCCAGCGACTCGCGGGTGAAGACATCGGGGACCAGCCCCATCCCCACGTGGGCCCGCAGCACGGCGCCATCGCTCACGGCGATGCCCGCCGACTCCTGCCCTCGATGCTGCTGCGCGTACATCGCGGTGTACGCCAGATGGGCCGCATCCGGGCTGCCCCATACGCCGAACACCCCGCACTTGTCTTTGGCTTCACCGGTCATGCTGTTCGTGGCATCCCAGGCCGGACCCGACAACCTTGCGAAATTCCAACATCCCGCCCTTCGCAGGTTAAGCAGGCACAGTAGTTCACGCCGGCCATCGGGTCAAACGCCCCACGCCAACACCGGCCGCGTCTGATTATAGTCGCCGCACCCGCCTGATGCGGCCCCGTTTATGGCCACTTTTTTCCGCGACTCAACCACGTGCCATCGCCCCGCTTACCGCACCGCCCCGATCGACGGCAGGCATGCTATAAAGGCCCCATGCACGATGTGCCTTCCATTCGCCGCAAACTCCTGCGCTGGTACGACCGCAACGGCCGACAGATGCCCTGGCGCGTGCGAGGTGGGCTGGGCAATCCCTACCACGTGCTCGTCAGCGAAGCAATGCTGCAGCAGACGCAGGTGGCGACGGTGCGCGACTATTTCCTGCGGTTCATCGCCGCGTTTCCCACGCTCGCCGACCTCGCCGCCGCCGGGGAGCAGAGCGTGCTTCGGTTATGGCAGGGGCTGGGCTACTATCGCCGGGCACGCCACCTGCATCAGGCGGCACGAACCATCGTGGCGGATCACGGCGGCGTCATTCCAGGCGATGTCAAAACGTTGCTCACTCTGCCCGGCATCGGCCCGTACACCGCCGGGGCAATCGCCTCCATCGCGTTCGGCATCCGCACGCCCATTCTCGATGGCAACGTCGCGCGCGTCCTGGCGCGATGCTTCGGCATCGAAGAACCCGTGGACGCGCCCGCCACCCGCAAGCAACTCTGGGCGCTGGCGGAGGAACTCACATCGCCAACGCGGCCTGGCGACTTCAATCAGGCGATGATGGACCTTGGCGCGACCATCTGTACGCCGCGCCGCCCGCAGTGCGATGCCTGCCCCATCGCCGCCCAGTGCGTTGCCCGTGCGACCGATCGCGCTGAGATGCTCCCCGTGATGCTCCCCCGCCGCGCGCCAAAGGTGGTCACACACCGCATCGTGGCGATCGAACGACGCGGCCGATTTCTCTTCCAACAGCGTCCCGCAACCGGCTTGTGGGCAAACCTGTGGCAACTGCCCACGATGGAGGACGCGAACGGTGCCCTGAACGAGTGGATCGAGCATACGACAGGACTCGCCATTGATGACGCCGCTCGCATCGACGCGTTTCGTCACCAGACAACGCATCGCACCATCGCATTCGAGTTGTGGTATGCCAATCCATGTCGCGGCCGACTCAAACCCAATGCCGGCATCTGGCGTCCGCTCGCCGCACTGACCGATCTGCCCTTGGGCAAACCGCAGATCAAAGCTGTGGAACTGCTGCAGGCACAAACGGCAGCGCGTCGGCAACCGCCCCACCGCCGCCCAACCAGCGCATCGCGCAACTGACACGCAACGTTCACGCCGCTTCCATCTGCTGCTGCAGATACGTGGTGATGCGGCGGGGCCCAACGATTCCCACGAGTTTCTCATCCACACTGAGAATCGGCACGTGACGAAAGCCCTGCACCGCCATCAGGTTCAACGCCGTGGCTGGGCTGTCGATGTCGTGCACCACCAGCGGGTCGGCCGTCATCACCGTCGTCACCGATCGGTGGCGAACCTCATCGAACCGTTCCGCCACCTTGTTGAGCACATCGCGCTCGGAGAAAAGACCGAGCAACCGGTTGCCCTCGACCACCAGCACGCACGCAATGCCATGCTTCGCCATCAGCCGCATCGCATCCTCCACCGTGGCTTCGGGCATCACCGTGGAAATCGGCGTGATCGGTATCGCCGTGACGTCATCCTCCATCAGCGCACGCTCAAGTTCATCGGCGTACTCCGGCGATTCGTAGTTCTTCAGCGGGTCCTGAAAGTCACCGCGCGGCGTCTGGCGTCGTTGTCGTTTGGCCATCGTTACGCTCCTTCCCGTTCGTCCATCGACACCACCGAACGCATGCGCTGCACCTTCACCTGTCGGGGGAAGTGGTCGGCAATGAACGCCATCAACCCCTTCTGCCCCGTCACGCCGACAGGTCGATCATCATCATCGAGCACCACCACGAACCGCACACCCCGCTCCTTCATGCAGCTAAGCACTGCGGCGATGGTGTCGCTTGTTCGCACATAACAGCCCTGCTCATCCATGTGCTGCGATACAGGACCATCCAGCGCATCCTCCTGCGTCAGGAGCAACTGCACCAGCACCCGCTCGGTGAACTTGCCCACTGCCCGTCCCCGCTCATCCACCACCACGGCACAGCCAAGGCTGCGCTCACGCATCAGCCGCAGCGCCTCACGCACCGAGGTAGCGGGACGAATCGCGATGAGCTCTCGGATGTCCAGATCGGTCACAGGGGCACGAAGAATGTCCTGGTAGAGTCCCATGAGCTGATTTCCTCCACAGAAGAAAGGACAGGAGGGTCACACGACGGACAGGATCAAGGCATATTGCCGCTGCGCATCGTCCCATGACAGGGGGGGACGATCGCCATCATACCCGATGAATCTGTTTACCGAGCGCCGAGTCGTTGCCGGATGAGCCGTGCGCGCGCTTCGCGCCGGGTCGCCGGATCCATTTCAGAATCGGTGAGCTTCTGCAGATGAGCAGGCTGCGTTAAAAGGAAAAGTTCGTTGATCGTGCGAATATCGACCGTATCGATGCGGCCGAGATTGACACCCAATCGCAGGTGCGACAGCAGCGCCAGCGTTTCCTCCGTGCCCATCACGCGGGCATGGGTGAGAATCGCCCAGGCGCGCCACACCTTGTCGTCGAGTTGCGCCGGTCGCTGCCGCAACAGTGCCTGACGCGCCTGCTGTTCGTAGGCGATGATCTGCGGCACGATCGTCTGTTCGAAGTCGGCGCGGATGTCCTCTTCCGATCGGCCGAGCGTCGTCTGATTCGAAATCTGGTAGAGGTCGCCCAGCGCATCGGACCCTTCACCGAAAAGTCCGCGCACCGCCAGGTGCATGTCACGCGCCGCGCGACGCACCTTGTCGATCTCCCCCGTGAGCTTCAACGCCGGAAGGTGCAGCATGACGCTGATGCGAATCCCCGTGCCAACGTTCGTTGGGCACGCGGTCAGATAGCCGAAGCGACGGCTGTACGCGAAATCCAGCCGTTCCTCCAGCAGGTCATCGATGCGGTCGATCTGATCAAATGCTTCGGTGAGCTGCATGCCGCTGCGCAACACCTGAATGCGCAGGTGGTCTTCCTCGTTCACCATGATGGCGAACGTTTCATCCCCGCCGATCGCCACCGATCGCGGCATCTCTTCGCTGGCGTTGGCGTGCTGACGGCTGATGAGGTGCCGCTCCACGAGCAGTTGCCGTTCCAGCGGCGTGCTCTCCGCCAGATTCACCCACAGCACCCCGTCGGCGAGCCGACCGTTGGTGATTTCCGTTCGGCAGCGCTCCAGAATCTCAAAACGCTGACGCCGATTGGCGCGGCCCACAAAGGGGAACCCCGCCAGGTTGCGCGCCAGACGAATGCGGCTGGAAATGACAATCTCACTGTGCGGCCCCATGCCGCGCAGCCATTCCCCCGCGTGGTCGGTCATCTGCCTCAGCGGATTCACGCTTTCTCCTCAAACTGCCGGATATCGTCGCGAAGCCGGGCCGCCAACTCGTAATCCTCCGCCGCCACCGCCTCGTCCAGGCGTTTGCGCATCCGGTAGATCTGCGCCTGACGGTGTTCCGCCGCACCCGCGCGACGGGGAACCTTGCCCAGATGATGCGTCGCCCCTTCATGGGCGCGCTCCAGCAAGGGACTGAGCTGCTCTTCAAACGTCTTGTAACAGTTCGGGCACCCCAGCAGCGAGTTTTCCCGGAAGTCGGAAAAGCTCAAGCCGCAATGTTCGCACACCTTTTCCTGCCGCGATGGCGCGCCGCTGTGCAGTTTCACGAAGTTGGTCAGCAATTCATTGATAGGCGTGTGCGCCGCCTTGATCACCAGCCCCGCCTCGCTGGCGTGAAGATCGCACAGATGCTTCTCGATCTTCTGACCTTTGACGATCTCCACGGAGTGCGTGGTGGCGGGACGGTCACAATGATCACATTTGTGTTTCACAGGTCTTCCAACTCGCAGGTGCTTTGCGAATTTTAGATTTACGGGTGCGCCGATTCAACCGGTTTCCCGATTCATCGGTCAGATCGCACGTTCCTCAACCGCGATGCCGCAACAACCGGTACAATGCCGCCATCGGGTCGGGCGCTCGCCTCACCCTGAGTCTGCTTCACGCAGCCGCTTCCGCTTTCCGCTACGGAGACGCCCCAACGTGACTTCCAAGGAGCTCGCCCCAGTGGATGCCGCGCGACGGGACCTGACGCTGCCGTCGCGGCAACCGTCCGGTGCCCCCACCCCCGCTGTCGCGCCAAATCGATGGCAAGTCCTGCGAAGCCGTTTACATGGCAAAGCACGCTGGATCGTTCTGGCAGCCCTCATCGGCCTCCTCGCGGGGCTGATGCTCGGGTGGACATCCACCAGGCCACAGTATCAGGCGAAGCTCACGCTGGAAGTTCAACCGGTCGTTGCCGATGCGCAATCGTCCACCGCACAAACGGCGTACCACGCCTTTGTCGAACGCCAACTCGAGCTGCTGCGACAGCAGCATCCCGCCGACCGATTCCACGTCGCCGCCGACGCGGTGATTCCCACCACGATTCGCCTCACCGTTATCCACGACGATTCCACCGCCGCGGCCGAGGATCTCGCCGCCATGGTGGCCGCCTACCAGCAGACCCCGGCGTTCATCGACCAGCGCGAACGGGCAACGGAACTGCAGGAGCGCATCGAGGCCCGCCAGACGCTTTACCGTCACCTGCTCGCCGCCCGACAGCAGCGTCAGAAAGCCGTCGCCGAGATCGGCACACTCGCGCCGGATGATGTGCTGCGCACCCGCGCGGAGGAATTGGGCAAGATCGACCTGCAGCTCACCGAAGCCAACATCGCGCTGGCAACGCTGCAGGCAGCGGATGATGGCGCATCCACCGACCCCGCCCAGCGCTACGCTCAGTTGGCACGCTCCGATTCCACGCTCGCCGCCCTGCTCATGCAGCAACAGGAACTCGACAACCGCTATCAGGCCATGCACCATCGCATGGGTGAGAACGCCCCCGCCATGGTCGCGCTGCGTGCCGAACGGCAATCGTTGGCGCAACAGATAGAGCAGCGGGCGCAGCAGGCCACCGCCGCCCGTGTCAAGCTCACCGGGCTGGGCATCGAAGGCACGGTGGCGCTGACCATGGACGACCTGCTGCAGCGTCGCCGTACGCTCAGCCAGATGCGCGAACAGGTGGCGGCGGAACATGCGCGCCTCGTTCAACAGAAGAAAGAGATCACGCGTCTGGATGACGCCGTTGCCTACGCCGAAGCGCATCTGGAGCAGCTCGACCTCGAAGCGCAGCAGTTGCTGGCGGGCGGTCGCGCTGCCGGGCGCGTCATCGTGCCCGATACGCTCACCCCCGCGACGGTGCTGCACAGCGATGCCCGCTGGCTGCATGCCACGCTGGGCGGTTTGATCGGACTGGCGCTGGTGGCGGGGTTGACGCTGTCGGTGCTGCTCGCCGATCAACGCATCCTCCGCGCCGATGCCGCCCAACTCGCCGCCGGTTCCGCTCCGCTGCTCGGCCGCGTCCCCGCCATGGGCGATCGACAAGGCGCCGCCACGCCTTCCGACGCCGCTGCACTTTGCATCCACGAGATTCGCGCCCTGCTGGAAATCCGCGCCGCCGCCAGCAACGCCAAGGCCTTCGCCATCACCAGCCCCGCCAAAGGTGCCGGCAAAACCAGCCTCACCGTCGGGCTCGCCTCGTCCATGGCGCTGTCCGGTACACGCACCCTGCTCGTCGATCTCGAACTCACCGGCCGCAACACGTCGACGCCCACCCCCCGCCCTCAACAAACGAACAAACCCCACGCCGCCGAGTCCCGCCAGAGCCTTGACGAAGTCATGATGCTCATGGGCTATCTCGATGAGCAGGACACCGACATCTTCCTCCTGCCCGAGGATGCAAAGGTTGGCCTCGTCGCCATGCTCGAAGGCGCACCACTGGAAACGTGCGTTATCGAAACAAGCGTGCCCAACCTCGCCATTCTCCCCGCTGCGGGCGTGACGGCACGACACATCGGCAAGCTCTCGTGCCACTTTATTCGCAACCTCATCGCCCAGGCGCGCCGTCAATACGACATGATCCTCTTCGACACCGGCCCGATCCCCGGCAGCGTCGAGGCGCTGTTCGTCGCCGGTGAAGCCGATGAAGTCATCCTCGTCGTGTCGCGTGGCGAAACGCAGAGCCGCGTCGACAAAACGCTCGCTCAACTGCAGATGATCGGCGCGCGACTGGCCGGCACTGTCTTCAACCGCGACACCACCCATCACGCAGCCGAAGACGCCAACGCCGAAGCGAATACGACAACATCACGCCCGTTCAATCAAAACGTCGGTTCAGGCATCTTCGCCGCCGCCGTCCACGCACAGGCCAACACCACCGCCTTCACCAACCGTAAACGGGACGAGACGCCGCCCCCTGCCGAGCCAGCGCACACCACCGACGACGTCACACCAGCCAAGCGCGAGGAAGCAATCGCTCCAACAACGCCTCCGGCTCCAGCCTCCACGCACTCCTCACCGCCACCCGCGCCGACCATCGAGGCTGCCGCAGACGACGAAGACGATGCCATCACCCCCGAAGATGCTGGCGAGGTGTACCGCATGCTGCTCGCGGAGGAAATCGACCTTGACGCTCGGCAAACGCCCGGCCGATCGCCCACGCCCTCCAACGTTCATAACACCGCAGGCAGCAACGGACACGTCCCCCCTCAGGCCGATACAACCGCTACCGATCACGCCGGTGCCGAAGCCGCCGCGCGTGACATCGATGCGGACACCCAGGCCGACGATGACATGCTCGACGACCTTCTCGACGACGTCATCGCCTCCGCCAAGCGATCGCACAGCGACCATCACCGCGACGAGTGAACAGCCATGTTGAGATTCGTAACCTTCTGCTCCTGGATAGGCGTTCTGTTCTGCTGTGTCGCCCCCGTCGCGGCGCAGTATGAAGGCGTCACCCGTGCCGCTTACGATGTCGAACTCGCGTTCGCCATCACCGGACGCATCCAGTCGCTCAACGTTCAGCCGGGCGACAAGGTCGAAGCGGGTCAGGTCATCGCCACCCTCGATGACGCTGCACAACAGGCGCTCGTCGCCCTGGCGCAGGAAGAAGCAACCAACGACGCCGCCGTGCGCCTTGCCCAGCAGCGTCTCGACCACGCCCGCACCGCCGCCGGCGACAAAGCCGACGACGACCCCGCTGTGCGCGAGGCGACGCTGCAACTGGAACAGGCGCAACTGCAGCACACCCTTGCCAAACATCGCCTCGAACACGCCCGACGCATCCTCGCCGAGCACCAGCTCACCGCCCCGGTCGCCGGCGTCATCGAACGCGTCGACGCTGCCGCCCATCAGGTCGTCACGCCGGGCCAGCCCGTCGTCCGACTCATCCAACCCGACAAACTCCTCGTCGATGTCGCCGTCCCCACCCAGGCGTGTCAGACGCTCGCCGTCGGCGGTAGCGCTCAGGTCCTGCCCCGCCGCGACAACGCCCAGCCCCTCGCAGGCCGCATCCTCCACATCGCCCACACCATCGACAGCGAAACCGATACCCGACGCGTCCGCATCGCCATCGAAGCCGCGGGCACTCTGCTCGTGGGCGACTACGTCACCGTCACCTTCGACACCCAGGCCATCGCAACGCCGCCCACTTCGTCGCACAGGCTTGCCCGAACACCTGCAACCATCCACATCATGCACGGTCGTGGTTCCACCCACGCGCCCGGCTATGATGCTCTGACCGACTCCGCGGCCGGAAACAACCTTCACGTTCATCCATGAAGCCGTCGCCTGCTCCAACCCAATCCCTCCCCGGTATTCCCCCCGGCATCGCCGACGCCTCGCTGCAGGCTGTCGTCCGCCAGGTCATCACCAGCGGCGCGGAGGAACTGCGCCTGCGCCGAAGTCAGGCACGCTTCGCCGATGCCGACCTCACCGACTACTTCTTCGCCACCCGCACCGACACCGCCGACCCCCGGCACGTCTTCGATCACCTGCGCTGGGGCGGGCAGTTCATCTTCGTCTCCCGCTATCCGCGCCAGGTGCAGGCCGTGCTCGACCGCTATCGCGATCGCACCGAGTTCCGCATCGATACGCCCACGCAGATCATCCGCGAGCCATGGATGGGCATGCGCTTCGGCCCGTTCCAGAAACGCCACTACTACTTCACCGCGCGCAAGGTCCTGCTCGCCCGGCCCGGCGACCACACCGACCGCTACTCCTACGATGTGCGCCTCGAACCCTGGAACGGCACCCGCGACGGATACGTCGTCCTCAAACAGACGCCCACCCTCGAGCAGGCCGCCCAACGGCTGGCGCTGCGCTTCCCCGATGCCGACGACGCCGCCATCGCCAAAGGCGCACGCAAACTCGTCAACAAGGTCTTCCCCCTCTTCCTCACCCGTGAAGCCGCCTTCCTCAAGATCCTCCAACGCGAACTGCCCGAAGCGTATCGCTCCCGCGTCCCCGAAGTGCTGCACCTGGAAAAGGACGATCGCGGCTTCGTCTCCCGCCTTTACCTCAAGTGGCTGCGACTCGGCGGGCAAACCCTCTCCCACATCGCCTTCGCCAGACAGGCCGCCGAACTCCTCCACGTCCTGCACGACACCGTGCGCGTCATCCATCTCGATCTGCGGCTCGACAACTTCGTCATCACCGAACACGGCGTCGGGTTCGTCGACTTCGGCTCAGCCGTTCGCGTCGGAGAGGATGTCAACCAGTCAGCCATGCTCTCCAAACTCTTCAGCGAGATGCTCTCCAACTCGCAGATTCAGCGCGACCTCCGCCGCCTGCTCAAAAAGGGCAGCGTCACCAGCAACCTCTTCACCAACTCGTATCAGAAAATCGACCCGGCCATCGACCTTTTCTACCTCGTGCTGCAGATGAACAAGCCGCACAAAAACCCGGATTTCCGCGGCCTCGTCGATTACAACCCCGCGGACGACACCGCACGCGAACTGTCGCGCCTCACCCGCGACATCCTCCAGCCCAACAACCCCGACAACCCCACCTTCCGCACCGCCCGCGATGTCCTCAAAGGCATCCGCCGCGTCGAACACCACGTCACCCGCCCCTGACCGCACGCCAGGCGCCCCACCAGCCCTCGCCATACCGCACCACCCGCCACCGCTGCATCACCGATAGCGCAACGATCCCCACCCCCGTCGCCGTGCTGTTGATCGCCGCGACGGTCTCGCCCCCTATCACCCACACCCCAACGATCAACCACAAGCCAAGCACAACGTTCACCCACCGCAGCGACCGCGTCACCTCCCAGATCGCCACCGTCGCCAGCGTCGCCACCACAGGCCCGACAATCCGATCGTTCATCGCCGCCGCACCGCCGTTGTCATACCCCAGCACCGCCGGCGCCAGCATCAGCCACAACCCCAGCAGCATCACCACTAACTGCGCCCAGCCGTACCCCAACCGCTTCCGCGGACGCCGCACCACCACATCAAGCGGCCCGTTGTCCAACCCCCAGAACACCCACCAACCACTCCGCCCCGATCGCCGCGCATGCCCGATGTATTGCAGGCTCGCCAGCACCTCATCCATCGCAGGCCCGATCATCAGCACACTTACCACCGCACTCGCAAGACAAAGCGTGCACCATGCGTCATAAAACACCGGCTGAGCGATCACCAGAAAGATGCTCACAAACCCCAACGGCCCCACCAACACCCCAAACAGCACCACCAACCAGGGCAGCGTCCGCCACCGCGCCCGACCGCCGATCACACCCGTCATCGCATCCGCCAGGTACGCCACCGCCCCCAGAAACGCATCAGGCACCAGCAGGTACCGCATCGTCAACTTCGAAATCTCCGACTCCCGTAGAATCGCATGACTCCCCCGCCCGAAGAACGGCTCCCACACGCGATCCGTCACCCCCCACTGGTACAGCGACAGCACCATCGCCACCCCAAACCCCACCAGCGCAAGCACAACGATCGGCACCCGCTGCAACCACGCAGCCGGGTTGTAATCCCACCCCCCAGGCACATGCGCAGAATCATCGCCCATACCCAACCACCGAAGCGGGATGAGGTGCAATCCCCAGACCAACAAGAAAAGCAGGCCGCCTCAGAAAAGGCTCACCCGGACCAAGCAGATGATGTGAAGGAGGAAAACCCGAAAGAGGAGGGAAACGCGGGCGGCAGGAGTCGAACCTGCAACCTTCGGATTCGTAGTCCGATGCTCTATCCAATTGAGCTACGCCCGCTACGGGGACGGTAACTATATCGACTCCGGGGCGCGGGGGCAATTCCGCCCGATCCGGCGGAGGAATGCTTTGCGACGAACCGCCACGATTGTGGAAATCCGTTCGTCCCCAAAGCAGCGGCCCCGCCACATTGGGACGACCCGGCCAAAAATGTTCGTCACACCCGCCGCGCGGTGAGCATCGCCCCCGGGTGGACCAACATCAGGCACCGGCATCGCGTGCAACGACGCATGAGCCGCTTTGAGCCGTCACCCGGGTTGGGAGGCGAGAGACGTTGTCGGCTCCACCTGCAGACCCCCTCGGCTTTCTTCGATCAGGTGATAAGCAAACGCGTCGGAGATTGCCTGCCATGAGGCGTCCACGATGTTCTCGTTCACGCCCACCGTGGAGAAGTGACGTTCCGATTCACCGTCGCCGCCGTCCCCCTTGCGTACGGCGAACTCGGCGATCACGCGTACCTTCGCCGCCGATTCCGCCGTCGGGTTCACCACGCGCACCTTGTAGTCGACCAGATGCACCTGCGCCACCTGCGGGTAACGCGCCGCCAGACATTTGCGTAGCGCGCCGTCCAGCGCGTTCACCGGCCCGTCCCCTTCCGCCACGTGATGCTCAGGCGTTGTTGAGCCGTCCTCATCATCGAACGTCAGTTTCACCGTCGCTTCCGTTACCGGCGCCTCGCCATCCCGACGCATGATCACGCAGCGATAGTGATCCAGGTCCCAGAACTGCGGCCGCGTGCCCATCACCTCGTGCAACAGCAGTTCGAAACTCGCCTCAGCCGCTTCAAACTGATAACCCTGATGTTCCAGATCCTGCACACGAAGCAGCACCTTTCGCTGCACGTCGCGGTTGTCCGCGATGTTGAACTTCCTGCCCAGTGTCGCGGCGATGTTGCTGCCGCCGGACAGTTCGCTCACCAGCACCCGTCGACGATTGCCCACGCTTGCCGGATCGATGTGCTCGTAACTGTGCGCGATCCGCTGCACCGCATGCACGTGCATGCCGCCCTTGTGAGCGAAGGCGGCCGAACCGACAAACGGCTGACCGGGCACAAGGTTCAGATTCGCCAGTTCATAGATGAACCGGCTGGTTCGCGTGAGCTGTTCCAGCGCATCATCGTGCAGGCACGTCATGCCCATCTTCAGCCGCAGGTTCGCCGCGACGGCGAGAAGGTCGACGTTGCCGCACCGTTCACCGATGCCGTTGATGGTGCCCTGCACCTGAACGACGCCGGCTTCCACCGCCGCCAGCGCGTTGGCGATCGCCAGCCCGCCGTCGTTGTGCGGATGCACGCCCAGTTTCACACCATCGCCCAGTTCCTGCCGCACCTCGGCGACCACCTGCGCGATCAAGCCGGGCAGCGAGCCGCCGTTCGTATCGCACAGCACCAGCCGTGTCGCTCCGCCTTCCAGCGCTGCACGCAGCGTCTGCAGCGCGTACGCCCGGTTGGCGCGGTAACCATCGAAGAAGTGCTCCGCATCGTAGAACACCTCCGGCCCGGCCTCGCCGCAGAACGCCAGCGACTCGCGGATCATCGCCAGGTTCTCCTCCCGGCTCACCCGCAGCACCTCGTCCACGTGCAGATCCCACGTCTTGCCCACGATCGTGATCACCGCGTTCCCGATCGGCGTGGCGGCGGCGACCAGCGCCTGCATCCCCGGGTCATCGGCCGCCTTCACGCCCTTGCGGCGGGTCATGCCGAACGCACAGATCCGCGCGTGATCCAACCGCAGCTTCGCCGCCTCCTGAAAGAACGCCTCATCCTTCGGGTTCGACAGCGGATAGCCGCCTTCGATGAAGTCCACCCCGATCTCATCCAGATGCTGAGCGATCTTGAGCTTCTCAACAAGGCTGAAGGCAACGCCCTCTCCCTGCGTGCCATCGCGGAGCGTCGTGTCGTAGATTTCAACTTTACGGGTGCTGTGGGTCATGGGGGCGTGGAGGGTTGTGGTTCGTGGTGGAGTGGTTGTGGTGAGTGGTTCGTGGTCTTGACTACTCACCACCTCCCAAAGAAAAAACCCCGCCTCGCGGCAGGGTTGGGCTTCGTCTACGCTTCCAAACGATCGCCGGTCCCTACCGCGGATGCAGGTGGGTAATAATCGAACGAATGGCGATCGCGATGTTCATCGGGCACATCATGGATGAGCATTGTATCGGCTGATCGCCGTTTGTCCATAAGCGTTCCCCGCCCCCTTGGCCTTTGGCCCTGAATCAAAACCCCCGTGCCGCGGCGGTCCAGGACCTGCGCGACACGGGAGGGGGTTGGGTGGTCAGTTGGTGATGCGTCTTCAGTCGCGACGGCGACGGATCGCCTTGGCGCCGAAGAGCAGGCCCATCAGTGCCGTACCACCGGCAAACGCCGCAGGGCTCGGAACGACAGGCGTGTCTTCCTCGGTGAAGCTGGTGTAACGGACATCCTCCTGCGAATAGTTGTAGAAGCCGAACCTGCCCACGGGAAAGCTCGCCAGCCCCACCTGATCGGGGGTGATGTGGAAGATCTGTTCACCCGAGGCGAAGGCACCCGTGCCGCCGGTGATGGTGATCTGGATCAGGTTGGTCTGGTAGACGAGCTCAAACTCGTACTCGGTGTGGTCCGCCCAGCCACGCGTTGTACCGAAATCAGTCCCCCAGGTATCAAAACCCGTGTTGAAGCCGTTGTTCTCCCAGAACCCACTGGTAGGCCCGCTGACTTTGACGCGGCGGAGACTGAAACCCGCGAGCGCAACATCCTGATTGGTTTGCTTCCAATCGAAAAGAATGAAATCGTAAGCGTCGGTGGCGGTGCCGCTGTTGGGTGACTGGTAGCCGAAGACAAAGCCGATGTAATCGTCGTCGCCGATCGTTTCCACCTTGAAGGTGCCGCGGATGGTGGTGTTGATGTAATTGTCGGGGCTGACGAAGAAGGTGGGTTCTCCGTTGATGTTCTGGTAAACACTGGCCCCGCCGTCCTGAACGGTCCAGTTGCCGTTGCCGGGCACCCCCTCCTTGATCCAGTCGTTCAGGTCGATCGCGGTGGCCGCGGAGGCAATGGAACTTCCGCCAACCACAGCCGCGGCTGCAACGATACCCATGCACGTTCGTTTCATGAATCTTCCTCCTTCAAAAGGGAAAAAAAAGAGAGCGAGATGCTCCTCCGGCGACAAAACTAGCAAGGGCAGCACAGAACGTCAAACGAGTGCAAAGTTCCGGGGATGCAGGGGTTGGAGACAGCCGATGGAGCGAGAAGGAGATCGGGACCATCGCCCGCTGGCCGTGTCGTGTCACCCCCCCTGCCACCTCGATCGATTTGATTTAAGCTCATTCTGACTCATTGTTTACGATCAAAAAAGGCAATGTCACCCCCACGACAAAGACGACATGGTGTTATTTGGTGATTTGGTGATTTGGTGATTTGGTGAGGTAATGATTTGGTGAGGTGGCGATTTGGTGAGCATTGTCAAGTGACTGGCCTCTGACTTCTGACCTCTGACTTCCGGGCCTCCGACTACCGAATTTTATCCTTACAAAATGTGGGAATCAATCGCCCCGGTGGGAATGACTGCCCGGCTGACATTTAGCTCGTCGATTCTGGCGAAGGGCCTTTCGCCGTTGGCGAAGGGACAGGCGGGGACGCCTTCCATGCCGCGCGATCGTGACCGGCAGTCATTTAAGGATCGGGGCGACAATGGGCTGCGTCTGCCCGTGCGGCGGTGGTGAAAAGTTGCTCCGGGAAGGTCGGCTCGGGTGCTGATCGGCACATCGGAACACGGCAACGACAGCCAAAAGATTTCCCCGAAGGACGGCCCGCGTTGAAAGTTAAGGCAGGACAATTTAACTTGCCGCAGCGATGCATGATGCAAGCATGATCGCCCGCGGCGGTGCCGGGGCAGGAGTTGTGACTCCAACTCTTTTGTATGTATGAGCTTGCATTCTGAGCCGGAGCGCAAAACGACATGCCGGTACCTACTTCGACCTTCCGGAACATGACGAAGCTGAACGTGCTGTTCGCCTTTTCGGCGTTGGCACTTCTGGGCGCAACCCTTTGGTTGGTTCTGGCGGACCACCACAAGGAATGGCGTCTCTACCAGCGCGACGCGGTGGTCTGGGAAGTGGCAATGAAGGAGGACGCTCAGCGCGCCGTGCTGAACGCCGAGTACAAGGCCGAGGTCGAGGCGCTGAACAAGGCCATTCGCGAGCTGGAGGAGCAGATCCTCGCCGACGATTCGATCAACACCCTCAAGCGGGAACTGGCGGCGCTGCGCGATGAGGAGGAAAAGCTCAAGCTTCCGCTCAACATCGCCAAGGGCGAGATCGTCCCCGCCCAGCAGGCGCTGGAACACGCGATTCTGACGCACGGCGAGAATTCCAGTGAAGCGGCCGAGGCGCAGAAGAAGGTGATCGCTGTCATCGAGCTGTTCGACAAGCGCAACGCACGGATGGCGAGCATCGTGGCGCAGATCGACGCGAAGACGGCTGAACTGGAAGCGGCGGAGGAATGGCTCAACGACACGCGCTCGGAACTGACGCGCAAGCAGCTTCAGGTCACGTCGATCGAGGATCAGCTCAAGACCCTGAACCCGCCTCCGATCACCAAGTTCCGCGATGCGCCGCTGCTGAACTGGTTCAACCCGTCGGAGAAGCCGCGTCAGGTGGTGGCGCCGGCGGTGCGGCAGGACCTGCACTTCATGACCGTCGAGACGATCGACCGCTGCATGACGTGCCACGTGAACATCGACAAGCCGGAGTATGAGCCCAACACGCTGCTGGCGTTTGTGGAGCGCCAGATCGCGGTGTCGCAGCAGCAGGATGTGGCGCGACTGGGCAAGGTGAAGCCGGTAGTGATGCTCGAGTTCTGGGCGAACGCGGCACGGGCGGCGGGCCTGGGCGATCAGGTGTCGGCGATCGAAGCCACGGCTTACGAAGCGCTGCACGTGCTGTATCGCGAAGCATATTCCGCGCCGGAACAGGACCGCGTCTACTTCCCGGCCAAGGAGCTGTACAAGGAAATCGACAAGCTGGTGAAGATGCGGGCGAACGAAGCGCCCAAAATGCCGCTGGAGCGCGTTTACGCCCCGATTGCCCAGTTGCGTGATGAGCTGCAAGCGCTCGTCCAAACGCATCTGGATGAGGAGGAGTTCAAGCTGCTCATGACGACGTATCGTCGGGCGGCGATTGCGGAACTGAACAAATATCGCGTCGAAGCGAAGCTCAAGCCGTTGAGCGACAGCCCGGTGCTGCTGGGTCACCCGCGGATGGATTTGTATGTGGCCGCGGAATCGGTTCACCCGATGGACACGCCGGGCGATCCGGTACGGACGCTGGGCTGCACGGTGTGCCACGAGGGCGCGGGGCATGAGACGCAGTTTGAGTACACGGCCCACACGCCGCGCAACATCTGGGTGGACGCCACAACGGGTGCTGCGCTGCCGGAGTTCCTGCTCCATGGTGAGCACACCGGGGGCTCGGGCGATGTGCACACCGATCCGCGACTCGCCACGGAGGCAACGGTGGCGATGACGGCCGCGCCGGCGGGCACCTCCGCGAAGGCGGGTTCCGCCTCGCGCTACTCGCACGATGATCTTTACCTGCCCGACCCGCACGACACGACGCATCCGTTCGCCCCGAAGCAGGATCACGGCAGCGCCGCGGTGTACCTGGACCCCGCCACGGGCACGGAACGTCAGGCGATCAAGCAGGAAGCGTACTGGTCGAAGAAGTACGGCTGGCACCACGTGCACTTCATGCACTGGGAGCGGCCGATGCACGCATTGGATTACGTGGAGTCGAGCTGCACCAAGTGCCACACCGAGGTGTACGACATCGCCGACGCCGCGCCGAAGCTTTTCGAAGGCCGCAAGCTGTTCGCGCAGATCGGCTGCGCGAACTGTCACGCGGTGAGCAGCGTCGCCTCGGCGCTGGACGTGAAGAAGGTTGGCCCGTCGCTGGTGCACGTGAAGGAGAAGCTGTCGACGGACATGATGGGGTCGTGGATCTGGTCGCCGCGTGGTTTCCGGCCGACGGCGCGGATGCCCCACTACTTCATGCTCGAAAACAACTCGACGCCGCTGGACATTCGCCGCACGCGGACGGAAGTGGCGGCGATCACGTACTACCTGCAGCACGCCGCGCCGAGCGAGAGCTACTACGCCAGCCAGCAGAAGGAAGTGCCGCAGTACACGCCGCTGCCGCTGTCGGATTCGATGCTGGAAGCGACGGACGAAACGATCGCGCGTGGGCGTGAGATCTTCAACACGATCGGCTGCATGGCGTGCCACAGCAATCTGGAGGATCAGACCCGGCCGTGGCTCGTGGACGATGTGGCGCGTCGCAACGGCGTGAGCAAGGACGAAGCCGAAAACATCGTCAGCTCGATGACCTACAACGAGCGGCACTGGTACGCTCAGCGTTACATCCCCGAGCGCGTCACGCTGGTGGGTCCCGAGCTTTCGGGCGTGGGCACCAAGCTGATGGCGGGCTGGCCGGAGGATCAGGCGTTCCGCAAAGCCAAGGGATGGCTCTACGACTGGGTGCGCAACCCGCAGCACTATTCCGACTACACGATCATGCCCGCGCTGCGCCTCGATGAGCAGCAGGCCAGCGATCTGGCGGACTACCTGCTGTCGCTGCAGCGGCCCGGTGTGCAGCGCACGGAAGACGGCCGCGTCGTCGAAAAGGATGCCAATGGCAACGTCCTGCCCTACCGCCCCGGTTCGTTCGGCGCGGAGGATGTGGACAAGCAGATGCTCACGGAACTGGTCGTGGCGTTGCAGGCGGTGCAAAGCACCCCGGCGATGGTTCGCGCTCAGATGGAGCAGAACCCCGACGACTGGACCACCGAGAAGCAGTTGTACTACCTCGGCCAGCGCATGATCACGCACTACGGCTGCGTGGGCTGCCACACGGTGAACGGCCTGGAGGACGCGGCGTCCGCCTGTGCCGAACTCAACGACTGGGGCACCAAGGACCCGCACAAGCTGGACTTTGGCTACTTCGATCACGCGTTCGACGCGGAGCGCGGCAAGCCGTTCCCCGGCTGGAAGGTGGCGCATGAAGGCCTTGAGGCTGATGCGCCGCATGTGACGGCCGATCAGGCGGCGTCGGTGCAACTGAACTGGGAGGAGATGCACGAGCTGGAGCGTCGTCCGTGGCTGTACCACAAGCTGCACAACCCGCGTGTGTATGACCGCGGCCGCGGCTCGCTGGACGGCAAGGTGGAAGGCGAGCGCATCGAACTGGGCCGGCCCTACGACAAGCTGAAGATGCCCAAGTTCTTCCTCAGCGACCGCCAGGTGCGGGCACTGACAACGTTCGTCACCGGCGTGACCGCGCCGGGCGTCACCAGCGAGTTCCAGGCGGCGGCGACGGACGACATGCAGATGAAGATCGCCAGGGGCAGGCAGCTTGCCACACTGTACAACTGCTACGGCTGCCACAACATCGAAGGCAACGAGCCGTCGATCCAGCAGTACTACGGCATCTTCAACGCCGACGGCACGCTCAACCAGAACATGCTCAACTGGGCGCCGCCCCGACTGGTGGGCCAGGGTGCCAAGACGCAGCCCGACTGGTTGTACCACTTCCTGCAGAACGTGAACGGTCACCCCAACATCGTTCCCGGCGGACAGGCACTGGAAGGCGAGTCGAAGATTCGTCCGTGGCTGAAGGTGCGCATGCCCAGCTTCGCGCTGGAGCCGGAGGAAGCGCGTCATCTGGTCGACTACTTCGCCGCTCACAGCCGCAAGCTCGCCGGCGACATGGACGAGACGTTCCGGACGATCAACGACTACATCAACGAGTTCCGGACGCAGGCCAAGCGCGTGCAGTCGGAGATCGATGATCTTGATCGTCGCATCGCCGGGGCGACGTCGCCCGAGCGCGTGCGTCAGCTTGAAGGGATGAAGGCGGCGCGGCTGCGCAACCTGGAACGGCTCAACAACGAGGACGCCAAGCGGCGGAACGAGTGGTTCGACACCGAAAACGAGAAGGTGCGTCGGGCCATGGACGATTTGGCGAAATGGTGGCATGAGCTTCACCTGGGCCACCTCCCCAACGCCGCCGCCCTGGATGCCGAAGACGTCACCACGCGTCAGCGCGGCTGGAACGATCTGCTGCGACAGGTGCGCACGTTCTCCGCGGCGTGGCACACCGACTATCCCTACGTGCAGAAGCACATGCCCGTCATCAGCGAGGAACAGTACCTCCGCGGCGAAAAGCTGTTCATGACCATGAACTGCTCGCAGGGTGACTGCCACCGCGTGGGCGACCACGATGTGCTCGCCAAAGCCGGTCTGCTGCTGAGCGAGTTGCCGCCCATGGATGATGAGGGTTACGGCGACGATGAAGGCTACGGCGATGACGAAGGTTACGGTGACGATGAAGGCTATGGTGATGAAGGGTACGGCGACGATGAGGGCTACGGCTACGGCGAGGAAGGCGACGCCGCGCCGCAGCAGGTCGGCCCCACCATCGTTCGCATTGCCGCCAGGGACGAACAGCCCGGTGGCGCGCCGAACCTGAGCCTCGTCCATAAACGTCTGCAGCGTCACTGGGTCGAGGAATGGCTGCGACATGCCGACCTCATGCAGCCCGGCACGCGCATGCAGATCTTCTGGAAGCCCGACAGCGCTGAGGTCGCCAACCTCGAACTGGGCGAACGGACCAAACCCGGCTCGCACTTCCGCACCGACATCCCCTACCCGCCGGATCAGCGCGATCAGTACGAATCGCTCTTCGGCACGACGGGCGAGTATCAGCGGAAGCTGGTGACGGACTTCCTCTACAGCGTCGGCCCGCGGGCGATCACCTACGGCATGCCGCCCGATGCGCCGCGACTGAGCGGACCGGAACCGACGATCGAGCTGCAGCCGCTGACGCCCGAGCAGTTGGCGGCGCTGGAAGCGGGCAAAACGGTGACCCCGACGGCGCCGGCTCAACCCGCCGCGGAACAGCCCAGGCCCGAACCCAAACCGCAGCCGAAGCCTGAGCCGGCCCCCACCGCCCCGCCGGAACCGGTCGTCGAGGTATCGCAGATCGAGGACTTCCACGACGAAGCGACCAAGGCGTACGACGGCACCCGCGTGATCGGACAGGTGATGGTCAACGGCCCACGCCCATCGCGCAGGCCGATCCGCAACATGAACGTCGATGCGTTCTGCGTGCAATCCCATCGCGGCAAGGCACCACCGAGGGAAGACATGCTCGTCGTCAACGAGGATGGCACGCTGCGGAATGCGATCGTCTACGTTGCCAAGGGCTTGGAAGGCAAGACGATTCCGCAGAAGCAGGAGGTGGCGATCATCGACCAGGTCGGCTGCCTCTACACGCCGCACGTGCTGGCGGTTCAGACCAACCAGCCGGTGGAGATCCACAACAGCGACAACACGATGCATAACGTGAACTTCAGCTCGGCCGGTGGCAACCCCGCCTTCAACGAAGCGATGGTGAAGGGCGTGGTGCTGAAGAAGACGTTCAGCCGGACGGAGTTGGGTGGCAACTTCAAGTGCAACGTGCACCCGTGGATGGGTGCCCGTCTGGCGGTGTTCGATCACCCCTACTTCTTCGTGACCGATGCCGAGGGCCGATTCGAGATCAAGGATCTGCCCCCGGGGACGTATACGCTCAGGACGTGGCATGAACGACCGGTGATTCAGCCGGTCGAGTTCGAGGTGACGATCGAGGCCAACACCTCGACGCGCGCGGATGTGGCCGTCACGCTTCCCGAGCCCAGGAACTGAATGCGGGGCCTCGGGATAGGCCGCGTTCGGCGAGGCAGTTGGTTGGCGCGCGGCGTTGGTGATCAGCGCTCGCGGAGGTGAACACCGTTTGACGCGTTGATGAATGGGGCGGCTCGTTGGTATTCGGTCAGGTGACCGTTACAATGGCCTTCCCGCTGCTTCAGGGGCGTTTTTTCGCCCTTTCTCGCAGGAAGAAATAAGTGTCTGACGCTGTGAGTTGTGTCAGCACATGTTGAGTTCAAGCGTTCTTCCGCAGGAGGAAGAGCGCAATCGGGGTTTCGTCGGGCAAGCGTCCGGCTGACCATAAGCACTGCTAGGAAAGGATTGGTGTTATGACTGCTCGTCGCAATCGTCCGTGGGTACGCCTGGCACTCGGTGGAGCGGCTTTCGCTCTGCTTGGGCTGCATCTGGGCGCACCGGTACTCGCTCAAGACGGCGCCAAGCCCGCCATCAACGTGGGCGGCGTGGATAAGGCGGGCAGCGGCTCGATCAAAGGCATCGTCAAGGTCGTCGGCGAGAAGCGCAACCGCGCTCCGATCCGCAACATGAACGTCGATGCCTTCTGCGCCCAGTACTGGCGCGGCAAGGACCAGCCCCGGCAGGAAACGTACGTGTGGGGCGAGAACGACACGCTGCAGAACGTCGTCGTGTACGTGAGCAAGGGTCTGGAAGGCAAGGACATTCCTCAGCTCGACAAGACCGCGGTGATCGACCAGGTCGGCTGCATCTACACGCCGCACGTGCTGGCGGTGCAGACCAACCAGCCGGTGGAGATCCACAACAGCGACAACACGATGCACAACGTGAACTTCAGCTCGAGCAAGGGCAACCCCGCCTTCAACGAGGCGATGGTGAAGGGCGTGGTGCTGAAGAAGACGTTCAGCCAGGCGGAACAGGGCGGCAACTTCAAGTGCAACGTGCACCCGTGGATGGGCGCCCGCCTGGCGGTGTTCGATCACCCCTACTTCGCGGTGACGCAGGAAGATGGCACGTTCGAGATCAAGGGCCTGCCCCCCGGCGAGTACGAGATCTCCACGTGGCATGAAATCCCCGTGTTCAAGACCGATCAGCCCAGCTACAAGGTGACGGTGACCGCGGACGGCGCAGCGGAAGTGACGGTGACGTACAACCTTCCGGCACCGCGCGGCAACTGATCGCGACCGCTTTTGTGCATAAATCCCGCCGCCTGGGCTAACCCCCGGGCGGCGAATTTCACCCCGGCTGAACTTTCGAGTACATTCTTGAGACCATCCGCCGCAAAGGTGCGGCGTGCCGGCCAAAGCGCTCTGGCCCGGCGACGGTTCACCCGGTACAATACGGACCTTTGGAGCTGCAGGTCCATAATAGACAAGCCCCACGGCCCGCCTCTCCCCGGTCTCCCGTGCAAGGGATTGCAACTACGCGGCAAGCGATGCCCACCATGCCTTGCTCATCGTCACCTGAACCTGCTTCGATCAAGGAGCATGTGTTGTCTGCTGCCACACGACTACCGTCCTGGACTTTTTTCCTTCCCATGCTCACACCCCTGATCTCGCCGCAACTCGCCACGGCGCAGAACCAGATCGAAACGTTCGGCACGCCAACTACCGTGCCCGTCAACGTTTTCGACGCTTCGGCGCCCATCGACACCATGTTCAACTTCGTCCTCTGGCTGACGATCGCGGTGCTCATCGCCGTGCTCGTCGTCCAGACGATCTTCATGGTCCGGTACCGCTACCAGCCGGGTCGCCGCTCCATCTTCATCCACGGCAACAACGCCCTGGAAAGCGTCTGGACGCTCATCCCCACGATCATCCTCGCGGTGATCGCGGTGCTCAGCCAGGACAGCTGGTCGAAGATGAAGTACATCCCCGAGGATGAAGCGAACCCGGTCGAGGTCCGCGTCATCGCCATGCAGTTCAAGTGGTTCTTCCAGTACCCCGGTCCGGACGGGAAATTCGGCCGCGTCGATCCGACGCTGATGAACATCCGCTCGGGCGATGTCCGCGTGCAGGCGGGGCTCGACCCCAAGGACGAAGCGGGCAAGGACGACATCGTCGTCTCGCGTCTGGTGGTGCCCAAGGATCGCGTGGTCATCGCTGACATCATGAGCATCGACGTGATTCACAGCTTCTTCCTGCCCAACTTCCGCGTGAAGCAGGACGCGGTGCCGGGCATGACCACCCGCGTCTGGTTCCGCTCGAACAAGACCAGCGCCGAGGTGGTGGGCACGAATCCGAACTTTCCGATCGAATACTGGAATGACGACACGGGTGAGTCGATCATCATCACCGACGCCAAGCCGTTTGAAATCGTCTGTGCCGAGCTCTGCGGCGCTCAGCACTACACCATGCGTGGCGAGCTGTTCGTTGTCAGCGAGCAGCAGTACAACCAGTTTCTGGAACAGGAATACGCCCTGCTGAACCCCGGTGACAACGGCGGCGGTGACGACTACGGCTACTGATTCGTCCCGCGCCCTTTTGGCTTTCATTGCATGACGCACACGGCCGATCAGGCCGACTCGGTTAGGGAAGCACGCAATCATGAGCGACCATCACGACGGTCACGACCACATTCACCCCGCCCCGACGACCTTCCTGCAGAAGTATGTCTTCTCGATCGATCACAAGGTCATCGCCATTCAGTTCCTTTTCGCCTCGCTGTTCTTCGTGGTGTACGGGGCGCTCCTGGCGCTGGCGGTGCGGTATCAGCTCGCCTGGCCTCAGCAGAACGTGCCTTATCACGCGCTGCTGCCGGGCAAGGAAGGCACCGCCGTCTCCATGACGCGTCTGGCGCCTGAAGGCAACATCGCCCTGTGGAAGGTGGGCGGTGAGGTCAAGCTGGGCCGGGACATCGAGATCAACGGCAACAAGTTCGCCGCTGAATCCAAGGCCACGCTCGCAGGCTTCCCCGAAGGCCTGGCCGTCACCGTGCCCGCCAACACGCTTGTGCGCAACAGCGAAGGCGGCGCGGTGTACGCCCTGGAAGAGCCGGTTGACGGCTTCGTCGCCACCAACCGCGTCATGGGCGACTACGCCTACAGCCAGCAGAACGCGCTGACCGTGCCCGGCACGCAGGTGAAAGTGCCCGGCGGCGAGGGACAGGTCGAACGTACGCTCATTCTCGCCGGGGCGCGCATCTACCGGCCGAACCCCAGCGGCCTGCCCAGCGAGGACGACAGCGGCCAGATCAAGCTTCCCCTGCGCAGCGACGCCACGCTCGTGTCGCTCAACATCGACGGCCAGACGATCGACGTGCCCGCCAGTGCCGTCACCTACGAAAAGCACTGGCTCACCGATGACGCGTACCTCACGCTGTTCACGATGCACGCGACGATCATGATCTTTTTCGTGCTCATGCCGATGCTGCTGGGCACGTTCGCCAACTTCCTCATTCCGTTGATGATCGGGGCGCGCGACATGGCGTTCCCGAAGCTCAACATGCTTTCGTTCTGGATCGCCGTGCCCTCGGGCATCATCATGCTGGTGAGCTTCTGGGTACCCGGCGGCGCAGCGGGCGGCGGCTGGACGATGTACCCGCCCCACTCCGACACCAACTTCACCGGCGGCATGGGCGCGACCCTGTGGCTGATCTCCATCGCCCTGGTCGGCTTCAGCACCATCGTCGGCACGATCAACTACATCACCACCATCATCAACATGCGCGCCCCGGGGCTGCACATGTTCCGCCTGCCGCTGACCGTCTGGTCGCTGCTGATCACCGCGGTGCTGGCGCTCTTCGCCACGCCGGTGCTCACGGCCGCGGGCATCCTGCTGCTCATGGACCGCGTGCTGGACACGGTGTTCTTCACGCCGACGGTGATCGACGCGGCGGGCAAGGTCGTCGCCGTCGCCGGTGGTCAGCCGCTGCTGTGGCAGCACCTGTTCTGGTTCTTCGGTCACCCCGAAGTGTACATCCTGATTCTGCCGGCGATGGGCATCGTCAGCGACGTGATGGCGGTGCACGCCCGCAAGCCGGTGTTCGGCTACAAGCCGATGGTGTTCGCCATGATGGCGATCTCGGGACTGGGCTTCATCGTGTGGGGCCACCACATGTTCC